>CAIODU010000201.1 GCA_903857165.1 uncultured Methylococcaceae bacterium | reverse complement strand
CCAGTCACAAGGATGTGAATCTAGGGGTCGCCATCAAGCCTTTTTCAAACACTTACGCAACCGACATGTCACCGTCCGTGGCACTGGATTCCGGCATCCATGCCGGAATGACGGCAATGGAGCCATAATGAGAATTGCTGTTGGCGGTCGCCCCGCTGGTTTTACTGGCTATCTCATGGTGCGGCTTTTGGCAATCCTGCCTGGTGATCTTGGATAGCCTGCGTGTGGCCAAATGTGCGGGTCGTGTGTTCGATTCACACAACAAATTCCAAGGCAGTGCGTAATATCGGACGGTAAGTTAAAATGAGGGCGTTTGAAAAAAGGGGAAATGCCATGGGCTTGCCACAAACCACACCGCTGCTAAGCTTTGACGACTACCTCGCCTACGAGCGCGAAGCGGAAACCCGCCATGAATATTTTGACGGGCTGATATACGTGATGGCCGGGGAGAGCCTGGAGCATAGTACGATCAGCGCCAACTTGATTGGGATTCTTCACGGCCAGCTTAAGAGCAAGCCTTGCCGTGCGCTGTCGCCCAATATGAAGGTGCTAAGTGGCCAATATTTCCCCGGACAGACGCAAGGGTTGTTTTCCTATCCCGATGTCACCGTGGTCTGCGGCGAGCCGAAATTCCACGACGGGCGGCGCGACGTGCTGACCAACCCGACGGTGATTGTCGAGGTGCTATCGCCGGGTACGGAGTCGTTTGACCGGGGGGAGAAGTTCCAGCGTTACCGCAATCACTTGGATTCTTTGCAGGATTTTGTGTTGGTTTCGTCCCTTTACCCCTCGGTCGAATTGTTCCAGCGCCAGCCCGGCGGGTTTTGGCTTTATTCGGCAGTGGCGGAGATGGATGCAAGCTTGGTGTTGCCGTCGATAGCTTGTCAATTGCCATTGGTTGAGCTTTATGATCGCGTGGGGTTTGTAGCCCGGATGACGCCTCCGACGGAATCCGGGGAGGAGTAAGGCAAGACCCGGGTTCCGCCTCGCTTCACCCAAGCGGGTCGCAGGTTGCAACCCCTGTCACGCTTCGCTTGATTTGACACAGGAAAAAAGCGGACAATATTATAAAATATTTTAAATATAACTAATCCTATTGAGGGGAAACTTTCACGATGAAACCAGCGCACACGTCTACACCACCACGATCCGGCCTAGTATCGACACAACTGCCTGTGCAAGGTCTGGATAAACCCCGTATCAGGCTTATGGCCATCCTATTCGGCCTAGGCATGGTTTGTGGCGGGCATCAAGCTTGGGCCGAGGAAGAGCAGCCATTGGGGCAAATCACGCCGAACCTTAGGGTCACCGGCGAATTGCGCGCCCGTTACGAAGGGTTCGACTTTTTTCAACCGCAACTCAATCCCAAGGCTGGCGTGATCGCCGACCACAACGATTACAGCTTCGGTGCATTGCGCGCCCGGCTCGGCGTCAACTTCACCAGCGATTATTTGGATGCCTTCGCCCAAGGGCAGTATACCGGCCTCTACGCCCTGCCCGAACAGGCTTTCGGCGGAGCGGGAGTCGGCCCTTTGGGGCTGGGTGCGGCCTACTACCGGGACAGCGGTAGCAGCGTCAACCCCAACGAAGTGTTCCTCAAACAGGGCTATGTTAATTTCAAGCTGCAAAAAATGGTCGGCTTGCCCAATACATTTCTCAAGGCCGGGCGCTTTGAAGTCAACGACGGCCTCGAATACAAAACCGGCGAAGCCAAGTTCGACATGCTGAAGACCACTCGTGTCTCGCAACGGCTGATCGGTGCGTTCGATTTCACCCATGTCACCCGCAGCTTTGACGGATTATCGCTGAACTTCGACAACCCGTCCCTCAATGTGACATTGTCTGCCACGCACCCGACCCAGGGCGGATTCAATGTCCATGCGCAAGACGAAATCAGCAAGATCGACTTGGCCTATGCGGCCTTTACCACCAAGAAAGGCGCGTTGATTCCCGACAGCGAAGCCCGCCTGTTTTATATTTACTATGGCGACGACCGCAGCGAGGTGCAGGTGGTCGATAACCGCCCGGCCATAGCTCGCCCGTTGTTGAGCAACCGGAACTTGTCGATCCACACCCTGGGCACCCATCTGTTGGGCGTGAGCAAGCTCGGCCCCGGCGCGGTGGATTACATGGTGTGGGGCGCTTACCAGTTCGGCGACTGGACCAATTTAAGCCAGAGCGCTTACGCCTTCGCCACGGAAGCAGGCTATCAATGGACCGAGGAATTCCTCAAGCCTTGGATCCGGGCCGGCTACTCCATCGGTTCAGGCGACACCAACGCCAGGGACGGAACCCATGGCACGTTCTTCCAAATCTTGCCGACGGTGCGCTTGTATGCAAAATTCCCGTTCTACAACATGATGAACATGCAGGATGCCTTCGCGCAATTCATCGTGGCACCGACACAGACGACCAAGGTCGGGGTTGACTTCCATCACCTGATGCTGGCTGAAACCTCCGACTTGTTTTACGGCGGCGCCGGCGCGACCTCGCGCTCCGGGTCCTTGGGCTATTTTGGGCGGGCCAGCGGCGGCAACAGCACGATAGGGCAAATGGTGGATATTAGCTTCACCCACAACCTTAACAAGTATTTTTCTTGGAGTGCGTATTATGCCCACGCCTTCGGCAACGACGTGACCGGCAATGTTTATCAGTCGAAAAACTACGCCGATTATGGTTTTGTGGAGTTTACTGCGTCGTTTTGAGGGTTGCAACGGCATCGGATAATTGCACGGTGACTGATGTTACACAGCATTGGCTGTGGTCAATGGTAGGGCGGCCTTCATGCCGCCAACTAAGTCCGGCAAGCTCTGCGAAACGTCAAAGCGGCCTGTAGGCCACCCTACGGGTGTTCCCTGCGAATTTAAACCGCTTCCATCCCATCCACCCGTTGGAATCCCCTAGGCAAGGGATGCCCACGCTTGCCGCGACCGGCTTCATACGCCGCCAAATCATTGCCCTGCAAGGTCAAAAAGCGTTTGCCGGCAATTATTTTCAATGCACTACCCGGTGGCACGGCGCATAATCCAACAATTCGGTCAACCCCTTCCGCCAAATCGGACGCTTTGATATCGACCAGTTTATTGCCCTTGCCCTTGTTCAGCACCGGTATTTCGCTAAAGGGAAACACCAGCAACCTTCCTTGCGTAGTCACCACGGCCAGGCGGTCGGTTTCGGGATTGCCCAACTTTAACGGCAATAACACTTCCGAATGCCCAGGCAGGGTCAATAAAGCTTTTCCAGCCCGGTTCTTGCAGGCGAATTCCCCCAATTGGGTGACAAAACCATAACCACCGCTAGTGGCAAGCAAATACCAGTCCTCATCGGAACCTGCCAGCACGGTTTTGAAAGTGGCCAAAGGCGGCGGATTCAACCGGCCTGTCAGCGGCTCGCCTTGACTGCGGGCAGAAGGCAGGTCATGGGCCGAGATGGCATAACTGCGTCCAGTCGAGTCGATGAAATAAGCCGGTTGGCTGCTGCGGCCCTGGGCCGCGGCTAAGAATGCGTCGCCAGTGCGGTAGCCGAGATTGGCCGCGTCTATATCGTGGCCCTTGGCCGAGCGCACCCAGCCCTTTTCCGACAGGATAATCGTCAGCGGCTCGTTGGGGATCAGCGCGGTTTCGTCCATGGCCTGGGCGCTTTGCCGCACCACAATCGGCGAGCGGCGGGCATCGCCATATTTTTCCGCGTCCTGCGTCAATTCCTGTTTGACCAGTGCGTGTAGCTTGGCCTTCGAGCCAAGGATGGCTTGCAACTTTCCCCGTTCCTTGCCCAGTTCGTCCTGATCGCCGCGTATCTTCATTTCCTCCAGTTTGGCCAAGTGGCGCAGTTTCGTTTCCAAAATGGCCTCGGTTTGAATATCCGTCAGGCCGAAGCGGGCCATCAACACTGGCTTGGGTTCGTCCTCTGTGCGGATGATGCGGATGACTTCGTCAAGGTTGAGATAGGCAATCAGCAAGCCGTCGAGGATATGCAGCCGCGCTTCGACTTTGGACAAGCGATGTTGCAAGCGGCGGGTGACGGTTCGGGTGCGGAAAACCAGCCATTCGCTGAGAATCGTGCGCAGATTCTTCACCCGTGGCTTGCCATCCAAGCCAATCATGTTCATGTTGACGCGGTAGCTCTTCTCCAAATCGGTGGTGGCGAACAAATGCGACATCAATTGCGCCGCGTCGATACGTTTTGATTTGGGCATGATGACCAGCCGGGTCGGGCTTTGGTGGTCGGACTCGTCACGCAAGTCCTCCACCATCGGCAATTTTTTGGCCTGCATTTGCGCGGCGATTTGTTCCATGATCTTGTTGCCCGACACCTGATAAGGCAGCGCGGTGATGATGATGTTGCCGTCTTCCTGCTCGTAACGCGCCCGCAATCGCACCGAGCCGTTGCCGGTTTGGTATAGGCGCAGGATATCTTCTCTTGACGTGATGATTTCCGCTTCGGTGGGGAAATCCGGTGCTTTAACCAGTCCGCACAAGTCTTCCAGCGTCGCATCGGGGTTGTCCAGCAAGTGGATGCAAGCACTGACGACTTCGCGCAGATTGTGCGGGGGAATGTCGGTGGCCATGCCCACGGCGATGCCGGTCGCGCCGTTCAGCAGCAGATTGGGCAAACGCGCCGACAGCAAGGAAGGCTCATCCATCGTGCCGTCGAAGTTAGGCACCCAATCGACCGTGCCTTGCTCCAGTTCAGCCAACAGCGTTTGGGCATAGGGCGTGAGCCGCGCTTCGGTATAGCGCATCGCGGCGAAGGACTTGGGGTCGTCTGGCGAACCCCAGTTGCCCTGGCCGTCAATCAGCGGATAGCGGTAGGAAAACGGCTGGGCCATCAGCACCATCGCCTCGTAACAGGCGGAATCGCCATGCGGATGGTATTTGCCCAACACATCGCCGACGGTGCGGGCGGATTTTTTGTGTTTGGACAGCGCCGACAAGCCCAGCTCGGACATTGCGTAGACGATGCGTCGCTGCACAGGTTTCAAACCGTCGGCGATATGCGGCAAGGCACGGTCGAGGATGACATACATGGAATAATCCAAGTATGCCTTCTCGGTGAATTCTTTCAGGGGGATGATTTCGTGGGACAGGGAAATGTTCATGCGGACTGTGATAGTTGAGGTATGCGGGGAATTTTACCGCACTTCCAACGGTCGCATTTAGGATTATCGCAGAGCCATCGGCTTGCGCAGAGCTTCATCCGGTTCAGGCGGTTTTTCGCAAGTATCGGCAAAATCCTCAAACTCCTGTTGCGTCAACGGCGGGTTAGGCTAGAATCACCCATAATCATATCACTTACACCACCTTCGCCTGAACTGCAGCCCTCATGGAAATCGCCAGCCTTATCATCATTGCATTAGTCGCCTGGTTCTGGTCCGACAGTCTCAGAGCCAGGGAAACGGGTGTCAAAGCCGTCAGGCGAGCCTGTGAAGAGGAGGGTCTGCAATTGCTGGACGAGACAATTTCCCTGTTCAGCATGAAACCGGCCAGGAATGACTATGGACGGATGGTGTTGCGGCGGGTTTATCAGTTCGAGTTCAGCGACACCGGGGAAAACCGTCGCCGGGGCAGTGTGCACCTGCTCGGCCAGCAGGTGGTGCTGCTGAATGTGGGGCTGCGGTTGGTTTCGGATGACAGGACTTTGCATTAGCGACAGCTAGGGCTTTATTTTCCACTTTTTTAAACAAACATCCAACAAGACCATGAATTCATTGACTCATTTCAACCAATCCGGCGAGGCCCACATGGTCGATGTCGGCGACAAGCAACCGACCGGGCGGGTCGCGGTCGCCGAAGGCTATATCGAAATGCTGCCGCAAACCCTGGCTTTGATTCAACAAGGGGGCCACAAGAAAGGCGATGTATTGGGCATTGCCCGCATTGCCGGCATTATGGCAAGCAAGCGGACAGCGGATTTGATTCCCCTTTGCCACCCGATAGCCCTTAGCCATGTCGGGGTGAAGCTCGAACCGCAACTTGGGCAAAACCGGGTTCGTTGCGAGGCCACGGTGAAGACGGTGGGCATGACCGGGGTGGAGATGGAGGCGCTGACCGCCGTGCAGGTCGCGCTGCTGACCATTTATGACATGTGCAAGGCGGTGGACCGGGGCATGTGCATACAATCGGTGCGTTTGCTGGAAAAGGCCGGAGGCAAGTCGGGGCATTGGCTTAGGGAGCCGGCATAATCTGGATGGCATGACTGATGTTACGCATGGATCAGGGCTGGAGCGTCAAAGCTTGCCTTGACTGGCAAGGCTTGCCTTGCCCCTGCCTGCCTGCGACAGGCGGTCAAAGCAAGCTTTGACGCTCCATCGTTATCCGGCTTAAATGCTCGTGCGTAACATCAGTTGTTTAATTTTCTTTGACTTGTGCTTGACTGCGGTAATGGACTCGCAGACTGTCATCCAATTGATCGAATTTTTCCTTGAATCCTTCACTAAAGATAAGCGTTGTCTATTTGGGCGTGTCCCTTATGCATTTTTCCGCCACGGCACGGGCGGAGGGGTTCGGTGCGCTCGCCATCGTCTCCAGCAATTATTCTTACCGGGGCTATTCCAAGAGCGCCAATCATCCAACCGCACGCGCCAACTTGGATTACGGCCATAAATCGGGTTTCTTTGTGGGTTCATGGATTTCATGGGTGGACTTTGCGGACAACGGCTATCCAGACCGGTCGAACGTGGAGTTTTACCCCTATGTAGGCTTCAATTACAAATTGGCCGATCATTGGCGGGTCGAAACTTCGGTTGCGCGCTATCTCTACGACGGGCGGATTGACGGAAAATTCTCGGACTATAACGAGTACAGTGCAGCGTTGCATTACAGCGACCTCGCCAGTGTCCGCTTCGATTTCGCCAATGATGCGTACAATCGCGGCGCGGGGGCCACTAATGTTGAAATCACCGGCCGCTATCCCATCTTCGCCCATTGGTCGGTTTCTGCGTGCCTGGGTTACAACGACGCGACCCCTGTCCTCGAATATACCACCTTGTATTGGAACTTAGGGCTGACTTGGTTCTTCAAGTATGGCGCACTGGACTTGCGCTATGCCGATGCCGCCGATTTGGCTGATTCAAGCAAGGGGTTGACGCTTGAACTGCCTGAACTCAGGCAGAACTTTATTTTTTCATTGTCGGTGGGATTTTAGGCGGGTCGATTTTATTTTGCAAAATTTTGCATCGGGGAGTGAACCAAATCGCCTAAAGCGGGAATTAACAGGTAGAGACAACCTCAAATGAAAGGGAGGTTGGTCATTTTGTCTGTTGGGCCCACTCCACGAACCCTAAAGAAATGTTCAACACAGCAAAAAATTGGGAACCAAGACTCATGTCTAAGGCGCAGCCGGGCGAACCTGGCGACAATGATTTGATCCTGCGGATATGCTCCGCAGACGAGGTGGCGTTCGAGACTTTGTACAAGCGCTATTACCCAAGGTTGTTCCGGTTTGTTTTCCGGGTCACGCGGCATCTCGATCAGATCGAAGAAATCATCAATGATGTCATGTACGTGGTGTGGAAAAGGGCGTCCTCCTTTCAACCGGAAGCCCGTGCATCGACATGGATTTTCGGCATTGCCCATAAAAAATGCCTGAAATCCATGTCCGGGCGCTTGCCCGGCGAACATTTGGAGCTGGAGGATGCAATCGACCTTATCCCCGGCGTCCAAGACAGCGGCTTGCAAAACTTGGAGCTTGAAGATTGGGTGTCGGTGGCGTTCAGCAAACTTCCAGCGGATCAACGGACGGTGCTGGAGTTGACCTATCAGCAAGGTTTGCACTATAGCGAAATCGCCCAGATTATGGATTGCCCGGAAAATACCGTCAAAACCAGAATGTTTAATGCCCGAAAAAAACTCAAGTCGCTGTTTCCCGATTTTCTTCCCGAATCCAGCGCCGACAACAGAGGTAACCCACTATGAACACTCGACAATCTTCGGCCTATTCCGGCCATGACGAAATCTGGTTGCTGATCCCTTGGTATGCGAATGGCAGCTTGGGGGATTCCGAGCGTGCGCGGGTGAAGGCTCATCTTCAGGCATGCTTGGTGTGCCGCAGGGAACTTGCCAACCAAGCCATGCTTGCCAAGCAGTTGGAACAGACTCCGCAATTGGGGATATCATGCAAACCCTCATTTGAACGGCTGATGTCGCGCATCCATGGGGAAGAGGCAATAAAGGCAAACCGCAACAGCCAAACCCAAGACAAGGCCCAATGGCTGGAAAATTTGAACCGTTGGCTTTTCCCCCATTTCACGCCAAAACACCTCTCCGCTGTTTTTGCCACGGGGCTGTTAGCCATCGCACTCGCCTTGCTGTTTAGCGGGACGCCCTTTAATGAGATCAAGACCTACCATACTGTTGCGAATTCCAATAGCTTGGATCGGTTCACTACCAGCGATATCCGGGTGATTTTCGCGGATCAGGTCACCGAACGGGAAATCGGCAAACTCATCGGCTCCATCCAAGGCAACATTGTGGACGGACCCAACCCGGCCGGGGTCTATACGATCCGTGTTGCGGATGGAATGCCTTTAACCCAAGCCCTTAACCAATTGCGTGGCAATAAATCAATCATTTTTGCCGAGCCTGCCCTGCCCCAAGCCGGCAAACCCAATGGGGGAGGTGGTTAAATGGCAATTATTCCCAGACTGTTTATATTGGGGTGTCTAATGGCGCTGGCGATTTCCTGCACCACCGTTGCCACCCCAAAAGCCACAAGTCTGACTCAAGCCTCCGAATCCGGCAATAGGTTGCCCACGTCAAACCAGATACTCATCACCTTCGAGGATGAGCGCAACCAAAGAGTCCCCATTGGCGCTTCTGTCAATGGTTATCGGCAGCGCGGCGATTATGGCAACTCGACTTGGAGTCTACGGGTCGCTGACGCATTGGCCGAGGACTATGGACTCCGTCAAGTGACACAATGGCCCATCAATTCTTTGGGCATCCATTGTGTGGTTTACGAGATTCCCGCCAATCAATCCATGGGCCAAGTATTGAAGCGGTTGGAAAAGGACAAACGGATTGATGCCGTGCAAGCGATGAAAACATTTCATGTGAGGGGGGAAACCTACACTGACCCGTATTTCAAATTGCAAACCGGTATCCGCGACATGCACGTCGAATCGGCGCACCAGATGGCCACTGGACGGAATATCAAAATCGCAGTGATCGACACCGGGGTGGACGGCCAGCACCCCGACTTGGCCGGTCAAATAGCCTTGGAGCAGAATTTCGTGGACGATGCCAAGGACGGTTTTGATGACATCCACGGCACCGCCGTGGCCGGCGTGATCGCCGCCACGGCCAACAACCGACTGGGCATCGTTGGGATTGCCCCGAACGCCAAGATTATCGCCCTGAAAGCCTGTTGGCAAACCACCCCGCAAAAGGCAGATGCGGTTTGCACAAGTTTGACTTTGGCATTGGCATTGAACACTGCGATCAACCTGAAACCTGAAATCATCAACCTCAGCTTGACGGGGTCGCAGGATCCGCTGGTCGGGCGCTTGGTGGGCAAAGCGCTGGATGACGGCATCATCGTCGTGGCCTCGGCCCCTTCAACATCCGCAGTGGAAAAAGATTTTCCCGCGTCCGTCGGGCGGGTCATTGCCGTGAGGACCGCCATTGTCGAAGGTGATTCCATTGCATCGGTCGCAAGCAGTATTCCCGCGCCAGGCCAGGAAATACTGACTACCCTCCCTCATGCCACTTATAATTTCATGTCGGGCAGTTCGTTCGCCGCAGCGCACATTTCCGGTTTGATTGCACTGCTGCTGGAACTCAGGCCCACCCTAGGCAGCGGACAAATCCTCTCGATGTTGAAGACTTCCTTGGCCCATTCCAGCAGCAGCCAGGCCGTGAATACGGTCAATGCCTGCGTCGCCGTGGCCGGTGCGGGCGGTTTGCCGGACTGTGGCGGCATTACAGCCAAATCCAATCCTGTATTGACATCAAAAATATTTTAGGTTTACTAAGCGTTGACAAATTGGAATGTCCTGATTCTTTCACCCGTCTGTGTGGTTGAAGCCCGTCATTCCGGCATGGACTGCCGGAATCCAGTCACAGGGAGGTGAATCTGCGGGTTGATGTGTATCTTGAATCAAACACTTACATAACGGCGAGTTACCGTCCATGGCACTGGATTCCTGCATCCCTG
>CAIODU010000200.1 GCA_903857165.1 uncultured Methylococcaceae bacterium | reverse complement strand
TCCAAGGCTTGGGCTGGCCTGCTCATGTTTCGCTTCTCCAGATATCCAGTGTTTTGATCCTCTGATAGTTTGCCATTATAGTCGCAGGGCGGCAAGCCTTCGCCGCCATTGAGTGGGGTTTGCCGGCATGGGATGCCGACCTACGGCATAGCCATTAAGGAATAGCCGTCATTCCGGCAGGGATTGCCGGAATCCAGATTGCATGGATGCCTCGAGGCCGCGCCGTCCATGGAGCATAGGTTCGCGGTTACAAACCGCTCCCAGTGCGCCCGTGTAAGGCGTACGCATAGTACGGTGAGAGTCCGTTGCGAATTCCACGGCCAATAGGCCACCCTCTTGGCGGGGGGCGACGCGGGTTAATTTCAACTATGATCGACCACTTTTTCGGAGCGAGAGGTCGATATGGAGCGATTATCCATGCGTATGATTAGAGAAGTTTTAAGGCTGAAATTCGATTGCGGGCTGTCCGACCGGCAGATCGCCAAGAGCGTCGGCATCGCCCGCAGCAGCATAGGCGACTATGTCCGCCGTTTTTTTCGATTCGGGCTTGGTGTGGCCTTTGTCGGTGGCGGTGAAGGACTTGGATCTGGAGTCCTGCCTGTTTCCGCCGCTAGCCGCCGTCCCCGTTGACAGGCGCACCCTACCGGACTGGGTTCACGTCCACCAGGAAATGCGCCGCAAGGGCGTGACACTGTTCCTGCTCTGGCAGGAATACAAGGCCGCCAACCCGGACGGTTTCCAGTACGCCTGGTTCTGCGATGCCTACCGGGCTTGGCTGGGCCGTAGAGACTTGGTGATGCGCCAGACGCACCGTGCAGGCGAGAAGTTGTTCGTTGATTTCAGCGGCATGACCGTCCCGTTGGTGGACAGGCAAACCGGTGAAATCCGGCAGGCGCAAATCTTCGTCGCCGTGCTGGGGGCCTCCAACTACACCTACGCCGAGGCGCTGGCAAGCCAGGGGCTGGCCGACTGGATCGGTGCGCATGTGCGGGCCTTCGGGTTTTTAGGCGGCGTCCCCGAAGTCCTGGTGCCCGACAATTTGGCCTCGGGCGTCACCAAACCCTGCCGTTACGAACCCGACATCAATCCCACCTACGCCGACATGGCGGCCCACTATGGCTTGGCGGTGGTGCCTGCGCGTGTCCGAAAGCCCAAGGACAAGGCCAAAGTCGAAGCCGGCGTGTTGCTGGTGGAGCGCTGGGTGCTGGCGCGGCTGCGCAACCAAGTGTTCTGCTCGCTGGCGGAGTTGAACCGGTCCATCGGCGAACTCGTCGCGGCGCTGAACCTGCGCCCCTTCAAGAAGCTGCCGGGGTGCCGACGGTCGGCCTTCGAGTCGCTGGACCGCCCCGCCTTGCAGCCCCTGCCCGCCACCCCCTACGAGTTTGCCCAGTGGAAGCAGGCCAAGGTCCACATCGACTACCCTGTGGAAGTCGAAGGGCATTACTACTCAGTACCCCACGCCCTGGTCGGCCGCAAGCTTGACGTGCGCCACACGGCGAACACGGTGGAGGCGTTCCACCAAGGGCAGCGCGTGGCCTGCCACCAGAAAGTTGACCTGCGCGGGCGGCACACCACGGTGGATGCCCACATGCCGCCACACCACCAATTCGCCAAGTGGTCGCCCGAACGCCTGGCCCGGTGGGCGGAAAAGACCGGCCCCGCCACGGCGGGGCTGGTCACCGCCATCCTGCGGGGCCGCCGCCACCCCGAGCAGGGCTACCGATCCTGCCTGGGCATCCTGCGACTGGGCGAGCGCTATGGCTCGTCCCGCCTGGAAGCTGCTTGCCAAAGGGCCTTGTCGATCAACGCGCTGAGCTACCGCAGCGTCGAGTCGATCCTGTCCCACGGCCTCAATGCCCAACCCCTGACACCCCCCCCCGCAGTCCGCCCGCAGCACGAAAACCTGCGCGGCCCCGAATACTTCCACTGAAACGGAGACATGACATGTTGACACACCCGACTTTCGACCAACTCCGCGCCCTCAAGATCACCGGCATGCCCATGCGCTGCAAGGGCAGGAGCAGATGCCGGACATCGGCTGCCTCGGCTTCCTGGAGCGCGTGGGGCTGCTCGTCGACCGCGAGATCGCCGAACGCGACAGCCGCCGCCTCGCCGACCGGCTCCGCCTCGCCAAGCTGAAACAGGCGGCCTGCCTCGAAGACCTCGACCTGCTGGAAATCCTCGACGACTGTTACGGCATCCGATCCACCCTCGTCACCAGCCAACTGCCCGTCGATCATTGGCACGAGTCCATCGGCGACCCCACGCTCGCCGATGCCATCCTGGACAGGCTGGTGCATAACGCCCATCGCATCGCACTCAAGGGGAAGTCGAAGCGGAAAAGGGAATACCCGGCGCTTGGCGGCGATGACGGTGGCACTGCCGCCACAGGAGGCTGACAAACCAGAAAACCCGGATCGGCCAGAGGAGAAATCCTTGACCGATCCGGCAGGCCCTGATTAACTGTAAAAAACCAACCCTTTCAAGGTGGTGACAGGCGCGGCAAAGATTGGGTAGAGTTTACGCATCAGATTCCCACCAAGGCTCAATGAAGATAATACGGTAACTCTTGGCTGGGATCCCGGCGCGATGAAGTCCGGCTCGACCTATGCCGGTGAAAAGTCCCCATCCAAGGTCAACCATATCACCGTCATCAGCGCGATGTGGCTGGCCTTCGAGGCATTGCCTTTGTTTCCTGCCCGCTGGCTGGCGGGAACCGGGCGTTATGACGAAATCGAATGGGTTGTGCCACATTGCCCTGTTGGTTTGGCTGGCTTGCGCCAGATGTTGTTGGCGGGGGCGGCAAGCTCGACACCAGCGAACTTGAAGCGCAGGGGTGGTCGCGCTGGTCGGTTGCCATTTCCCGCAATGGCCGTTTCGGTTGTCTGCAACCAGCCCTTTCAGCCAGCGTAGCCCGGATGGATCCGCCCTGCGGCGCAATCCGGGAGGACATGCCCCGGGATCCATCCGATACCGTTGCGTTGCCCGTGGTGTATGACTTTGGGTATCTTGGAGAATGTTGCGACAACCATTGCGGGATTTGTCTTATTTCGCCCTTCGTGTCTTCACCATGATGCAAGCCCCTGCCATATAATTAAGTCCATTTTCTTCCAGGAACCCCAATACCTCCGGGCTTTCCGACCCCGCTTGCAGCCAGAGGTTGAGAATGCCGAGCTGTAGGCATTCCTTCGCCACGGTCAAGGAAGCTTCGGGCGGGACGGCCAGATTCGCAATGTCGGGAATTTTGGGGAGTGCCTGGAGATTGCGGTAGGCTCTGTCCCCATCCACCGTTTCACGATTGGGATTGACTGGATAAACCCGATACCCTTTGCGTTTCAAGTCACGGTAAATGGCATGGCCAAATTTGTCGGGATTGTCGCTGGCACCAACCACGGCAATGATGATGCCCGGCTGGCTCAGTAGTTCTAGTGTGGATGATGACATTGTTTATTTATGACGGGTCAAATTTATAACGCACTTCTTCCGCATAGTAATCTGGAAACCCCACCGCCGCCTTCAATTCTTCAAAATCCAACATGCCTTTGGGTTTCTGGCCTAATTTCAGGCTTGCCAAGGCTTCGCGCATGGCTCTTATGTACACACTGAGCAGGGTCAAAGGGTAAACGGCAATCTTGTAACCCATCGTTTCCAGTTCATGGAGGGGCAGCAGTGGGGTTTTGCCATGTTCGATCAAATTCGCCATTTTGGGGCCATCGACTTCTTGGCAATAACGGTGCATTTCCCCAACGCTTTCCGGGGCTTCCAAAAAACTGATGTCGGCGCCGATTTCCCGGAACAGCCTACAACGTTCGATGGCATCGGCCAAGCCGTGGGTGGCGAGGGAATCTGTGCGTGCCATGATCAGGATGTCCGCACCCGCATCGCGGGCATCAACGGCCGCCTGTATGCGGGTGAGGGCTTCATCGCGACTGACGACGGCCTTGCCTTGGGTGTGGCCGCAGCGTTTGGGGCTGACCTGATCTTCAAGCATAATGCACGCGAACCCGGCTTGGGCATAACCTTGCACCGTGCGCCGGACATTGATGGCATTGCCGAAACCGGTGTCGCCGTCGCCAAACACGGGGATGCTGACCGCTTGGCAAATGGTACGTCCCTGTTCGACCATCTCGGCGTAGGAAATCAAGCCGGTGTCAGGCATGCCTAAGCGAACGGCGGACACGGCGAAACCACTCATGAAAGTGGATGCGAAGCCCATCAATTCGATTTGTTTCGCGGAAATCGCATCGTGACAGCCCGCCATCAACAGGATGCCGGGATGTGCCAACAATCCCCTCAATCGCTCGGCGGGTGAGCTTATCAACACTGGCATTCCACACCTCCCTCGCCCCTTTCAATGACATCATTAATGATCTTTGGCATGGGTCGCCTAGTCGAATTGAAAAGCGGCGAGGATGCGACACGCAACTGCCTATTGCAAAAGGCAGGGGCTATTACGGACTTTCTGTCTGGCTTCATTGCAAGGGTCACAAGGCGCTTAGCGGGGTACGCTGGAAGGTTGAACGGTGGGGCTTGAGGCCAACTCGTCAGTCAAGTTTTACGCGGCGGCAGTTTTCATAGGCATCACGATGCCGATGCTGTTGACTTATAGTACGCTGCCCAATTGTAATTTGCAAAGAATTTACTTGTTTTTTTTCTGTTTTTCCTGTAGCATTTTTCCCGGTGTATAGAGGTTCGTGCCAAGCAAGCCAGTGTGGTTTCTGTCCATCTTTGAAACATTCCTGCTCCAAATGCCCGTTTTCCAATAGTACCCCATCTATCGTTTGGATGCGCTTTGGCGCGTTATTCCCTCTAACTCAAATATTAAGGAGTGCCAACGAATGTTGACGCTTTTTGTTCGTGGATTACCTCCCATTATGTTGCTTTGGACAAAGGCAGCAAAAGTGGGCGCGGACGCCGTTAATTCCCGCCCCTCCAACCATGAATAAGGAATCCATGCGCAGGGATGTGATGCGAGAAGCTTTCCTGAATGCCTTGGATATTTAATTTTCCCAACTGGGGGTTTCCAAGGCATCACCTGAATCGGTCTTGCAAACAAACAAAACATAAAGGCGGATGGTGTTTCGAAAGATTGAACATCATCCACCGCCCCTGCCGCCACCAGCAACTGGTGATAGGCGCAGATATACCCCCTCCGCAACTTTAGACCCATATGAACCTTACCGACCTCAAGCGCAAACCCGTTTCAGAGCTCGTCGATATTGCCGAATCCTTAAAGATCGAAGGAGTGGCGCGTAGCCGCAGGCAAGAATTGATTTTCTCCATCCTCAAAAAGCAGGCGAAGGGTGGTGAAGACATATTTGGCGACGGGGTTTTGGAAATATTGCCTGATGGCTTCGGGTTTTTGCGTTCGGCAGACTGGTCTTACTTGGCTGGCCCAGATGACATTTATGTTTCACCGAGCCAAATTCGCCGTTTCAGTTTACATACCGGTGACACTATATCGGGTAAAATCAGCCCGCCGAAAGAAGGGGACCGCTATTTTTCCCTGCTTAAAGTCGAGCAAATCAACTTCGAGCCTCCCGAGAACGCCAAGCACAAGATTCTGTTTTCCAACCTCACCCCATTATTTCCCCATGAACGGTTTGTCCTCGAACTGGGCAACGGTGCCGCGGAAGACTTGACCGGACGCATGATCGATCTTGTCGCCCCCATTGGCAAGGGGCAGCGTGGGTTGATCGTATCCCCGCCGAAAGCGGGCAAGACAATGATTTTGCAGAATATCGCCCACTGCATTTCGGAAAAATACCCAGAGTGCTACCTTATCGTTCTATTAATCGACGAGCGGCCCGAAGAAGTCACTGAAATGCAGCGCAGCGTGAAGGGGGAGGTGGTTTCCAGCACATTTGACGAACCGCCGGCCCGCCATGTGCAGGTGGCGGAAATGGCCATTGAAAAAGCCAAGCACTTGGTCGAACATAAACACGATGTCGTGGTGTTGCTTGACTCCATCACCCGCCTGGCGCGCGCCTACAACACCATTGTCCCGTCTTCCGGGAAGATACTGACCGGCGGTGTCGATGCCAACGCCTTGGAGCGCCCCAAGCGATTCTTTGGCGCGGCCCGCAACATTGAGGAAGGCGGCAGCCTGACTATCCTCGCCACCGCATTGGTCGATACCGGCTCGCGCATGGATGAGGTAATCTACGAGGAATTCAAAGGCACCGGCAATATGGAATTGCATTTGGAGAGAAAGATCGCCGAACGCCGCGTTTACCCCGCCATTAATATTAACCGTTCCGGCACCCGCCGCGAGGAATACATCGTACCCAAGGAAGAGTTGCAAATGTCTTGGATTCTGCGGCGGATTCTGCAACCCATGGATGAAGTGGCGGCCAGTGAATTTCTCCTAGGCAAGCTCAAGGACACCAAGTCCAACGCTGAATTTTTTGCCATGATGAAGCGGTAGGCCACTATTTTGGTTTGCCATCCACTATTCAAATAGGCCATTCCAACCGCACATCCGCTAGCAACCCCCCATGCTAATCATCAGCAAAGCCCAGATGCATGCCATGGTGCTGAGCAGCCGCCCGCTGCTGATCATCGAGATCGAAAAGCACCTTGCCGAGTTCCGCCCCGACATCCCGTCCATTTATCCCCGGCCTTACCTCCGCTGGCTGATTAACGACAGCATTGAGCTTGCCAAGCCCTTCAACATCGACGACGCCTTTTCGATGCGGCTGTTTGTCCGCTTGCGTTGGGAGATTGCGCCGGGTTTCCACCGACAAGCGCAAATCGCCAACGTGCTGGCACAGACCGCCCGTCCGGCGGAAGACCGCTTTGCGGAATTGGCGACTTTGCCCTATGCCGATGCATGGGAAGAGGCGAGGAAGTTTGCCGGGGCGCGGGAATGGCGCACCCATTTCTGGGTGATGGACGCATGACCGATATTCATAGGTCAATTGATATTGGGAAAATGAACAAATGACCGACACCTACAACGACGCGCTTTCCGAGCAATTGCGCAAGAATGTCTGGGACACCCTGCAAAGCGAAGCCAAGAACATGTCACCGCTCGATTATGCCTCAACCGTGGCTGACATCACCGGCGTTTTCGACCCGACCCCCCTCAGCGATGGCGCAGGATTTTTATTGTCGGCGGCACAAGGCGATGCCTTGGGCGCTGCACTTTCCTTGGGCAGCATGATTCCCTATGCCGGCGACGCGCTGGCGAAGCCACTGAAATTCGCCAAAAAAGCCCCGTTGACAGGCAAGGCGTTAGAGGCGCTATTCCACGCCAGCGACAATTTGGCGATGGCGGGCCAAGCCGCGCTCAAACGCAGCGGGCTGGGCCTTGAACAAGTCGCCGCCGCCCGCAAACAGGCGCTGGCGAAAGTCCAGCAAGCCATGCTGGATGTCAAAGTGCGCAGGGCCGGGTGTGTGGAGTGCAAACTGGTGGGCGCAAAAGGCCAAAATCGTAGTTTGCATATGCCGCACACCGGCAGCAACGGCAAATGGAAAAATCCAAAAGGGGAGCAGCCGATGGATGGTAACGGTGTATTTGAATTCCATGAATCGCGTAAACTCCCTGATGGCCGAACTGTAAAAGAGATCGAGTTTCGCGATGGAACCCCCGTTTATGATAATTATGTAGAAGGCCAAAGATACGACCTATGGGAAGTCAGCGGAAATGCAAAAAAGGATGGTGATGAATTAACGAAAATGATGCGTGAGTCAGACCCCAACTGGAAACCCCCTTCAAAAGATGAGTTTGTACTTCACCATTTTGAAGATGGTAAGGTCGGCTATATACCACGAGCTATCCATGATACGCGATATAAAGGAGTAGCACACACAGGCGGCAACTCCATGACTAATAACGAACTATTCTAAAATGAGGATAATATGTTTCAAATTCCTGAAGCTATGCAAACACATTGGATTAAACGGGGCAAGCCAAAGGCATCGGCAACAGATATTATGCGAATCGAGTCCAAAATAGGTGCTACGCTCCCAGCCCCTTATGTTGAGTTTATAACTAAATTTGGCTTTGTAGTATTTGATGATGTACCCGGAATGTATTGTTTGTTTGATTATATAATTATTTTCCCAGACAGAAAGGAAATTCACGAGGCCGATATTGCTTTCTTTGATCAAACAGATAGGCTTATTACGGCTTATGAAACGCTAACAAGAAAAGAATTTATAGATGACGAAGATTTCCCAAAATTTCCCGCAAATTACTTGCCGGTTGCTAGTGATGCCGGACAGGGACAGATATTGCTAGAACTGGGTGAACACGCCGGACGTGTTTGGTACTGGCCTTACAACGATTGGGCTTGGGGGACGGAAGACAACACTTGGTTAGGCTTTGTCGCCAATGATTTTTATGAATTTATCAACAAATTGAGGCCATGATTCTGTCAAGTCACAAAGGATGAATACATGGTAAACGTCTACGAAAAGCTGCAAGCGGTCGAATTCGACAAACTGCCAAAATCCATACAAGGCGTGTACCTTGCGCCGCCAGTCATCTCCGTGCCAATCGAGCCGGACGGGGACGGATTCAAGTTGCTCAATCCCGGCGAACTTGACCGCCCCGCACCACAAGCGCTCGTACCCAAACTGGGCATCAAAAGCTGGCGCGATTCGGGGCGGTTGGGTGTAATCTATGAGGGGATGAATATGCGGAAAATGGCGGAAAAATTGCTCAAGCATCCCACCAAGCCGCAATGCCTCGCTGCCCGCGCTTGGACCGAAACCAAGTCACCTTTGCGCTTGCATCTCTCGCCCTATGTGGATTTCTCCGAGGTCAGCGAAGTTCGATTTCTAGCCGACCAGAAACAATGCCGCCGCATCAGCGCCTGTCTGCGCGGCAGTTCGGCAACGGGTCTATCGGCTGCACTGCCCCAGTTGGCGTCCTTTGCTGCAAACATCGCAGCCCCATTTGCCGCCGCATGACCACATCATTGATGTCGGCTATTTTCCATCGGGCGATGTTTGGCTGGTCGAAATCAACCCCGGTTTGACACCGCAAGATTTGGCTGTCCTGCAAAAGGAGTAGGGAAGTATAATAGCCGCTTAATCATCGTCAACCGCCATGCCAAGAACCGCCACTTTCCACCCGGCTTTTGCCTCCAGCCTATTTGCCTGCCTCTTGGGGCTGTTTTTGTTTAGTATTTTGGTCGGTGGCTGTAGCGACCAGCCCTTGAACGACCCCTACCCCAAGGACCAATCGGAACAAAACATCCTTTACACCGCCTTCGCCGAACGGCCCAAGCATCTTGACCCGGCGCGATCCTATAGCGAGGACGAGGCGCGTTATGTCGCGCAGATTTACGAGCCTTTGCTGCAATACAACTACCTGAAAAAACCTTTCGCACTGGAACCCTTGACGGCGGCGGAAATGCCCAAGGTGGCCTATCTGGACCGCGACCTGAAACCCTTGCCGGAAGGCGCTTCGGAGCAGGACATTGCCTTTAGCGAGTATGACATCCGGCTAAAACCCGGCATCCGCTTTCAACCCCACCCGGCTTTCGCCAAGACCCCGGAAGGACGCTTTCGCTACCATGACCTGACGGTTGAGGAATTACAAGGCATCAAAACCATTGCCGACTTCCAGGAAACTGGCTTTCGCGAACTCACCGCCGAGGATTATCTTTACGGCATCAAAAGACTGGTCCATCCGCAATTGCATTCCCCCATTGCCGACCTGATGCAAGAGCATATCGTCGGCTTGAAGGCGCTATCCGAGCAGGCTGAAAAGGCATTTGCTTCCAGCAAAGACAAATCGGCATTCTTTGATATTCGCGGCTATCCATTGGAAGGTGTGACGGTTATTGACCCCCATCATTTAAAAATTCGGTTAAAAGGCAAATACCCGCAGTTCCGTTATTGGCTGGCGATGACTTTTTTCTCTCCCGTGCCTTGGCAAGCGGATCAGTTCTATAACCAGAAAGGCTTAGTTGCGAAAAACATTTCCCTAGATTGGTATCCGGTCGGCACCGGGGCTTACCTGATGGAGGAGAATAATCCAAACCGCCGCATCGTGTTGGCGAGAAATCCAAACTACCACGACGATTACTACCCAACGGAAGGCTCGCCAGAAGATGTCAAGGAAGGATTGCTGAAAGATGCCGGGAAGAAGCTGCCTTTCATCGACAAAGTGGTCAGCATTCTGGAAAAGGAAACCATCCCTTATTGGAACAAATTCCTGCAAGGCTATTTCGATGCCTCCGGGCTGGCTTCCGACAATTTCGACCAAGCCGTCAGCTTTGCCGGGCAGGGCGGGCCGGAATTGACCCCGGAAATGCGGGAGAAAAACATAAGATTGGAAACGGAAGTGGAAGCATCGATCTTTTATATGGGCTTCAATATGCTCGACCCCGTCGTGGGTGGATACGGAGAGGCGCAAAGCAAATTGCGCCGGGCCATCGCCATCGCGGTGGATTATGACGAATTTATCTCCATTTTCGCCAATGGACGCGGCATCGTCGCCCAAGGTGCATTGCCACCGGGGATTTTCGGCTACCAAGAGGGTGAGGCTGGCATAAACCCCTATGTGTTCGACTGGAAAGACGGCGCACCCCGGCGCAAAAGCTTGGATGAAGCCAAAAAACTGCTGGCCGAAGCCGGTTACCCCGATGGCGTGGACGCTAAGACCGGCAAACCTTTGGTGTTGTATTATGATGTGACGGCAGCCGGGGCGGATAGCAAATCCTCGCTAAACTGGTATCGCAAGCAATTCGCCAAGCTAGGCATTCAATTGGTGTTGCGCACCACGGATTACAACCAGTTTCAGCAAAAGATCGCTTCGGGCAATATGCAATTGTATACTTGGGGTTGGAATGCCGATTACCCCGACCCGGAAAACTTCCTCTTCCTGCTCAACGGCGCGAATGCCAAAGTCGGCCCGGGCGGGGAAAATGCGTCCAATTATAAGAATCCAGAATTTGACCGATTGTTCGAGCTAATGAGGAACATGGACGATGGCCCGGAACGGCAAGCGATCATCCAACAGATGCAGGACATCATCCGGCGGGATTCGCCTTGGTTATTCGGCTATTACCCGATGAAATTCGCCTTGTATCATGACTGGTATAAAAACCTAGCTTCAAACCTAATGGCGAGAAACCGCGTAAAATACCAGAGGATCGATGCGACCCAGCGGGCAGAACTTCGGGCTGAGTGGAATAGGCCCATATATTGGCCTTTGTTGGTTGGCTTGGTGTTGCTGATTGTCGCTTTGTTGCCAGCTTGGTTGAGTTACCGGAAGCGGCAACGGGGGACGGCGTTGTGAAGAGAAATATACTAGAATTTTTGATTCCTAAACGCCCACTTTCTTTGCAGGGAAATAGAGAGAGTCTCAAAGAGTGGAAAAGTTATGTTCGTCTTACAGCGGCACAAAATTGGACGGTGTTATCTCCCATTCAAAATAGCAACCTTCGACTAACCCTTGTGTATCTTTGCGATGATTCTCCACCGGATATTGATAATATCATCAAACCTATCCAAGATGCCTTGGTAGGCTTGGTTTATGAGGATGACAGTTTGATTGCTGATGTTGACAGTCACAGAAGATTTCTCAGCGAACCACTCGATTTAGCCAAACTGCCAGGCTTATTGGTTCAAGGGGCATTAATTGGTAAAGAATGTGTCTATGTTAGGGTCAGCCAATCCAAAACTTTGGAGAATTATTTATGATATCGAACACTCAGCAATCGGAAAAAGAAAAGATAAATGAACTCGCTGAACAGTATGCCTTGGAAGGTTATTCCGTAACAAGAGAACCGTCTGAATTTGATCTTCCGTTTGACTTAGATGGCTATCGCCCCGACTTAGTAGCGACCAAAGAGAATTCAGGATTAATCGTCGAGGTCAAGGCCAAACTAGCCCGGTTACCTGTGGAACGGTTTCGCGAGATTGCCGAAGAAGTCAGCCGGCATCCAGGTTGGCGTTTTTTATTAGTAACTTTGGATGATGTAGAAAGCCAAAACCCGCCAGGAACATCGGATGATATGCCTAACTGGACACAATTAAGGGAACATGCCACTCAAGCATCCGGCTTGCTTAGAGAAGGAAGGAAGGAACCTGCTTTATTGTTTCTATGGAGTATTTTTGAGGCTTTGCTGAGAAAACGCGCCATCGAAATGTCTATACCCATTGAGCGATTTCCGGTTAAGCGACTGATCAATCATATGTACTCAATGGGTGAATTAGCCTTGTCTCAATACGATCTTACCAATTCAGTTCTTGAGAGCAGAAATAAATTGGCTCATGGTTTCCTTACTAGGCTTGATGAGGGTTTTATGAATCAATTTAATACTTTAATTATGACTTTGATTGACGACTGGGGACACTCTGATTAAAAATCTAAACTTATAACTATTTTTCATGAGATAAAACCATGACCGCAAACCTTAAAGATCACGACCATCTAATATCAGAAGAGGAATACCTCAAGGGTGAACTCACCAGTGAGATCAAGCATGAATATATCGACGGCTATGTTTATGCCATGTCCGGTGCGAGCAAGAACCATAATCGCATCGCAGGTAATATCTTCCTTGAATTTGGTAATCATTTGAAAAAAACACCTTGCGAACCTTTCACTTCTGACATGAAAGTCAAAGTCGGTTCAAAATATTTCTATCCCGATGTGACGGTGGTGTGTGATGATAAAACTCAAGCTGAATATTACACCGAATCGCCCACCATTCTCGTCGAAGTTCTATCCAAATCCACCAGACGCAGGGATGAAAAACTCAAGCGCATGATTTACCAAACCATCCCTACATTACAGGAATATGTTTTGATTGAACAGGATTTTGTCGATGTGGAGGTTTGCCGCCGTGCGGAAGGTTGGGTTTCCAATCATTATTTTCTAGGTGAAGAGGTCACGTTTGAATCCATCGGTTTGACGGTTCCGGTTGAGGAGATTTATGCACGGGTGGAGAATGAGGATGTGCGGACGTATTTTGAAGAAAAGGCCGCACTTACAAAAGAAAAGACCGATTAACTTCCCCATCAATTAATTAACTATAATTCAACTCCCTAGCACAAACCCGTGATTAAAAATATTCAAATAGCAAACTACAAATCCATTGATACGCTGGAGTTTGAACTAGGGCGTATCAATGTCTTGATTGGCGAAAATGGCGCGGGGAAAAGCAATATCCTTGAAGCCATTGCCTTGGCAGGGGCGGCTGCGGCGAACAAGCTGGATAATGAGTTTTTGATTTCTCGTGGAATTCGCGTTACAGAAGAGCCAGAATATATGCGTCCTGCGTTTCCGGGTTTTGAACCCACATTGGAAATTTTTATGTCTTTGACATCAATATTAGGAGAAATATTTTCTTTTAGACTGAACAATGATAACAAGACCTACTCAAAATGGAATTTACAATTTTCAAAAGGAAACATAAAAACCAGCATAAAAAATTACATGAATAGTGTAACTTCAACATTAAATAATATTGATAAGTCAGAATTAGTTTATGATGATAAAATAAAAAATAAATTAACTACCGATAATAAACTAATTCAAATCATCTATCAAATGCTTGATTCTAAAAGAGGCTCAGAAGAACTATCTCGCAAATTAGAATCGGAAATCAATATAACATTTGATCAAAATAGTAATACCGCAAATAGCATCCTTGTAAATACATTACTAAATCAAAATAAAAATTTAAAACTTCAATTTTCTGGAAAAATTGATAGTTTCGTAATTTACTCACCAGAAAATTCCGCCCTTCGCACATTCCAACGAGGAGGTCAAATCGAACCGTTAGGAATCAACGGCGAAGGATTGTTAAAATTGCTGTTCGTTCTATCCAGAGCAGAATATTCAGATAGCCTAAATGAAATCAAACAATCCCTGCAAATCTTAGATTGGTTTGAAGACCTCACTTTAACCGATACGGGCCCATTTGCAGGAAGCCGAATGGAAATCAAAGATCGCTATCTGGACGAAACCCGGCGCTATTTCGACCAGTTAAGCACCAATGAAGGCTTTTTGTTCCTACTGTTTTATTTCGCCCTGTTTTCCACCGATCTGACACCCACGTTTTTTGCCATTGACAACATAGATGCGTCGCTTAACCCTAAGCTCTGTGAGAAACTAATGCGTGAATTGGTGGCTCTGGCGGAAAAGCACGATAAACAGGTGATTTTCACCACCCATAACCCGGCAATACTGGATGGCTTAAATCTTGACGACGACGAACAGAGACTGTTCGTTGTATCCAGAAACAAAAATGGTTCAACACGGCTAAAACGGGTGAACAAACCTGTGAAACCATCAGGCGAGCGCCCTACCCGACTTTCTGAATTATTTTTGCGGGGTGTGTTGGGTGGATTGCCCAAGGGATTTTGAGCATGGCAAGCTTTGCGTTGATTACCGAAGGCATCACTGACCAAGCCGTGCTCGAAAACATCCTGACTGGGATGTACGGGGACGATGTGGAAGTCAACCCTTTACAACCGCTGCGCGATGCGACCGACGCCAGCCGGGTCAAAGCGGATTCTTTCGGCGGTTGGGAGCAAGTGTTTGAATATTGCCAGTATGAGAACTTTGACGAGTTGCTTACTTACAACGATTACGTCATCATTCAAATAGATACGGACATGGGGGAACATCTGAATTATGGCGTTTCCCTCACCCATGAAGGCAAAGATAGATCGGTTGAGGACTTGGTTGGCGATGTTAGCCGATTGCTAATTTCAAAAATGAATCAAGCCAGCTATGAAAAATTCCAAAATCAGCTTAAATTTGCGATAGCCGTACATTCCCTAGAATGCTGGCTATTGCCCATATACGCCAATGAAAAGGCACACTCTAAAAAAACTAAAAACTGTGCTAAACAATTGGGGCGCGACACCAAACGACTTGGGCTAATTTGCGACAAAGAATATCGAATTTATGATAATTTAAGCAGCCAATACCGAAACGCAAAGAAACTTGAAAATGCCAAACAGCATCAACCAAGCCTTGCTCTGTTTTTAGACTCACTACCGCAGCCATGATGTATTACAGCGTTTTGCCCTCGTTCCCGCGCTCCGCGTCACTGCCATTAAGTTAGCCCGTCATACCGGCATGGACTGCCGGTATCCAGAACACAGGGAAGTGAATCTAGTTTGCCCTCCATGGCATCTAGGTTCCGGCAATCCCTGCCGGAACGACGTGGTTTTTCTTAACTTAATGGCTTCGACGCTGGAGCGAGGGAACCAGAAAGGTTCCATATTCAATAAGTTGAGGAGAGAAATAATGAACCCATCAATCGCAACGGTATTTGATTTAAGCCCTGCAGAAAAACTCCAATTAGTGGAAGACCTATGGGATGATCTTTCTACAAATCCAGATTCGGTTCCATTGTACGACTGGCAAAAGGATGAATTGATTAAAAGGAAAGCCGCTTTTGTGCAAGACCCTTCTACTGCTATGAACTGGGAAGATACCAAGCGTTGGATTCGCGCAAAACCTACTATTTTAGTTGAGCGAACATCATGCACGTAAATTTACAAGATGCCAAAGCCCATTTCCCTGAACTCATTGAAGCTGTCCGCCAAGGTGAAACCGTAACTATTGAACAGAGCGGAAAACCAATAGCAAGACTTACGCCACCCGACTCGCCAAAGCGAAAAATTCGCTTCGGTTTAATGAAGGATGAAATTGTCATTGCTGATGATTTTGACGAAGTATTGGAGCCTTTCGGTAATAAAGCTGCTAACTTTTTTCTCGCTGCGAGTTTGTATCATGCGCACAAAATTAGTTTCTCAGCGGCAGCGGCATTAGCTGACCTCAGTTTTGATGCATTTTTATCACGCTTGCAAGAACATTTCGATTCTGGCTTTAGGCTTACCGATGAAACCGTTATTGAGGATATGGAAAGTGTGGCAAATATTATGAGCAACCAATGATCCAATACCTCATCCGCCGCATCCTCTACGCCGTGCCTTTGCTGGTCGGCGTGAATATTATCACCTTCGTGCTGTTCTTCGTCGTCAACAGCCCCGACGACATGGCGCGTATGCACTTGGGGCAGAAACATGTCACCGCAGAAGCCATCGCGAAATGGAAGCACGAGCGGGGTTATGACCTGCCCCTTTTCAAAAACAACCAGTTGGAAGGCATAAGCCAGTTTACCGAGACCATCTTTTATCAAAAGTCCGTAGGCTTGTTTTTGTTCCGATTTGGGCGGGCCGACAATGGCGAGGACATCGGCGCGAATATAAGCCAACGCATGTGGCCGTCATTGGCAATTGCCGCGCCTTCGTTGCTGGTCGGCTTGTTGGTGCATATCAGCTTGGCCCTGATGTTGGTTTTCTTCCGCATGACTTATGTGGAGTTTTGGGGGGTGGCTCTCTGTGTGGCGCTGATGTCCATATCCTCGATGTTTTATATCATTGGCGGGCAGTTCATCATGGGAAAACTGCTACAACTCACGCCAATTTCAGGTTATGATTTAGGCATGAATGCACTGAAATTCCTAATACTTCCGGTCATTATCAGCGTGATTGCCGGTATCGGTTCCGGGGTGCGCTGGTATCGCACCTTGTTTTTGGAGGAAGTGGAGAAGGATTATGTCCGCACGGCAAGGGCCAAAGGTTTGAGTGAAACGTATGTGCTGTTCACCCATGTGCTGAAAAACGCGATGATCCCCATCTTGACCGGCGTGGTGGTGGTTTTGCCGCTGCTTTTCATTGGAAGCTTGATAACCGAATCGTTTTTCAGCATTCCTGGGCTGGGTAGCTACACCATAGATGCCATCAGCAAACAGGATTTCGCCATCGTCAGGGCTATGGTATTCTTGGGTTCGGCATTGTACATTTTAGGGCTTCTGTTGACTGACATTTCCTATACCTTAGTCGATCCTCGCGTCCGCTTGAACTAATTATGATCTTCTTCTGGACCGATACTCTGTTCTTCTTACTGCTGCTGATGCTGGCGGCGGCCATATTCCGCGCCCGCAGCAAAGAACACTTGCGCCGGCCTTGGCGCAAGGTGGCGCGTAGCACAAGCGCGATGGTTTCGCTGACCGTGCTGGTTTTCTACTTTGGGTTTGCCATCCTCGATTCCATTCATTTCCATCCTCCCGAGGGGCAAGGCGGGGAAGGCAAATTCAAGACCGAGGCAATGAGCCTGTTGGACTGGTGGGCCAGCCCATTGCGCCAGCGGTCTGAGAAGACTTATTCCGCGCCTTTTGCAAGCCATGGCTATGCCCGCGAGAATAGTCGCGGCACAGACGGGGTTTCCCACTGGGCTTACCCGCGCCTGCAATTTGGCGGTGCCCATTTGGCCGATCCTGAAAAGGGAAAATTCATTGATATTCTGCAAACCGGCTTCGCTGGGCTATTGGACGGTTTTTTGGCATGGTTGGTTTTCGCGGCCTTACTGATCGTCGCGAGGTCCAGATCAGGAAGCATCACGTTTTCCCAATGTGCTTATGATATCGCCGAAGGTAGAACCGAGGTTCCTTGGCGTGCCGTGCTATTAACCCTATTGTTGATACTATTGACCAGTTTCGGCCTAGGTGAGTTGAGCCTAACATATCATGTATTCGGAACCGACAAGGTCGGTGAAGACGTGTTTTTCCAAAGTTTGAAAAGCATACGCACGGGCTTGTTGATTGGCACGTTGACGACTTTCATCACCCTGCCTTTGGCCTTGACGTTGGGGATATTGGCCGGGTATTATCGTGGTTGGGTGGATGATATTATCCAATATATCTACACCACCCTGAACTCCATTCCCGGCGTGTTGCTCATCGCCGCTTCCATGTTGTTGATGCAAGCTTATATGGCCCGCCATGAGGATGAATTTGCCAGCCTTGCCCTACGCGCCGATTTTCGATTGCTGTTCCTGTGCATGATTTTGGGTTTGACCAGTTGGACAGGCTTGTGTCGATTATTACGCGCCGAAACTTTAAAACTACGCGAGATGGAGTATGTGCAAGCCGCCCGCACCTTGGGTGTACATCAAGGAACCATTCTGCTCCGCCATATCATGCCGAATGTATTCCATTTGGTGATCATTTCCGTGGCTTTGGATTTCAGTTCGCTGGTGCTGGCCGAAGCGGTATTATCTTATGTGAATATTGGCGTGGACCCGACTACGGAAAGCTGGGGTAATATGATTAACAGTGCGCGATTGGAGATGGCGCGTGAGCCTATTGTTTGGTGGTCGCTGTCTGCGGCCTTTGTGTTCATGTTCGCGCTGGTGCTGGCCGCCAACCTGTTCGCCGACGCGGTGCGCGATGCGTTCGACCCGAGGCGGGCGGAGTAAAATACAGCGTTTTCAACATCAAATAATTACTTAATGAATCTTGTCCATTTGCAAAGAATTTGGTTAAATCAGAGACTTGTGTTATTACCTGTCACTATTTTTAGCTATTTTTTAGAACATGAAAACGCTGTAAATCCATACATTAATATACAAATTTTATACTATCGAGAAACCTCATGAACTTAGAAAACATTGGTCTACAAGTCCCCACCATCCTGCTGCCGAATCCTAAAATCGACCTGACACGCTGGGCAGTCATCGCCTGCGACCAATATACTTCGCAAGCGGAATATTGGAATAAAGTCGGGGAAAAGGTCGGCGATGCGCCATCGACCCTGCGGCTGACTTTCCCGGAAATCTACCTTGAAGATGATGACAAGGAAGAACGCATCGGCAAGATCAACCAGGCTATGAGCCAATATCTGGCCGACGGGACTCTGGTGGAACAGATGCCGGGATTTATGTTGGTGGACCGGAAAACTAGCCATGCGGAATCCCGCAAGGGTTTGGTCGTCGCGCTCGACTTGGAGCAATACGACTTCAGCGTCGGTTCCAAAACGCTGATCCGCGCTACGGAAGGCACCATTGTGGAACGTCTGCCGCCGAGGATAAAGGTGCGCGAAAACGCAGAAATCGAACTGCCGCATATCATGGTGCTGATTGACGACCCGGAAAAAACTGTCATCGAACCGCTATTTGAGCTACCCTTGGAAAAAATTTACGATGTTGATTTGATGCTCAACGGTGGACACATCAAGGGGTATTTGATTGACAACCCAAGTCAAATCAGCGCAATCGCCAATGCTATCTCCCGCTTGGCCGGGCCGGAAATCAACAGTCCAACCGCTGACCGCGATATACTGCTTTACGCGATGGGCGATGGCAACCATTCATTTGCCACCGCCAAAGCCATCTGGGAAAAAAATAAAGCCGAAGCGGATGACAAACAGGCGATCATGGGGCATCCTTCCCGTCATGCCTTGGTGGAGTTGGTCAACCTTCATGATGAAGGCTTGGAGTTTGAAGCGATTCATCGGGTTCTATTTAAATCCTCCCCTGGAAATGTCTTGGAAAAAATGGAAAGATACTTCCTCAATGATGGGATTGAACTGTTTTTGAAAGTCTGCAACTCCATGGAGGAAGCTAAGGAAATTGCCTTCGGGCAAACCCAGTATCGGGTTCATGCGATTCCTTTCTTGGCCCAAGACAGTTTTGGCGTGGCTTTGATCAAAAACCCTAAATTGACATTGGAGGTCGCTTCTTTGCAGGCTTTTCTGGATGATTTCCTGAAACACAATCCAGCGGCGGAACTGGATTATATCCACGGCGAAGATGCCGTTGCCGAATTAAGCGCCCAACCGGGTTCCATAGGTTTTCTCCTTCCTGCCCTTTCCAAATTCCATTTGTTTAAAAGTATTGCCCAAGATGGTGCCTTGCCACGCAAGACTTTTTCCATGGGCGAGGCGGACGAGAAAAGGTTTTACTTGGAATGCAGGAAGATTACTTTATAACTAAATATCTGGATAGTCAATCTGTGGGCTGGCGCGGCGATTGTTTGTGGCGCATGGATTGCCATCCTTGGACGCTGGATTCCGGCATCCCTGCCGGAATGACGGTGTTTTTGGCTCGGCGGAACTTGTGTATGACGATGAGTGCCAGTGCGTGGGAACGAGAATAAACTATGAACACTACACCACTATTGTCCGTCGAAAACCTCCATGTCGCCTTTCGCCAAGGCGCAGAACGGGTGTCTGCCGTCTGCGGCATCAGCTTCAACATTCACCAAGGCGAAACCTTCGCATTGGTGGGCGAGTCGGGTTCGGGCAAATCAGTGTCTGCCTTGTCGGTGTTGCGCCTGTTGCCCCTGGGCGGGAAGATATTGCAAGGCTCGGCCAAACTGGAGGGCGTCGATTTGTTCAGACTGCCGGAAAATGAACTGTGCAAAATCAGGGGAAGGCGCGTCGGGGTGATCTTCCAAGACCCGATGAGTTCGCTGAATCCGGTCATGACCATCGGCCAGCAAATCGGCGAGGTGTTGCGCTTGCATTTCGGGCTTAAAGGCGCGGACTTGAAATCACGCGCCGTCGAATTGCTGCATCAAGTGGGAATGCCCCGGCCCACCCAACATTTTGACGAATACCCGCACCAATTCTCCGGCGGCATGAGACAGCGGGCGATGATTGCCATTGCCCTGGCCGGCGAACCCGACTTGTTGATCGCCGACGAACCGACCACGGCTTTGGACGTGACTATCCAAGCGCAAATCCTGGCCCTTTTGAAACGTCTGCAACAAGAAACCGGCATGGCGCTGTGGCTGATTACCCACGACCTTGGCATCGTCTCCAGCATCGCTGATCGCGTTGCGGTGATGCGCAAAGGGGAAATCGTCGAGGCGGCGGACAGCGGGCCATTCTTCAAGCAACCGCAACACCCCTATAGCCAGCAATTGTTTGATGCCCGCCCTAGGTTGGAGAGTTGCCTAGGCCGTCAACAAACGCCCACCTCTTTGCCATTGTTGGAAGTACGCGACTTCAAGGTTTATTATCCAATCAAGAAAGGCTTGCTCCAGCGTGTGGTCGATCATGTGCGGGCGGTGGACGGTGTCTCCTTTAGCCTGCCGCAAGGCCAAACATTGGCTCTGGTGGGTGAGTCCGGGTGCGGCAAAACCACTCTGGGCAAGGCACTGCTCAATCTGATTGAAAGTTCCGGCGGGCAAATGTTTTTTGACGGGAAGGACGTGACGGGATCGTCAGGCGAAGCCCGCCGCAAGCGTTGCGCGGAGATGCAAATCATCTTCCAAGACCCGTTCTCCTCCATGAACCCGCGCATGGTGGTGGGTGACATTATCGAAGAAGGCATCAGGGCATTGCAGCCGGAGCGCTCGGAACAGCAGCGGCGGGAACGGGCGGAGGAATTGCTGGAGGCGGTGGGCATGACAAAGGAAGCGCGGATGCGTTATCCGCATGAGTTTTCCGGCGGACAGAGGCAACGCATTTGCATTGCCCGCGCCTTGGCGGTCAACCCTAGGCTGATTGTCTGCGATGAGCCCACCAGCGCGTTGGATGTTTCGGTGCAGAAACAAATCCTGGCCCTGCTCAAAGACTTGCGCAAGCAACAGGGTTTAAGCTATCTATTCATCAGCCATGACCTTGCCGTGGTCGCCGAGTTGGCCGACCAGGTGGCGGTGATGCGAGGGGGCAAGATTGTGGAAATCGGGCCGGTCGAGCGGGTGTTGTTCAAGCCAGCCCATGACTACACCCGCAAGCTGTTGGAGTCCGTGCCGGGGCGGATGAATCAACTCACCCCTTCACCAAATTGATGTTGATTTTAAGCCCGATGAACCTTCCTCCCATCCTAGTCAATTCATGGGTCTTTGGGTCAAAGTAAAGCCTGACATCGGTGAATCGGCGGTCTTGGAAATCCTTGTCTATCCAAGGGGAGTCGACTTGGAACCGGTAAACGTAAACGTTTTTCCCGTCCTCTTTGGTTTTTTCCAGCGGTTCCCCCATGGCATCTTTGATTTGTTGCAAAGTCGGAGGGGGTTCGGTGATTTTGGCCCGGTCTTTCGGATCGACCCTGTACTTTCGGCTGGCTTCATCGACTCTTCCTTTTGCCAAGGAGCGAATCGAATCTTCAAAAAATTTCGCCGGCACCATGGTCATGAATAACCGGGAAAAATCCCATCGGGTCAGTCGGTCATCCTGGTCAAAATCCATGGTGAAGAAGAAATCCACACCCGGTTGCTTGTTGCCTTCGGCGTCGATTTTATGGAAAGCCTGAATCCAGCGGCTGCCGGTTGGAGTCGTTTCCTTGCTGGTTGGCTCTAGCTTGGCAAGCGTGACGAAGTCATCGTTGACCAGCACCGGATTCTTAAACACCAAGGTAAAGTGGTCGCTGGCCTCGGTCGAGAAGTTTTCATCGAATTTCGCCAGTTGGTTCTTCAGCTCCAACAGGTGCAGCCAAACACATGCGCTAAGGCTTGTCGCCAGCAGTGCCAATATCAAAAAGCGTGTCAGACGGAGCATGTTTTATGCGTTTGCTATGGTTTGAACAATCCAAAATTCAGCAGGGCAAACAAGACCAACCAAGCGTATGCCCCGGCCAAGACATCGTCAAGCATGATTCCCAGTCCGCCGTGGACGTGACGATCCAACCAACTGATCGGCCAAGGTTTGAATATGTCGAACAGGCGGAATAGGCAAAAGCCCGCCATCACCACATAGGGCGAGGCCGGGGCACCGGCCAAAGTGATGAACAGACCCACGAACTCGTCCCAGACGATGCCGGAATGGTCGTCAACGCCTAGGATTTGCTCGCATCGACCACACACCCACACACCAATCAGGAACAACAGCAAAGTCAGGGCCAGATAGGCCGGTAATGGAAGCTTCGCGAATAGGAGGTAAAACGGCACTGCCGCCAGCGTTCCAAAGGTACCCGGTGCCTTCGGGGCGAGACCGGAACCAAAGCCGAAGGCAAGGAAACAAATCGGATTTTGCAATACGCGACTGGCCGGGATTTGTTGGCGTTTGTTGTGCATTATGTTCATGCCCCATTGGTGAAATGCTTATAGCCCATGGCAGCCATGTCGAAAACGCCCCCCCCCTTCCTTAAACGCAAACCCATTTGCTGATCAATGCGCCCAATTCGGACACAAGAGGATCCGAAATCGGCCATCCGGCTAACCAGTGCATCCTCACGTTCGGTGGAAACGGTGAAACAAAGCTCATAATCGTCCCCTGCCCGCAAGGGCATCCACTCGTCCCCGCCCATTTCGATATACTGCCGTACTGGCGAAGGCATGGGCAAGGCAGTCCAATCCAACGTCGCCCCCACTCCGCTGGCTTTCAATATATGACCCAAATCAGCAGCCAAACCGTCCGAAACATCAATGCAGGCGTTGGCAAACCCGGCCAGGCTTAGACCGGCATTGACCCGAGGCTGCGGCCTTTCCAACTTAGCCACAGCCTCGGGAACTTGCAGTGCTGAGTTGCCGAGTAAAATCTCCAGCCCCAGTCCGGCCAATCCCAATTCCCCGGTTAGGTATATCCCGTCCCCCCAGCGGGCCGAAGAACGTCGCAAAGCCCCTTCCTCACCGACTAACCCCACGGCCTGCACAGTAATGGATAGCGGGCCTCGGGTGGTGTCACCCCCGACCAGTTCCACACCGTAATGGTCGGCCAGCGACCTGAATCCATTGGCAAAGCCGCCCAACCAGTTTTCGTCCGTTTCCGGCAAGCTTAGCGCCAAGGTGACCCAGGCAGGCGCAGCCCCCATGGCGGCCAAATCGCTCAGACTCACCGCGAGGGCTTTGTGGCCAAGGTTTTCGGGATTGGTCCCAGGCAGAAAATGAACGCCTTCCACTAGGGTATCCACAGTCATTGCCAAGCACTTTCCCGCCTGCGGCTTCAATAGGGCGCAGTCGTCGCCGATGCCTTCCACCACATCGAACCGGCGCGGCGGTCGATTGAAAAAACGCCTGATCAGCTCAAACTCGCCAATTGACATTGTTATTATCCGCACATATCGTAAAAAATAATAGCCACAGGAGACGCAATACCTATACAACCTATTTTATGTTGTTGCCAATTTTATCCACGCCGGGCATTTTCAACCTAGTTTTTTCCGGAATCGGCTATTTCAACCGCTCTACTTTTGTGGGCGATACGGTCTAAAATGCCATTCACGTATTTATGTCCATGGGTGGCTCCAAAGATTTTTGCCAAGTTAATGCATTCGTTAAGAATTACCTTATAGGGCAGTTCAGGCCGGTACAGCAATTCATAGGCCCCAATTCGCAAAATTGCACGCTCCACCGGATCGATTTCGCTGATTCTGCGATCAGTAAACTCGGCCAAGGCAGAGTCAATGATGTCAAGTTTGTTGGGTATCGCATGCAAGAGTTCGTTAAAATAAGCCGGATTGCCATGGCCAAGACCATGTTCTTCGACAAATTGGCGCTCGATTTCCACGAGGTCATAACCCGTCAATTGCCATTGGTAAATAGCTTGCATAGCGCTGCGCCGTGCAAAAATCCTCGTTTGTGAATGGTTCATTGTGTTTCCAACCCGCGCAACAAGTTAACCATTTCGACGGCGGAGAGCGCCGCTTCCGCCCCTTTGTTGCCGGCTTTGGTGCCGGCACGTTCAATGGCCTGCTCGATAGTATCCACTGTCAACACGCCAAAGCTCACTGGAATGCCGAATTTCAATGAAACGCTGCTGATTCCTTTGACACATTCCCCGGCCACATAATCGAAATGGGGGGTGGACCCACGGATCACCGCACCGACGGCAATGATGGCATCATAGCGTTTGCCAGCCGCCACCGCCTGCACCGCCAGAGGCAGCTCATAAGCGCCGGGTGTCTTGGCGAGATGAATATCTTCCCTGCAAGCGCCATGGCGCACCAACGCGTCGATGGCCCCGGCTTCCAATTGATCGACGATGAAGCTGTTGAAACGGGATGCGACGATGCAAAAACGCATTCCGGCTGCGCCGAAGTGGCCTTCATAAGTTTTGATGGTTGACATGGTTGACTCGCTATCTCCAGACATTGATTTTGAAGTAATTATATAACACACTATTACCAGCCTATATTGTTTTAATCCACTGTTACGCGCACGTCGGTAAAGGTTTCGGTGGCTGTTTCCTTCATTGGTTGTTGTGTCAGGGATCCGCAGTGTGCGGTGACATTCTGCTCTTATTCCACCATCCAATCAAGGATTCGGCTTGAACAGGGGTTGGCGCGTCATCATGGGAAGTCTGATTGCCCAGCCATGCCCTCAGAACCAGCAGGATGTATTCTTTTTCCTCCGGGGTGAGCGGCCTTCCCTTCTGGATCGAGTGCCATTTCTCCAAACAACCGCGACAGCAGGTCGCCGTGGCATGTTGCGCGATGAACACGGGATGATGCCGGAAAGGGGTCTGTTTGCCGTCATTGGGCGGTTCCGCCGGGGCCAAACGCTGATCAATGAACTCATCCGCATGTTTGAGCACGGCATCAAGACCTTTGCGATGCAGATAACCCAGTTCCGGTTCGCGCAGACGGAATCGCCGCCGAAACGCCGACCGGGAAAGCCGGTCGGACAAAGCAGTTAAATCGACATGTTCAACCATCGTCATTGCCATGGACGACCCAAGAATCGTCGCAGGGCGGCTCTACCCCTTGATGATGATGGCACATTAGGGTTTCCGGCTTGCGTCCGAACCCGTACCGGAAGAATGGGCGGTTTGTGTCATGAACGCCAGAATCTCACGCCAGACGGTACGGCGGGGGCTGTAGTCGAGGGTGTTGTGTCCGGCATCCGCCTCGACCCACAGCCGCTTTGTCCCCGGATAGCCGTCAAAGAATGCCTGGCCCAGACCGGGGGGCGCAATGGTGTCTTGGCCCGCGATTAAGAACGCAACAGGTCCGGGAAATTCTGCAAGTGCCTTGTCAGCCTGAAAGCCGTCGCGCAGGAACCAGGCCGGTAGCCAGGGGTAATGTTGCCGCGCCAATACGGCTAAGTTGGGAAAGGGTGTGACGAGGAGCATTCCCTGCACGGCTTCGGGCCTTCGGGAACCGGCGATGGCGGCCACGACAGTGCCCAGCGACTCGCCGACCAGCAAGATAGGCTTGTGCGAGTCCTGTTGCAATTGCATGA
>CAIODU010000199.1 GCA_903857165.1 uncultured Methylococcaceae bacterium | reverse complement strand
CGAGGCTTACAGTTGGGTTCTGGAATCAGAGTACAAAAGCGTAGCACTCGATTCAATTAGCGAAATTGCTGAGGTGTGCCTGAACTATGAAAAGAAGGTGAACAAAGACCCACGCGCAGCTTATGGTGCTATGCAGGAACAGATGGCTGACATCATCCGGGCATTTCGGGACTTGCCAAACCGCCATGTGTTGATGACTGCCAAGCTGGAGAAAACACAAGATGAAATGGGACGGGTACTTTACAGCCCATCAATGCCTGGTAACAAAACAGGACAAGCATTGCCTTACTTTTTTGACGAAGTGCTGGCCTTGCGTGTTGAAAAGGATGCAGAGGGCAACACCCAACGCGCTTTGATGTGTGATTCTGATGGCCTTTGGCTTGCTAAGGATAGGTCAGGAAAACTCGGTGCATGGGAAGCACCTGACCTGAACGCCATTATTGAAAAGATTGGTGGTGCAGCATGAACGCTTTTCCTAGTGAAGGCATGGCAAGTCAGCATCGTTCTGGCATGGCCTTGCGTGATTACTTTGCAGCTAAAGTTGTGACTTGGTTTCTGACTGAGTTGATGGCTGAAGACTTGCTGGATGACCCCACGTTGACCCGTCAGTTTGCTGCCGACCACGCTTACAAGATGGCAGACGCAATGATGAAAGCGAGGGAAGCATGAGCGCCCCATCGGTTGGTCTGATTGCCCTCTGGACGGGACAGCTTGAAGCTAACGTATCTCACATGAGGGCTATGGCAATCCATCAAATGACTGATAAAGAATTGGATTGCTTTGCTCTATATGTGGCTGATGCAGGTCACGCGCTTAGAGCTATTTCTAAGTATGTAACAGAAAAACAGGAGAATGAACAATGACACTTTATCAAGAATGGCTTGATGCCAAGGCGCGGGAAACCCTAGCAGTTGCTGATCGTCGCAATCTGGAAGACCAAATGATTGTTGCGTTTCATGTTCCTAAAAACTTGGATACCACTATCAAACAAGAACTTGATGGTTATGTTATCAAAATGGAGGGTCGAATCAACAAGAAGATTGACGCTGACAAGTTACAAATGCTGGCGGCTGAAGCTGGCCTATCCGAACACCTTACCAGCCTTTTTCGCTGGAAACCCGAAATCATTGCGAAGGCTTGGAGTGCAGCAGACGAAGCTATCACTAAGCCCTTGCTTGATGCCATTACGTCCACACCCGGACGCCCAACTTTCACCATTACTAAGGATTAATCATGGCTTTTTTAGATGAAGAATTTAGCGTTGATTCGCTGCCCGTATCGACTAGCAACTTTGACCCATTGCCCGAGGGCTGGTACAACGCCACCATCACAGGCGCAGAGATCAAAGCCACTAAAGCAGGCGATGGTAAATACATTGCTTGTAAGTACACCATCACAGGCCCAACGCACCAAGGCCGGGTTATCTTTGGCAATCTGAACATCAAGAACGCCAGTACAAAGGCCGAGGAAATTGGACGTCAGCAGTTGGGCGAGATCATGAGGGCTATCGGCTTGGTTAAGGTGTCGGACACTGACCAATTGATTGGCGGCAACCTTGGCATCAAACTGTCAGTGAAGACGGGCGAGTATGCAGGCAATGAAGTGAAGGGTTTTAAATCGTTGGGCGGTGTTACGCCAGCGGTTATGGCTTCTGTTGCATTCGGTCACAGTTCGCCTGCTGTAGCTGGATCGCCTGCCAAATCTGCACCACCTTGGTTGAAAAAGTAATTAAAAAAATACCCCGCTTGTAACGGCGGGGTAAAGATCAACAGGAGAGAAACCATGAAGATTCCCGAACAAGATATTACCATCACTTCACTGATTGACCAAGCCCATGAAGCCCGTTCTGAAAAGCCACGTGGTCACATGGGTTGCAGTACCTTGGGCCACCATTGCGAACGTTGGATGTGGCTGTCATTCCGTTGGGCGGTGCAGGAGAAATTCAAAGGTCGTATCCTGCGACTGTTTCGCCGGGGCCACAATGAAGAAGCCACCATCATTAGCGACCTACGCGCCATTGGAATAAATGTTAGCGGTACTCAACTTCAAGTTCACTTTGGCAGTCATGTGTCCGGCTCGTTGGACGGTATCGGCAAGGGCATACTTGGTGCGCCAAAGACTGAACACGTTCTTGAGTTCAAAACCCACAGTCTCAAATCATTCAACGATTTGGAAAAGAACGGGGTTGCCAAATCCAAGCCCATGCACTTCACCCAATGCCAAGTTTATATGCACGGCACGGAACGCAAACGCGCCTTGTATATCGCAGTCTGTAAAGATGATGACCGTATATACACTGAGCGCCTAGAGTATGACCGCGACCATGCAATTAAGGCCATTGAAAAGGGTCAACGTTTGGCCCTGACCGACCGCCTACCGCCACCAATCAGCACTGACCCAAGCTGGTTTGAGTGCAAGATGTGCGCGGGGCATGAGTTCTGCCACAAGACTAAAACCACCAAGCAGGTTAACTGCCGGACTTGCGCCCACATTACTCCATTGTCTGATTCAACTTGGCATTGCGCCAAGTGGGATGATGTTGTGCCGACTGACGCGCAGCATGAAGGTTGTGAAAGCCATGTGCTGCACCCCGATTTAGTGCCGTGGAAGCGTTTGGACGGGCCTAGCGATTGGGTTGCCGTCTACGAAATTGATGGGCTTGGCATTGCCAACGGTGAACCTGGCGAGGGCGTGTATGGCTCCAAGGAATTGTTAGCCAATGCTGCGGCTTGTCGTGACCCCGTGGTTAACCAGTTGCGCCAAGAGTGGGATGGAAGGGTGGTCGGTTAATGTTGCGCGACTACCAACAACGCACTATTGACCAACTTTACGCGTGGTTTGAGTCAGGCAACCAGGGCAACCCATGCCTGGTGTTGCCTACGGGGTCGGGAAAGAGCCACATCATTGCCGCCTTGTGCAAAGATGCTTTGCAATCATGGCCTGAGACTCGCATTCTCATGCTGACCCATGTGAAGGAACTGATTGAGCAGAATGCTGAAAAGATGCGCCAGCACTGGCCCAATGCACCAATGGGCATTTACTCTGCCGGGTTGCGGAGTAAGGAATTAGGCGAGCCAATAACCTTTGCCGGAATTCAGTCAGTACGAACCAAGGCCAGCCAGATAGGTCATGTTGACCTTGTAATCATTGATGAATGTTTTGTTGCTGGAACCAAAATTTCAACACCAAAAGGATTGATTGATATAGACAAAGTGAGGTGCGGCGATCTAGTATATAATCAATCAGGAATTGGGACTGTTGAAGCCATTTCTTGTAAATCAACAGACGAACTTTATAAAGTGGAGTTTGACAATGGAAACAATGTTCAATGCACCGGAAATCACCAATTCTTTACCAATAGCGGATGGCAATCTGCGAGGGAATTGGAGAACGGAACGAGTCTTTTTAGCCAAAAAGATATGCTTGGGTTGTGGAATGAAATATTTCCCTTGGATGAAATACAGCGAACCGGGGAAGCTGAAATCAGCGCAAGCAGAACCAAGTTGGAAAAAGCAAAATTTTTGCTCCGTGAAGTGTGCAAAGAAATTTTGCCCAACAATTTTGAACGCACAAGCCAAGGCGAAAATCAAGCAAACACTCAAGGATATGAAGCATCGCCCTATTCAGCGTGGCGGGAACGGGCAATTGCTACCCTTGCCACAAATTGCGTTGCTTCACGCATTGGGAGTTGGTTGGATTGCGGAACATCCAATAAAAACTTATGCGGGACACTTGAACGGGATTTATCCAAATGCTTACAAAGTGGATATTGCGAATCTGGAGAAAATGATTGCGATAGAGTTGGACGGTGGGACTCACTCAAGCATAGAGAGACAGAATCAGGACAAGAAAAAGGATCAATGTTTGGCAGCGTTAGGGTGGTCAGTGTATCGAGTATCAAACCAAAAAGCTCTGAACTTGTATTCAACCTTCAAGTCAGTGGACACCCTTCTTATTTCGCTAATGGCGTAGCAGTTCACAACTGTCACCTTGTTGCACACAAGGACGAGGGCGGCTATCGTACTTTTCTAACGGCGATGGCACTCATTAACCCGAACTTGCGAATTATTGGATTGACTGCCAGCCCTTACAGGCTTGGACATGGCTACATCACCGATAAACCAGCCATATTCGATGCCCTGATTGAACCCGTCACCATCGAAGAACTGATACACAAGGGTTTTTTATCAACCCTGCGAAGCAAGCTGACCACTACAAAGCTAGAAGTTGACGGGGTGCATAAGCGTGGCGGTGAATACATTGATTCAGAGTTGCAGGCTGCGGTGGACACCAAGGATAAGAACAGCAAGGTCGTCCATGAAGTGATTAATTTGGCAGTAGGCCGTAAATCGTGGTTATTTTTCTGTGCAGGGGTTGCTCATGCTCACCATATAAAGGATGCCTTGGTCGAGCAGGGGATTGTCGCTGAGTGCGTGACGGGCGAGACACCGAGTAACGAACGCGCCCGAATACTGGCTGAATTCAAGGCAGGACGCATTAAAGCCCTGACGAATGCGAATGTACTGACCACAGGATTTGACGCGCCTATGATTGATTTAATAGCCATGCTGCGCCCTACGATGTCACCGGGGCTTTACGTCCAGATGGCAGGCCGGGGACTACGCATAGCAGAAGGGAAAACCGATTGTCTGGTGTTGGACTTTGCAGGCGTGGTAGAACAGCATGGCCCGATAACCGCCGTGAAGCCACCACCAAAGAAGGGCGACAAGGTAGGCGAAGCGCCCGTGAAGGTCTGCGACCATTGTCAGGAGATATGCGCCCTGAGCGTGCGCGTCTGCCCTGCGTGTGGCGAGGCATTCCCTGAACCAGTGAAAGCAGCTCTTAAATTGTCTAATTTGGACATCATGGGCGTGGCAGGTATTGACTTGGACGTAAGCACTTGGACATGGCGTAAACACATAAGCAAAGCCAGCAACAAAGATATGCTCTCAGTCACCTATTATGGGGGGCTGTCCGATATGCCCGTCACCGAGTACCTGGCAGTCACTCATGAAGGCTACGCCGGGGAAAAGAGCCGCCGCCTATTGGCTGATATGGCGCACCAGGCAGGCATTGAGTTAAATTATGGGTGGGTTGACTTACACGAAGTGGCCCAACTGTTAACGGAAGGCAGGCCACCAGCACAAATAGAATTTAAACGTGAAGGTAGATTCTTTTCAATTATCAATAGGACATGGAATTTATGAGACACCCCGAGCCAGCCATTGTGACGCTATACCGTGCCACCCAGAAGGCAGAGCCACCGAAGGTTTGCCACACGTGCGACCATTACACGTTAGCCGGGGTTTGCGCTGAATTTGACATGGAACCGCCCGAGTCATTCGCCCGTGAACCCGGCGAGTGCTCATTGTGGGTTTGGGAGATTCCATTTTGAATTCTGAACATTTAGAACAAGTGCGCCTGGTGTCATGGTTCAGGCGCCAGTACCCGAATACCCGTATCTTCGCTATACCCAATGGCGGGGGCCGTAGCATGGCTCAGGGGGCTGCACTTAAGGCCGAAGGGGTACAGGCAGGGGTTCCCGATTTATTCGTGCCTGCCTGGTCATTGTGGGTTGAAATGAAGCGTGAGACGGGCGGCATTGTGTCGCCAGTACAGAAGGACTGGATTAAGTATCTCGAAGGTATCGGACACCAGGTCATCATAGGCAGGGGCTTCGAGGATGCAAAGCGCCAAATAGAAATGATAAAGCCCCATTGAAGGGGCTAGGGTTACAAGTTGAGGAGCAGAGCCAGGAGAGCAGCGACAAGGGCAGCGAAAATAAACATTATTGATAGAGGCAGTCAAAGTAATTGAGAGCCAATAATAATAATGGCACGACAATAATAATTGTTAAGAATACATTTAATAATATTATTCGCATGTATTATTCACCCGGTCATCAAGTATCAAAATACAATCGAGTAGAGCATCACCTACGGTTTCATTTTCAGGGAACCAGTTGGCTATTGCATTCAGGAAAGCCAATAAATCATATTCTGATTGAATAGTGCGCAATTGGGCGAGCAGTTGGGGGGTTGCTTTGCTTTTCATTTGGACAACCCGATACCGTACATGAGCGCGCTGATTTTGTCTGACAATTCACGTGCAGGCCCATGCCCGCCGAATATATCGTTTATCCCTGTACCGCCCGACTGACTCATGCTGTGCAGTGCATAGCCCCCATACGCGCATGATAGGCAGTACACGCCAGGATTACCGCCGATGACCTTTCCATCGTCGTCAACACGGTAGATCGGGACGTCAGCCAGGCCCACCAGTGAATTCAAGTTTTTGATTTGCTGACGTAAAAATGATTGAGTGATTCTCATGATGTTTATTCTCCTGTTTTGCCATGCTGAATTGCTTGGCATGGTTAGAGTGTAACCGAATTCGTTACGTTGCAACCTACTTTGTTGCAAGTATTTATACTGATCGTTTATACAGTGGTTTTATGAGTACATTGTTTACATAGTGTATGCACTATGTACTATGTACAGAGTACATTGTTTACATACATAGTACATTGTGTACTATGTACTTTTCCGACAAAAACATGGCAAAAAAGTACATACACTACATTGTTCTCTAAGGAACAATGTATGTATGTATGCCTTGTACGTCTTAAAATGTAGTTTTTTGGGGGTGATGTATGGCCAGGATTGAGAACAGGGCGGAGATCTCGCTTCAGATTTTGGATAGCATGGCTGGTGGTAAGAGCATGCGACAGAGTTGCTTGAATGCAGGAATTGGAGCTTCAACATGGCTCGATTGGTGCGCTGCCGACCGGGATTTAGACGAACGCTATGCACGCGCACGACTATCTTTGCTCGATGCTATGGTCGACCAGATCATCACCCTGGCTGACTCGCCCGTTGCTGTGCTGGATACTGGTGCCACTGATCCGGGATTGGTGCGACAGCGCCAGTTGCAGATCGATGCGAGACGCTGGATACTGTCTAAGCTCGCGCCGCGCATATATGGGGATAAGCTCGATGTCAGCGTCAGCGATACCCGAATCAGTATCTCAGGAGCTTTGGCTGCTGCCCAGGCTCGCCTGGTCGATGTGATCGACGTTACACCGAGCCATGCACTTACACAGGTACATAGTGCACAGGAAGTGCATAGTGCATATGTATATAGTGCATCAGAGGATTCCCCTAGGGAAACAGCACCAAAGCCCAGGCGCATCATGCAAGACTCATACGACGACGACCGATAGGATTCCCCAAGCTCGTGGGGGGGGTGGCCCCGCCACAAAGGGCCAGCGGCTGCGGATGGTCTACAAACAATTTATTTTTATTTTCTATTTTTTTCTATTATTTTCAAATGCCATGCGGCCTTATTAATATATAAATATATGCAAACCACAATATATAAACCAGAAGATGAACAGGAATTAATGGCTGTCTTATGGAGTAATAAATTAAAAGATAATCCACTGGCGTTTGTTAAGTATGTATTTCCGTGGGGTGTTAAGGGTACTCCTTTGGAGCATTTCTCTGGCCCTAGAAAATGGCAGAGAGAGATATTGCAAGATATTACTGACCATATTGCAATTAATAATGAAGCCGCGAAAGCCTTAGCGCCTAATGGCGCATCCCTATCTAACTCAGAGATTGCTTACAAGGTATTGCAAGAGGCAGTCTCTAGTGGTCGTGGAATTGGCAAGTCGGCATTAGTGTCATGGCTCACTATATGGATGGTGTCAACTCGTATTGGCTCAACAACCATCATTTCGGCTAACTCAGAAAATCAGCTTCGCAGTATCACTTGGGCTGAGATTACAAAGTGGCTGGCTATGTCATTGAACTCACATTGGTTTGAGGTGAGTGCGACAAGGGTTGCGCCTGCCAAGTGGTTGACTGATTTGGTTGAGAGTGATTTGAAGAAGGGTACGAGGTATTGGGGCGTGGAGGGTAGGTTATGGTCGGCTGAGAATCCAGATGCTTATGCTGGTGTACACAACTTTGACGGTGTGCTGGTTATCTTTGATGAGGCATCGGGTATTGATGATTCGATTTGGTCGGTCACTGGTGGATTCTTTACGGAGAACACGCCGAATCGGTTTTGGATGGCGTTTTCGAATCCACGGCGAAATACGGGGTATTTCTACGAGGCGTTTAATTCCAAGCGGGAGTTTTGGAAATCTAGGGTGGTGGACGCGAGGACGGTGGAGGGGACGGACAAGGCGGTGTATGAAAGGATTATTAATGAGTACGGGCCAGACAGTGCTCAGGCTCACGTTGAGGTGTATGGGATGTTTCCCAATGCGGGGGATGACCAGTTCATTTCTAGTTCGGTGGTAGATGATGCAATGAAACGGGCGCTGTATAAAGATCAGTCTGCGCCGATTGTGATTGGGGTTGACCCGGCGCGGTTTGGTGCGGATGCAACGGTGATTGCGGTGAGGCAGGGTCGGGATATTATTAAGATCATGCGGCATCGTGGGGACGATACGATGACGGTGGTGGGTCATGTGATTGAGGCGATTGAGGAGTTCAAGCCTACGCTGGTGGTGATTGATGAGGGGGGATTGGGCGCGGGGATTGTTGATAGGTTGAAAGAACAACGCTATAAGATAAAGGGTGTAAACTTTGGAAATAAAGCCAAGAACCCTATAATGTATGGGAATATGAGGGCGCAAATGTGGGGGGATATGCGGGACTGGCTCAAGTCAGCAAGCATTCCAAGTGATCGGTTCTTGAAAACTGATTTGATTTCGCCTATGATGAAGCCGGATTCTAGG
>CAIODU010000198.1 GCA_903857165.1 uncultured Methylococcaceae bacterium | reverse complement strand
GAAGCCGACGATGAAGGTGCTGCGCAGGGTGATTTCCGGGCAGATTTCCCGCCAAGCGCGAATACGTTCCAGATTGTTTTCGCTGGATGCGGGCCGCTTCATCAGTTTAAGGATGCGCGGGCTGGAATGTTGGAAGGGAATGTCCAAGTAGGGCAGTATTTTTCCCTCCGCCATCAGCGGCACAATCCCGTCCACATGGGGGTAGGGGTAAACATAATGCATACGCACCCAAACGCCTAATTCACCCAAGGCCTGGGCCAAATCTTGGAAGCGGGTTTTCAAGGGCCGTCCCCCCCAAAAACCAGTGCGATACTTCATATCCACGCCATAGGCACTGGTATCCTGCGACACTACCAGCAATTCCTTCACCCCGGCGTTGACCAGTCGTTCTGCCTCGCCCATCACTTCGCCAATGGGGCGGCTGACCAGATCGCCGCGCAGGGAAGGGATTATACAGAAAGTGCAACGATGGTTGCAGCCTTCCGAAATTTTCAGATAGGCGTAATGGCTCGGTGTCAGCTTGACACCCTGCGGCGGAACCAGATGCACGAAAGGATCGTGTAGCGGCGGCAGTTGCCCATGCACCGCGTTGACGACTTCTTCATAGGCATGTGCACCGGTGATTTTCAATACCTGCGGATGGCGGGCGCGAATTTCGTCTTCCCTTGCCCCCAGGCATCCAGTGACGATGACTTTGCCATTTTCCGCAAGCGCCTCGCCAATGGCATCCAAAGACTCTTCCACTGCGGCATCGATAAAGCCGCAGGTGTTGACCACCACGAGATCGGCATCCTTGTAGGAAGCCACCATGTCGTAGCCTTCGGCGCGGAGCCGGGTAAGGATGCGTTCGCTGTCTACCAGCGCTTTTGGGCAGCCGAGACTGATGAAACCGATGCGGGGAGGATTCATGGGAGGGCTTTGGATTTGCAAAAACGTGTATGTTACCCGAAACAAGGCGATCTGGATGTATCGAGCGTATTGCCGTGGTTTTTAAGATCATCAAGCGAAGGGTGTCGATCTTTGATAGAATTCGCGTCTGGCCCGTGTCACGCATGCAATGGCTGGTGCGTTCCAAGGCGTAAAATTCATTATCGCTTGCGAGTCAAGTTCCATTTCCCATTCATCTCCCTGATAATACCGTCCATAATTCACCTATCTTAAAGATGCGAACTCGGGTTAAAATTTGCGGCTTCACCCGTATTGAAGATGCCCAGGCGGCGGCCGGCCTGGGCGTGGATGCCATCGGTTTGGTGTTTTACCCGCCTAGCCCGCGCAACGTGGACATCGTGCAGGCCCGGTCCATCGTCGAGGCATTGCCACCCTTCGTGACAGTGGTGGGATTGTTTGTGGACGAAGACCCGCGACGGGTCGCGGTGGTTTTGAATTCGCTGCGCATCGACTTGCTTCAGTTCCATGGCGATGAAAGCCCGGATTACTGCAAAGCGTTTGGCCGCGCTTATGTCAAGGCGATTCGCATGAAGGCGGGGACCGATTTGCAGCGGGTCGCGTCGGATTACCGTTCGTCTTCGGGCCTGTTATTGGATGCCGACGATCCAATCACCAAAGGCGGGACGGGGCTAGGTTTCGACTGGGCGATGATTTCTTCGGGTTGCCCCTTGCCGGTAATCTTGGCGGGAGGACTCAACCCAAGCAACGCAGGGGATGCCTTGCGGCAAGTGCGGCCTTATGGGCTGGATG
>CAIODU010000197.1 GCA_903857165.1 uncultured Methylococcaceae bacterium | reverse complement strand
TCGTCCGCCGCGCCATCTGGGCTGGCAAGTATTTCGTCAACTCCAAAACCGGCAGCGACCGGTTGGAATTATCTTGCCGTGACTGGGATGCCTTGCTGGATCAACTCGCGGCGGTGGCTTAAAAAGGCCAAAGTCGAGATGGAAATAGGTGATTATTTTGATACAGCCCTGAAACCGTTTGACTGGAAGTGCAGTGCCATCGCCCGTTGTCATTGGAATCTGCGAGGGCGCTGTTTGTCCGGCAATCAGCGCGGCAGTCTTCCCCTTTGGTCAAAGCGTTGACACCGATCTAGCACAATAATTGATACTTGAGGATTTTTGCCATGAACGGCCCGTTAACCTCGGAGGGCAAAATGAGTTGGCAAATTTGCCCCTTGATTTGGTCTTCTGGAATACCTGCCGCTGCTGCCGCTTGCATCACCGTCGAGTAGGCATCCAGCACATCGGCCCCGGTGATTTCGTAACACTCGCCCTTTGCTATCCAGCGCAAAGCGGCCATGCCGGATGACAGGGCAAAATCGGGGCGCTTCCCTGCAAAATCCCTCGCTGCCCGAATCAATGTGCGCGTATCCGTCGGATTAAGTGTCGCCAATTCGATGGCGAACTCAAACAGGCCGGCCTCTTTGGCGGCTGCAAACCACTTGCCCTCCGTTCCGGGATGGCTCGCCACCAAGTCACGCAGAATTTCCTCTGCCGGTTTGTGGGGGTACTTCTTGGCAATGGCGCGAAACGTCGCCAAATTCGTGGTGTGCTGATTGGCATCCAGCGCGTAACGGGCATAAGCCTCGTCCGCCTGACCCAAGGACAGCAGGATTTCTTCGCAGGCTTGCGCAATCTGTGACAGCGGCGCATTGAGTCCCTTCGAGTCTTCGGCGTATTGCAGGGCTTCGACATTCTTACTCATCGCCACCAAAGCTTTGACACCCCAGCGCCGGTCTTCCCACCATTTAAAACGGGCCTTTTCCAGCAAAGCCAACAGTTCTTCATACCGTCCGGCGGCACACAGTGCGCTCAGACAGGCGGTTGTTCCCTTGAAGTAGCCATGCCCCGAAGATTGCGGACTCCAAGCCTGTTCGACCACAGGCATGAACTCGTCAGCCCAAGCGGAGGCGATGTCAGGGATTGCGCAAAGCTCGCCCCAGAAATCCCCGAGATATTCAAGGTACGGTATGCCATCATCCTGGATGGCTTGCCACAGGCGTTCAAGCCAGCGTTGGCGGACTGTTTGCTCGACGTTGGGTTTGCCGATGATTGGGGCCAATGCTTCGATGGCCCGGTTCACCGCCGAACCCAGTGCGCCGGAAGAACTGTCAACCTGTGCCAACGCGGGCGACAATTTTTCCAGTAAAAGTATCGCCCCTTCGGCAGCCAACACGGGTTCTTTGCGGGCCACCTGCTTTATTTCAGTGAGCGCTTCTTTGATGCGCTGAATGGGGGCATCCGATTTCCAGCCAAATGCGTTGCGGCGGAAGCGGGGGGAAAACTGCCACTTGTGGGCATTCACGGTCATTGCCAGACTCCATAATGATTTCAATGCCTGCATTATTTCAGATTGGCGGTTCTTAATAAACCGACAGGGGATTATAAATACCCCTAAATGACTCTTGGCCGCAGTTATTTGATTCTGTTTTCAAGTGCAGGTGGTACTGTTGCAAATGCGGGAGGAACTGAATATAATGCAATCAGACACTCAATAATGCCTACGATGGTTTAAAGTTTTTTTTAAGCCCTTCCGTCCCTTAGATCAACCTTGCCGGATGACACACAGGTTTTGGCTCGGAATACAGCGATCCAACCCTTCATGCCTCCCCGGACACGTTCTGATGGCAATGCCCGGCGTTTGCTTGAATATTGGCAGACCGTATCCGCCCAGTAGGTTCGGTCTAGCCTTGACCGCCGTTGCGTTGTTGGCATCCGGTTGCATGGTCGGGCCCGACTTCCAACGTCCAAAGGCACAACTCGCCGGCCAATGGATGGAGACTGGCACCCCGACGGTCGATACCCATCACCGGCAAGACCGGGACTGGTGGTTATCACTCAAAGACCCGGTTCTGTCAAACCTGATCGGACTTGCCCGGCGGCAGAACCTGAGCCTACGATCCGTAGGCGTTCGCGTTCTCCAGGCACGCGCCCAGTTGGGCATTGCCATCGGGGAGCTTTATCCGCAACAACAGCAACTTAGCACCTCCATCAATTACAACCGGATTCCCATTTCGGTCCCTTATAACGTGGTCGGCAACAACTACTGGCAGGCCGCGTTTGGGGCGCAAGCGGGTTGGGAAATCGATCTGTGGGGAAAATTGCGGCGCGGGATCGAGTCCGCCGACGCGGTTTTCTTGGCTTCTGTGGCCAATTATGACGATGTGCTGGTCACCCTGACCGGTGATGCCGCCAGCATCTATGTGAAGATTCGCACCATCGAAACCCAACTAGCCATTGCGCGGGAGAACGTAGTACGCCAGAGGCAGGCCCTTGCCATTGCCCAAGCGCGTTTCGCGGGCGGCGTAGTCACCAAGCGCGATGTGTATCAGGCGGAAAACGTGCTCGGTTCGACCGAAGCGTCCATTCCCCAGCTTGAGTTGCAACGGCGACAGGCCACCAACGCCCTCAGTGTCTTGCTAGGCATGCCGCCAGACCCGTTGGATGGCCTGTTGGCGGGAAGCACGGGGATTCCCGTTGCCCCCGAGACCCTGGCCGTGGGCATTCCCGCCGACTTATTGCGGCGACGCCCCGACATTCGCCAAGCGGAACTCAATGCGGCGGCGCAGTGCGCCCAGATTGGGTTTGCCAAGGGGGACTTGCTTCCCGCCTTCTACCTAGTGGGCAATGTGGGCACACTGAGCACTGACATCGGCAAAGCCAGCCTGTCCAAACTGTTCAGTGCTGGCACCCTGGCCTATTCGGTGGGTCCGCAGGTGACTTGGAACATCCTCAATTACGGCCAGATCACCAATAATGTGCGGGTGCAGGATGCGAAGTTCCAGGCGTTGCTGGTGGAGTACCAAAACACCGTCCTAAAGGCGCAGCAGGAGGTGGAGGATGGCATCGCCGAATTCGGCCAGTCGAGGCTGGAGGTGGGCTTCCTGCAAAAAAGCGTCGAGGCGGCGAAGGGTGCCATGGACATTGCCCTGTTGCAATACAAGGACGGCGTGGCCGACTTCACCACAGTATTGAACGCGGAGGAAAACCTCTACAAGGCCCAGAACAATCTGGCGACCGCACAAGGCCAAATCCCGCTGGGGCTTATTAACTCGACTTTGGCCTTTTTTTGAGGCAGAGAGATCGTTCTCGTAGCACAATACCCGACTGTTGATGGCTTACGAGAGATGACAGACATTGCTGATGCTTCCCGATGTGGCGTTGATGGTTTTGAGTTCCTTCGCGCC
>CAIODU010000196.1 GCA_903857165.1 uncultured Methylococcaceae bacterium | reverse complement strand
TTCGCCTTGTTGGCCAGTGTCATCGACACCTGCCGCCGGCGCGGCCATTCCCCCTGGGAATACTTGCAAACCGCCATAACCCGTCGGCGCCAAGGATTGGCCCTCTTGCCATTGCCGGCGTAAGGGGGTGAACGCTTACGCCGAGACTAGGAATTGTGAATTTTTGTCGCCATCATCAACCTTAAATTTTTTAACCAACTTTCCGCCATTCTAAGGAACCCCTATGAGCCAGCAAGCCAACGCCTTGATCGAATCCTACTATGCCGCTTTCAACGCCGGCGACATGGATAGGTTTTTAAGCCTATTGACAGACGATGTCATCCACGACACCAACCAAGGCACCCGCGAGGTCGGCAAGGATCCGTTCAAAGCCTTCATGAACAGGATGAACCGCAATTACAAGGAGCAGCTTGTGCACATGGTCGTCATGAGCAACGAGGACGGCACCCGCGCCGCCGCCGAGTTCGTAGTGCTAGGCGAATACTTGGTCACCGACGAGGGCCTGCCGGAGGCCAAAGGCCAGAAATACCGACTGCCCGCTGGCGCATTCTTTGACATAAGCGACGGCAAGGTTGCCCGCATCACCAACTATTACAACCTGGAAGACTGGATCAGGCAGGTCAGCCAAGGCTGATGACATGAGCGATATCCTTATCAAACACCTGTCGGGCAAAGCGGTGGAACCTTTGATTCCCGAACTTGCCCGCTTGCGCATCACGGTGTTCCGGGATTTCCCCTATTTGTACGATGGCACTCTCGCGTATGAGGAGAACTATTTGCAGACCTATGTCCGGTCGCCAGAAAGCATCGTCATACTTGCTTTGGATGGCGACAAGGTGGTCGGTGCTTCCACTGGTTTACCGATGGGGGACGAGACCCCCGAGTTTCAGCAGCCCTTCATTGAACACGGCTACGAACCGGATAAGGTGTTCTATTGCGCGGAATCGGTATTGCTGAAAGAGTATCGCGGGAGGGGGGTTTACAAGCAATTCTTTACCGGGCGCGAAGGCCACGCCCGCCAGGCGGGACGCTTCGAATGGCTAAGTTTCTGCTGTGTGCAGCGTCCGGCCGACCATCCGCTGCGTCCGGCGGATTATGCACCATTGGATGCCATTTGGACTAAGTTTGGCTATGTCAAACACCCCGAGTTGCATGCCCATTATGCTTGGAAGGATGTGGATCAATCTGAAGAAACCGCGCATGACATGCTGTTTTGGCTGAAACCCTTGCAGGAAGCATTGCCATGAGTGTGGACAAGGCATTCCGTCTAGCGACGGCGCAATACGACATCGGCTTTCTGCAAGATTGGCACGGGTACGCGGCCAAAATTGGCCGCTGGGTGACTGAGGCGACTGGGCGGGGGGCAAAACTCCTTTTGTTTCCCGAGTATTTCAGCATGGAATTGGCTTCGTTATTCCCCGAAGAAGTCTACAAGTCCCTGTCCAAGCAACTTGAGGCATTGCAAACGATTTACCCGGACTTCCTGAAACTCTTCGAGGATCAAGCCAAGCGCAACGGGGTTTACATTCTGGCCGGTACGTATCCCGTCCGTCAGGAAGACGGCGGCTATCGCAATCGTGCTTGGCTGTTTAGGCCCGACGGCAGCAGCGATTACCAAGACAAGTTGCAGATGACTCGTTTTGAAAACGAGCAATGGCTGATTACTGCGGGCAGCGAGATCAAGCTGCTGGACACCGAATTCGGCAAGCTTGGCGTGAATGTCTGCTATGACAGCGAATTCCCCCTCATCGCCCGCAAGCAGGTGGAGGCCGGGGCGGATCTGATTCTCGTACCCAGTTGCACCGACACTGTGGCCGGCTATCACCGTGTGCGCATCGGCTGCCAAGCGCGGGCGTTGGAAAACCAATGCTACGTGGCGCAGTCGCCCACGGTGGGGCTGGCACCCTGGTCGGAGGCTGTGGATGTCAACATCGGCGCTGCGGCGGTATACACACCGGTGGATTACGGTTATCCTGACAATGGCGTGCTCGCCATCGGTGAGATGAATCAGCCACAATGGGTTTATGCCGACATCGACCTGTCAACCATCGCCAAAGTGCGCGAGACTGGACAGGTCTTTAATTATAGGGATTGGCCCGGTCAATTCCGCTGCGTGACATCACCTGGTCACCCGCTGTAGAAGGCCGGATTAAGCGCATCTCGTTTATTGAGGATAAAGTAGTGTCAAAGCCACCGTTAAAACAGACCAACCCCCCAGCCTCTGGAACGGCGGACGCCGGGCCCGGCATTCAGGACATTGAAACCAATCCTCAAACTGGGGAGGGGGTGTTGCCTAAACATCTCCAATCACATCAAACCAGCCGGCCATGGAAGGTTCTTTTAGTGGATGAAGAGATGGATCTCGTCAAGGTGACCCGGTTGTTAATTAAAAATCACACTTTTCAACAACGCCCTGTCGAATGCTTGGAGGCTTATTCCGCCGACGAGGCAAGGCACTTGCTTGCGGACCATCCCGACATCGCGGTGGCTTTCATTGATGTGGCGATGGAAACATTCGACAGCGGGCTGAATCTTGTCGATTACATTCGGAAAAATCTCGGCAACACACTGATGCGCATCGTCATGCTCACCAAGGAGACGGGCAGGATGCCGGAGCGTTATAGGGTGGATCATTTGGACTCGACTTTGGCCTTTTTTTGAGGCAGAGAGATCGTTCTCGTAGCACAATACCCGACTGTTGATGGCTTACGAGAGATGACAGACATTGCTGATGCTTCCCGATGTGGCGTTGATGGTTTTGAGTTCCTTCGCGCCG
>CAIODU010000195.1 GCA_903857165.1 uncultured Methylococcaceae bacterium | reverse complement strand
TCGGGTTTTTGGCTTCGTTGGCGTGTCGGCATCCGTACACTGCCCACCCGCCTAACCCGCCATTCAAGCGGACGCGGGTTGTGCTTTGTGGTGCTTCGTCTGGCTTCATCCGCCGCGCCGCTTAATTGGGGCGTTAGGCTGCTTTTTATAGATAAATCTGGAGGTTCTTGTTATGACTTCTACGGCTGAGAAGGTTGGTAAGGGTGCTGTTGCCACTGTAGCGACAACAGTAATTTTCGGATATACAGCTATCGCTGCACTCGTCATGGGGTCAATACCAGGAGGTCATGGTGCTGCCCATCTCTTAGCGCATGATTCGGGAAAAAAAGTCGAAGAACTATGGAAATGGGTAAAAAAAAATTAACAAAAGGCAGGCAAACGGCTCCATCGTTTGCCCGTGTGGAACAAACCGCACCGTTCGCGTAATCTGTGCCTAACTGTGCGCTCCACCCGACCCGCGCCCGCAAGCTGTTTCGTGTTTTCGAGTTTCGTGGTGGGCGCGGGCGGGTGAGCTTCGGCGTTAGGCACACCTAGCATTAGACAAAGAATGTCGAGCCCACGATGTCAATTAACATAGAGAGAAAATATCATGCCATTTGAATATATTGTCACAATCTTGATAGCGTTGACCCCTATTTTTTACGCTGTCATACAGGCGGCCCTTGATGCAAAAAAGGAAATCAAGGAAATCAAGATAGATTTACTAATCATTACGCCCGTTAGGTTTTCTCAGGAGGTTCTTCCTCTGGTCGCTCACAAAAAACAGTCAGGGATTACATCGGAAATAGTGACTCTGGAGCAGATCTATGCGTCTTACTCAGGAAGGGACGAGGCGGAGCAAGTGAAAAATTGCCTCTTTGCCTACTGGCGCGACCACTCAATTCGCTATGCCATGTTGGTCGGTGATTGTGATGTTTTTCCGGTGCGTTTTACCAATACTGATCGGGGAGACCAAGCAGCTCATAATGTAGCCTACTATTCCACTGATTTGTATTTTGCGTGCTTAACAAAAGCAGATGGAAGTTTTGACGATTGGGATCATAATCAGAATGGTTTTTTTGGAGAGTTGCAGGGCGAAACCCATGCAGGTAAGATCAATGTTGATGATGTAAGTATAAAGCCGACTATTGCCATAGGTCGAGTTCCTGCCTCTACGGAGGCCGAGATAGCGACATTTGTAAGCAAAGTTATCTCTTATGAACAATCTGCGGGGTGGTGGACAACGTTTCTTGAAACTCCGACTTGGCACAAACGAGTTCTTCTAATAGCAACCTCCGATTATGACCGAAATGCCTGCCTTGTTCAAAACGTTGTCGCGTCAATGTTTTCTATCCGGTATGATATAGATAAACTATATAGTTCAGAAACCAGTGAAACATGCGGGATAACTGAAGAATTATGCACCGATAATATCGTCAAAAAACTAAATGACGGGGTGGTCTTCGCAAGCTACATCGGCCATGGTTCATTAAGCGGATGGTCATTTTTCTCGATTGATGACATACGTGAATTAACAAACCAGACTATGCTGCCGATAATCTTTGCGTCCGCGTGTAATACGACCGAGTTTGCAACCAACCCACCGTATTCTGGATATACGGATATTGATGGAAATGATCACTTAGGAACGAACAATGGGGAAACGTTTGCGAGCACCCCCCCTCGGCCTGCCTGTATCCAGGCCACAAACAATCAGGAAAGTTTTGGAGAGGAGCTAACCGTAAAGAACGCATCAGGTGCTGTGGCATATGTTGGTGCGATTACCGGTTCACAGCAGAGTTCATTTGAGTTAAACAGATACTTTTTCAAAGGAATATCGAGAGAAGAACGGACTATTCTTCTTGGAGATGTATGGGTGTATATGATAAACGAGTATTATGAAAACGTAAATATACCAGAGGTTTTGGCTAAGCCAGATTGGGGGCAAGTCGCGAATTTCCATCAACCATGGAAATATTTTCTATTTGGAGATCCTTCTCTGCGCATCAAACGACCCAGGCTGGGCTTAAGGGTTATTAAGTTTGTATTTGTTATTTATGATTGGTTTACCCCTCCATGGATAAAACGGTATATCGAACAACGCGGTAAGGCGCATTCGTAGGGCGCAATAAGCGGCTTGCCGCGCATTGCGCCGTATGAGAAAGTTGAAACATTCGGCGGAATAGGCTAAACCGCTATTCCGCCCTACATGTTTTCACTATAATTTAACAAGCAAAGAGCAAATCCATGAATCCCCGGCTTTGTCTCACTGCCCACCCGCCTAACCCGCCGTTCCAGCCGACCCGCGTGGACGTTTGGCGTGTTCATTCCGGCCCCTTCCGCGCGGGCGGCTGAACGGGGTCGTTAGGCAGCATAGATCGGAGGTAACAAGTGACTGATTTTTATTGTAACGAATCAAACAACTCGCCGACATGGGGACTAGTCGACTTGTTCGCATGGAAGTTGCTGCCAGAGCGCTTTGGGGGTGGTATTGGTTACATCCAGCGCTTCAAAGATGCTTGGGTTCAACACAACAAAGCACAGATTAAGGTAGCGGCAGCACAATACAATATGCCCCCTGAGTTGTTAGCTGGGGTCTGCTGGATTGAGGTTGGTGGTGATCCGAATTTTATTGACCGGGTGGCTTTTGAAGTTCGCTCCTTTGACTGGAGTGGGCCCGAGTGGGTGGATAAAAACCTAACAATAACAAAAAACCCTTTAAAAACGTCTTTCGGATCGGTCAGCATCCAACTCCGAACTGCGGCTGAAACTCTTGGCCTTGACCCTTCTGCAATGTTAACAATACAACAGAGAAATTTGGCAGCATGCCTGCAAAAGGATATTTTTAATATCCAGATCGTTGCTCAGCACTTGCGAAAATTAATTGATCATGATGGCTTACAAAAAATCCCTCCGCTTTTAGACATGGACCAAGTGCGTATAGTTGGTGCGAGATATACAGCGTTTTTAATTCCAATTGATTACGTTATTTAAGTTTTGAAATCGTTGGCGGCAAAGGGTTGCCGCCCTACAGTCCTTGTTACGCAGTAGGTCGGCAACCCTTTGCCGACATTGGCGTAAATAAATAAGTAACTAATAGAGATAGAAAACGCTGTAACCGCGGAATAGGTTTATCACTGGAAGACATCAAGAAGAACATGAGCTACGGTAACTTTATTGTCAAAATCTGGCCCCGCTTTACCAATCTACTCAAATGATTAGGGAAAAGTGATGAAGCTGTTAGTAAAAATTGTTGTGCATCTAGTATTTGTATGTGGTTTGATTGTTTTCCTTGTCTTTCCGCGCAATAAGTACGAATGGATGCAGGCAATTGACCCTTCGATTTCAGTTTCTCAAATTGAGACTGAATCAAGCAACGGTATAATATTCACACTTCTTGTCTTGATTATCATCATCGCAACGCAACTCGGACTAGTCGCCACAACATCTAGCAAAAAAGAAAGAATAGCTTCACTAGCCCTCGCATCATTAGCAACTGGTTTTTGGTTATTGTGGTATTGGAAATGAAGATGCCCAACTCAACGCTCCAACGCGGTAAGGCGCAATAGCGGCTTGCCGCGTAAGTATTGCGCCGAATGAATAAATAGAGCAACATCCATGAAGCCCCGGCATTGTTTCATTGCCCACCCGCCTAACCCGCCGTTCCAGCCGACCCGCGTCAACGTTTGGCGTGTTCTTTCTGGCTCCCTCCGCGCGGGCGGCTGAACGGGGTCGTTAGGCTTCAAGACAATGGAAGGGGGTATGAATGATCTAAAGAATGTCGAGGTGGTAGGCAATAGGCTTCATAGGGCTTTCCTCTATGAATCAACTGAGAAACTTTTGAAGGAGAAATGAACATGTCTGCATCAGATCCTACATTTGTACAAAATATTGATGACGTATTTTCGTTCGGAGAAATGTCTGTCGATGACACGGCTGCATTAGAAGAAGTTGGGGTTGGATCAAGCGATCCTACCCAGGCTGGTGAGGGTGAAACCTCAGCGGCAAAGGCAGGTGACTTACCACCGCAACCCGTTGTGCCGAGCAAACCACCTATAATCGCACTTGCCAAGCGGCCGGTAAGCGGGCGCTACCGCGGTACTTTGGGGGCGTTTCAACTCGAACTCCGGGTGGACGTTGACCGTACGCGGCCGATGAGGCGAGCAAGCGCCGATTTCTACCAAGTCAGCGGGGGGACCACCACGTACTATGGATCTTTTGTGGTGAATTCACCTACCGTCACGGTGACAGCCACGTCGGTTACCGTGAGAGGCCTCGGGAGTTTCACTTTCTCGGCCGGTGCACCGGTAGTGCAGATCACGATCCCCCGGCGAACTATCTTGCAGCCGCAGGCACCCGCGACACTGCAATTCTTAACAACGGGTGGGTCGCCGGGGGCAACCTACACCTGCGCCTTCGAATCGATTTATTTCAGGACCGTACGGATCGAGACCGACCGGGTTTCGGATGTGACCACCCCAGTGTTCAACACTTACAACACGAGTTCGTTGCCCTCGGGAGGACCGGCACGAAACCTGGGCGTGGTGGGTGCCTATGCCGAGGCCGGTGTCGAAATGATCCCGACGTCCGGAAACAACGTGATAAATATCGCCGAGGCTGGTGCAGGCGCCAAATGGAGCAACGCGGAATTGCACGCTGCCATGCAAAGACATTTCACTTTGTGGAGGGATATTGAGCAATGGGCTGTATGGCTCCTTGCGGCGCAACAGCATGACATGGGAAGCGGGCTATACGGCATCATGTTCGACCAAGAAGGTAAGCAACGGCAAGGTTGTGCAGTGTTCCACGCCGGTATCGGCGGGACAACGGCAGACAAGTTGCGACTGCAACTCTACACCTACGTCCACGAACTTGGTCATTGCTTCAACCTTTTACATTCCTGGCAGAAGCAGTACGCCAACCCGCCTGTACCGAACCGACCCAGTTCCCTGTCCTGGATGAACTATCCCTGGAATTATCCGAATGGCGGCGCGGCTACCTTCTGGAGCCAGTTCCCATTCCAGTTCGACAACGAGGAGGTCATTCATCTGCGGCATGCCTTCCGCAACAACATCATCACGGGCGGAAGTAACTTCGCGGTAGGCGCCGCCCTCGGCCGGGAGGTTATGGCGGATCCTGTTCGAGACGAATCAGGTTTGGCTCTGAGCATTTCGACCCATCAAAGCAGTTTCGCGCTCGGTGAGCCTGTGGTTCTTCAGATTGCGTTGAGCACAACCGATTCGCGGGGACGCCGCGTCCATACTTGGCTGCATCCGAACTGTGGTATGGTAAAGGTCGTCATTCGCAAGCCAAGTGGAGAAGTGGTCGCTTACGAGCCCCTTATCGATCACTTGGTTGCCGGACGGGAGAGCTTCATCCGTAGAGACGATCTGGTAAGGGACAGCGCCTACATCGGATTCGGTAAAGATGGATTCTATTTCGACCAGCCAGGGCACTACCGTATCCGTGCGGCATACGCCGCTTTGGATGGTTCGGAAGTGATGTCCGACATCATCACGGTTCGCGTTCGCTACCCCGTAACGGCAGCCGAAGAATCAATGGCCGAGCTCTTTATGGGCGACGATCAGGGCACCTTGCTCTACCTGCTGGGTTCGGATGATGAATCCCTGAAGTCCGGGAATGCTGCGTTTGACGAAGTCCTGGAGAAGCATGCTAAACATCCGATGGCAAATTACGCTCGTCTCGTCAAAGGCGTAAACGCTGCTCGTGACTTCAAGACGGTCATAGAGGAGAACGAGAACCGCGTGACGGTGAGGTCGGCGCAACTGGATGAAAGTGCCAAGCTGCTGTCGGCCTCTGCGGACTCGCGTGTTCTCGACTCGGTGACGACGCAGATGACCCTCGCGAATCTGGCCGAGGTTCAGACCAAAGCCGGCGATGAGGCGGCGGCCCAGAAGACGTTAGGCACACTCTCGGCAATGACGACCGGAAAGGCATGATGCGCCGGAAGTTTAGGGAAACGTGATTCTTCGGCATTCAATAGTCGTTTCCCTGACCTTGCTAATGGGGTCGGCCTGCAACGTGGATAGCGATCGACCCCATTTTTTACCTAACTCCCAATCAGAATCGAGGAATGTGATGCAGTTACACGTCAAACTTCGCGATGGTTTCAACAATGACACCGTGTCTATTACTGTCAACGAAAAGGAGGTCTATCGTAGGTCCGGAGTCACTACGGACTTAACTATCTCCTTCGCGGACGCAGTTGAGGTTCTTGTGGAGGAATCTGTCGTTAAGTTGGGAGTTGCTGTGGAGGGCGGTCAAAGGGAGCAAAAGGAGATCCGGGTGCGAGAGACCCCATTTGTTGATGTGTGGTTCATTGAAGGAAGAATGGAGTTGCGAGGGTCAAAGGATGAGGTGCCAATGCTTTAATGCTCACCGACCGTCGTGACTGCCTAACAACCGCATCAACACGGACTGGCAATTCCGCTACGCTCCATTGCCAGCCGGTTATGCGGAACGTTAGACATTTGAACCAACGCGGTAAGATGCGCTAAAACCATGCTGTTGTAGGATGTGGTGAGGAACGAACCGCATCGTTCGCGATTGATGCGGTTCGCTAAAGCTCACCGCATCCTACGGGCTGGAACAATAAGCCAGCCCTCCCGCTTTGACCGCTTTGTAAAAAGCGGTCAAAGGGCTCCGCCTAGATAATCGGACGGGCGCAACGCCCGTCTGGGCTGTCTTCTCAAAGGCCTTTTTTGCCAGAGCAAGCAGCCGACATTGAATGCCGCGCCTGTGATAAGCTTTCCCTTGTCATAGTTTGCAGTTGATGGGCTTTGTACTTCAGCCTAGCCTATAGTCCTGCGCAATGAAAAGGAACATTCCGGTCGCATCGATATGGATAGGGGACGCGAAAGTCTATTCCCCATAACCTAGCCGGCAGGATAAGTAGATGCGTCCATACCTCCAACTGTCCTACCCTGGCTTTTATAACCACGTTCCAAGCAAGAGGCAAAAATCATGAAAGACGTTTTTTTCGGCCTGGCTCTCCAATACGATGACGGCGTTCAGCCGAGTGTCGCCGCAAACATTAATGGCGTGATTGTCGAAGTACACAAGGCTCAGCATTACGACAATCTGTGGTATCGCGTGGGCGCTGTCAGCAAAGCGGATGTTAATTGGAGCGACAGCAAACAATACGACACCGGCGCAAGACCCTCATGCGCCCTCAATCGCCACAACCAGATCGTGGAAGCGCATAGTTCAAAGAGTGAAGACGAGCTTTGGTATCACGTGGGCACGGTGGAAGGCGACACCGTTAAATGGGAAAGCAGCCAAAAATACGACTCGGGCATGACTCCCTCGGTAGCGATGAACGACAATGGCGTAGTGGTCGAAGTCCATAAGTCGCATAAGAATGGAGGATTATGGTATCATGCGGGTCATTTGCAGGGAGACAAGGTCACCTGGAGCAGCAGCCAGAACTACGACGACGGCCAAAACCCTTCTGTAGCGATCAACAACCAAGGCATCGTGGTAGAGGTGCATCGATCACACTTGAACACCAATGACGGATTGTGGTACCACGTGGGCCAGATCAGCGACGATTTCATTGTCTGGGGTGCCAGCATCCAATACGGCCATGGCGACGACCCTTCGGTGGCGGTTACGGATGACGGAACGGTCATCGAAATGCATAAACTCCTCGGCGGTGGCTCAGTGTATCAGCGCGTCGGGCGGGTCAACGGTGATAGGATTGATTGGGTTGGCAGCAGTTCCAAATTTGATCAAGGCAGCGAGCTCTCGGTAGCCTGTGCAGGCGGATTGGCGATTCAAGTCCATAAATCTGATATGTACATGAATCTTTGGTACTCCACCTCGCTGCTTGCCGACCGAGCCAATTGGATGCGCGATAATCTGCCCAAGCTCAAAAACCTATCCCTGAAACAGCTTACGTTACCGGCTTCGCACGACTCGGGCATGTACTTGTCTGGCATTGCACAGTTAGGGAAAACCCAAGACCTCAGCCTCTATGACCAGCTTGCCTATGGCATTCGCTATTTTGATTTGCGGCCTGGGTGGGATGGCAGCGAGTTCTATATCTATCACGGCGGAATCCAAGGACCAAAGCTTTCGGACGTGCTTGCCGACGTCAATCGCTTCATGAGCGAGGGCCATCGTGAATTGGTCATTCTGAAATTCTCCCATTATTCGGATTTCAGCGATGATGTTTACCAGAAGATGGCGCAGAAAATCCAAGCCAGTATCGGCGAGTGTAAGCGTTCACCCCCCTACACCGGCAATGGCAAGAGGGCCAATCCTTGGCGCCGACGGGTTATGGCGGTTTGCAAGTATTCCCAGGGGGAATGGCCGCGCCGGCGGCAGGTGTCGATGACACTGGCCAGCAAGGCGA
>CAIODU010000194.1 GCA_903857165.1 uncultured Methylococcaceae bacterium | reverse complement strand
TTTGATGACGGGTTTTCCAGCCATGGTTTCGCTATCCACGCTGATCCTATTTAGCAGTTGGGCATCGGATTGCATTGCTTCTCCTTCCAATAAAGTTTCAATTATTCCAAACATTCATCATGTGATGGTTCCCATGCTCCGGCACGGGAATCCAGCCTCGGATGCTCCGCGTCCGAGTATCGCAGGAGCGGTTAAACATGCATTCCCACGCCGGAGCGTGGGAACGATCAAAAATCATCAACCAATACCGCATTAAGGAAATGCACCAGCAGATTGCGGTTTTCCTCCGAGCCAAGCAATGCCTTGAATACACAATCTATCTTGGGGTCTATGCGGTGTTTCATGGTGGTTTTAGTAGCCCGGATGGAACGAAGTGGAATCCGGGTTTTCGGGTTATCGTTTCCCGGATTCCGCTATGCTTCATCCAGGCTACGCTTGCTTGAAACATTCAATTTTGCATAAGTCTTTTATGTATCCAACTGGGATTTCTACGGCAATCCAATACCGCCATCACTAGAGCGACATTCTGAGACATTCGATAGTAAACCGCAAAAGGAAATCTTTTCGACACCAACCGATAGTATCCAAATACAATTGGGTGAATTCCTCCGTAGATAGCTAAAGAACCAATATCTGAGTAAAGGGAATCCAGAAAATAATCCGCTAACTCAAGCGAATTTGCCGCATAGAATACATACCCCTCTTCAAGATCGCTTTCAGCAGAGGATAAGATTTTTATTTGCACGAGACATTTTGCCTTATTCTTTGTTTGGCTTCCTCCCAATCGGAAAACGTGCAGCGGCCATCAAGCAACGCGGCTTCTCGCTCCGCCAATAGGCTTTCATGCCAATCAGGGGAATCCAAGGATTGTTTGCTTAAATCAGCCCAGAGCATTTCCATTAAATCAAGCTTTTGTGCCAAGGGTATTTCAATTTTTTCCATTGTACATTCCTCATTATCAATACATCAGGTGGGCACAAGTAATTACCCGCCGAATCTGAACGACCGGGCCAACATCATTCGGCGGAACCCGTCCTTAGGTTCCGCCTTACGGCCTTACGCGGGCTCGCGTAGGATGTGCCGACGAAGGAGGCGCATCTTCCTCGATTGATGCGCTTCGTTCCTCAGCGCATCCTACGGCCCTACGAAACTTGAAAACACGAAACAGCTTGCGGGCGCGGGTCGGGTGGATCGCACAGTTAGGCAAAGATTTCGCGAACGTTACGGTTTGTTTCTCACCGCATCTTACCGCGTTAAAATGTTCTAGCACTGATCCGGAATTGCCGCGTAAAAATCATATTCTAAGTCGATTAAAAGATTGCCTATGGTGGAAGCCGTCTTCTTGTCTTCCTGCATAAAAGCAAGGAATTTAAAAATCTCGGACTTCATGAGCATAATAAGGTTGCCTCGCGCCTTCTCATAACACACTGCTACCACCAGTGTTGCTGCTTGATCCTTCAAATCTTGCAGACGGCTAACCGGCCCCGCCAAAGCTATACGTGGCGTCGAAGACGCTAGTAAGACGCTCTCATCCCATCGATCTTTTAAAACCATAAGCTTTTCGATGTTCGGGTCTTTTGTACGCATCCCGCGCACCCAATCGCGCCGTTCGTTTAGAGCTTTTTGGGCAGCTTCCTTGTCCACCGCTTTTTCACGCTCTGCCGCCAACTCCTCCCGCAATCTGGCTTGTTCGGCAGCATCTTTATTGGCCTTATCCTTTTCGGCTTTGACACGTTTTTCTGCCTCAAGTCTTGGTCGATCCTTAATTTCGGCGATGCGGCCCTCGGATTCCTTTATGTCATCTGGAGTTAATACTTCCCTATTCCAAACAACCCAATGTCCTCCGTTGGCTTCGCAATTCATGCTGAAGACTGTTGTCCCATTGTCTTTTATGCACCGAATGCTGACATTGGCGTGAGCCTGCGTGGTTGTCACCAGCAAAGCAACGATTAGAATACTCCAGGCGGAATTCATAGCTGCTCCCATTTGTTGAACAAGGAAATTGTAAGGTTTCCCTTCTTTTATCCCATTTACAGCGTGACGAATGCAAAAGGGGGGGTCACATCGAATGATGCTCGAAAGGGCGGAATAGTAATTTATGGTAACCCGCCTAATGATTCTTATCATGCACTATAATATGCCAAGTTATTAGGCAGGTATATCTCAGAAAGTGCCTATCCCCCCAACAGTCACACTCACTACATCACTCCACTGCCCGACTTGTTCGTCGTGGAAGCGGTAGATGGCTTTGTAGTTCCATACCGCACTCGTGCCGGGGGAAGGTAGCGGGGTGGGGTCGGTGGTGTTCGGCTCGGTGTTGATGATGAGGAAGACAAAGCCGTTGCCGTCATTGCAGTCCACCGACAAATTTATTTTAGCGGATTTTCCGGTTCTCTAAGCACCTTATCCTGACGACAGGCTGAAAGGGACTTTGCCGTTGCGGAAATAATCTGGATGATCTCCTGCGATTCTGCATTTGCTCGCACTTTCATACATACGCAACCATAACCATAACTACCCGAACCTGTTCGCACCCATTGCAATCTTTTGAATTGCGGCCATTCCCCCTTGGCTTGATGCCCTCCTTGGATTGAAACCGTCCATTCGCCATCCTTATCATTCAGCCACGCATTGTTTGGTGAAGGATTGTCAAACCATCCGCAGCGCAAAGTAATGTCTTGTGTTGATTCATCTGCATAAGAATAGCCTATGCCTAATTCCAGAATCAATAACACCAAGAATAAAGTAATTTTTCTAGGAAAATAATGAGATAAATACATCGCAAGTAGTTTCATGGATGTATCATTTAGTCTTTGCTTGGGTTGGAGTGATTACTTTTGCCTTTAGCAGCACTGCCTCGAATTGACGGGCTATCTTGGCTATATCCGCTGCATGGTCACTACCATTGACCATTGCGCGAGCACCTTCATAGTCTGTCTTCGTCTGAGTGAAATATTCTTTGAATGAATGTCCATTAGCAAAAATTTTTCCATTTCTCATCCCATAAGACATGAGTGTATAAGCAGTTTCTGGTTGTTTCACCCGTTCGGGGTCAAGCAAAAGGTCAAATCCCAAACCAATTTCTGCACCTGCCTTGGCATAATTGGACCACCAAGTAAGCTGCACATAGCCGCGCCCATAATAGACATGCTCAGTGCCATCGTCGTTTTCATAAACAGGGGAAGCAGATATTCCATCCTTTGCACCAAGTTTAGCCCCTTTTGTCAAGTTAACTATGCTGCCATCCGGTTTCACTTTAAACTGATCGCCGTCATGCTCAGTTATGCGCGCATTTCCATCAGGCAACAATTTCACCTTAACTGGCTCATGATACTTTCGACCCTTACCATGGCCCACCTCATCAACTGGTGACATGCTAATGAGCCAAGACCATGACTTTACCATGACAGGCTTCCCATTTTTATCGTGGAGTGGTTTTCTTTTTTTGTTGAGTGCGGGTTTTTCAATACTATGCGGGGAAGTTGTCTCCCACATTATAGTGGCTAATAGATAAGCTGTCCAACGGATATCCGTCATATCTCTGTCTTTTTCAATTAAATCTAGGAGACAAAACAAGTCTGGAATTGCACCACTATTGTAACGAGGACTTTTTGAAAACTGTTTTACAAATTCAGCCTCAAATTCGATTCGATTGTAAACACCAGAATACTGAAACTTCGACACATCTATAGATGGCATAAGAACATTCCTTATAAATATTTTTTCTGGTTCCCAAACTGGAATTTGAGAACCAGTCTAATTGGCTGTGCAAGTCGGCATAAGGATGCCGACCTACTTAATCATCCTCCCACCACCACGCTCAACACATCGCTCCATTCCCCGACTTGCTCGTCATGGTAGCGGTAGATCGCCTTGTACTTCCACACCACACTGGTTCCGGGGGGAGGGAGCGGGGCGGGGTCGGGGTGTCCGGCTTACAGCAAACTACTTAACACCGGCTTCCAAGTGCTAGGGTCGATGATGTAAGCCGAGCCGATGATGTGCAATATTTTCTTTTCACCCCGCAGCGCGGGGTGAAAAGAAAATAAATGATCGAGCAAATCGGCCTTGCCGCTGTCGTCTTTGGGCAGGTATGAACTGGTAGGCATCGTTGCTTTATCCTGAATGACTAAAAATTCAAAAAACAAACTTCCCTATCAAGGGGGGATTGAATTTGTAAGTATCCATGCAGTCTGGATTCCGGCGGTCCATGCCGGAATGACGGAATAGCTGTTACATCTTCTCACAATAAGTTCCCCCACGCTGTTCAGCGTTCCTTGGGACTTGGGGAGCGTTCCTTAAGGCTTGAGCAATGATACTCCACATCCCCCCCCATGTCTCAAGTCTTGAGGAACATTCCGCAATCGCTGATGTCACCGGCTTGCTTAAATCAAAGGGCCAGCTTACTTTAATGGTCAAGGTGCTGGTGGGCAACGGCGGCGAGGGCTACGCCCGCGTCCGCGTCCATTACAACCACGGTGTTCAAGGGCGAAGGCGGCACTTGCAAGACGGTGGGGGCGCTGGTGACTTCGGTGGACTGCTGCAACTCGCCGAAGTCCATTGGCATCGGGGAGTACATTGACTTGCTGACCCGCATCAGCCAGGTTGACAACGCGGTGATGCGGCTGGATGCCACCAATGTCGTGCGCGGTTCGTGGGAAGTGTTGCGAACGCCGGTCGTCAGTGCCTGGGACGCGGTGACCAACACTGTCGGCAGCGCGGCGGACCACCGGGGCTATTCGTCGGTGGCGACCGACTTCCTCAAGGATTCGCTGATCGACCAGTTTTCCAGCATGGCGATGGAGCAGGTCGCCACTTGGGTGGGCGAGACTTTTGGCAGCACGGCGGGCAATCTGATCTTCAGTTCGGCGGGGTCAGCCGCATTTTCCGAGTCGGGCGCGTTAAACCCCGGCGTGACCGGCTCCACGCTGGAAGTAGGCGGCGGCGGGGCGATGATCGGCTCGCTGCTGAACGTGGTGATGATCGCCTATGCCGTCTATCAAATCTTGGTCCTCATTGTGCAGTTGATCTGGCAGTGCGAGCAGAAGGAATACGAACTCGCCGCCAAGAAAAGCCTGAAGTCCTGCACCTATCTTGGGTCGTATTGCCAGACCAAGGTGTTCGGAAGCTGTGTGGAAGAGCGGGAAAGCTACTGCTGCTACTCCTCGCCCCTGGCCCGCATCCTCCAAGAGCAAATCCGCCCGCAGCTTAGGTATTCCTACGGCGACATCAAGCAGCCGGATTGCAAGGGCATCCCGATCAACCGGCTGGACGAAGTGGACTGGGACAGGGTTACAAGGACCAGTGGATCGCCATCCTGCAAACCACCAACAGGTTGCCCACGGCGGGCAATGCGTTGGAAAAACTCAACTTGGACAAGCTGACCGGGCAGGGCAGCCATTTCAACATCGACGGCAGCCGGACAAACACCTTGGACAGGAATGTCCAGCGACTCGCGCCATTGGATGTGAACGGTATACGCAGGCAAAGCGAGTCGGAGGGATGGGCTGCGGGGCCGAAGTGAAATCTCCGCAAAGCTTGCCCGTTGCGATCCCGCAAATTCGAAGGATTGGCAACCAGTCAAGAAACGCTGTGACATCGCGTACTACATTCAACCCCCGCCAACTGCGTCTTTCAATGCCTTTGCCGCGCTAAACGCAGGGGATTTTTTGGCGGCTATCTGGATCGCCGCGCCCGTCGCCGGATTCCTGCCCGTCCTGGCTTGCTTCTCTTTCACGGTGAATTTTCCGATTCCGGGCAAAATTGCCTCCTTGCCTTGGGCCAGAGTTTCGTGCAAACACTCGGCCAGCGCGTCAATGAATGCCTCGGTGTCAATTTTAGATTGCTGGGTGCGATCCGCGAGGGCTTCGATCAATTCTTTTTTGGTACGCATTGGATTCCCTAATTGTTTTGAGAGTTTAAACATCTGGTCAACCGCCAAAATTTAGTGGATTGGCTTTGGCTTTGCCGCGAATATTTCATAGACAATTGACAGAAATGTCCAGAAATAAAGTTGAATGAGGCCAACAAAGGAAATATGAAATCAAGAGGATTGATTTGCCAAACTCTATGTATTTGTTCTGCTGCCTACAATAAATCTAAACAAGAACAATTATCATAGTTAACTTGAAACACTAAAAAAATAATTAAAAAAATAATCAGTTGACAAATTTGGACAGGTATGACTTTAATGCACTAAATTTTGTAGTCGTTAGCAGACGCTGACATTAGATATATTTATGAAATTGTCCAAAAACTGCCGCCTACAAAACTAAGCCAAGCAATCTGGTAACCACATTTGCCCAAAGAATGGCAAACGTGCTGGAGATTTAACGACTGTAAATGGTCGGCATGATTCTTTTGCCATCGTTGGAACGCTTGCCACTATTTTTGCTTCATGCGTTGTACCAGATTTGAGAAGGGCAGTTCCGGGATGGTTGAATTCGTGACTGCGATATTTGAAAGGATCTATCGAGGCCGAAGATGATGCGACTGCCAGACTTCGCACGATGAACATCGCAATTGCCCGACACCCGCCGTCGGAACTGGCCCTGTCAACGGGAAGGGGTTCTGCTTGGCTGCTATTCTGGTTGCTGCTGCTGTGCTTTGCAGGGTTCGCCCCGCAGTCGGCCCAAGCGCAAGAAACTGTCTGCGCCCAAGTGAAGATACAGATATTGCAATCACTGACGCTGGAACGCCAAGCGTTCGACGCAACGATGAAGATCAACAACACCACCGACACTGGCGTGATTGAGAACGTCTCGGTGGTCGTGAAAGTCACCGACGAAAACGGCATCCCGGTTGCCGTCACCGACAACCCCAACGACCTGTCCGCCAAATTCTTCCTGCGCCTGTCCGGCAAGCAGAACATTGACGCGGTGGACGGCACAGGGACCGTCGCCCCGAAGACCACTTCAACCATCGACTGGCTGCTGATCCCCGCGCCGGGTTCCGCAGGCCCCAATCCCCTCGGTAAAAAGTATCTGGTGGGGGCGCGACGCTCACCTACCGGTTTGGCGGCGAGGACACCGTGCTGGAGGTCTCCCCCGATGTCATCACCGTCAAGCCGCTGCCGCTGCTGACGCTGGACTACTTCCTCACCCAGAATGTCTGGGCCGACGACCCGCTGACCCCCGCCATCGAGGCGGTCGAACCCTTCACCTTGGGAGTGCGCGTCAAAAACACGGGCTATGCCGCCGCCAAGAATTTAAAAATCGACTCGGCCCAGCCCAAGATCGTCGAAAACAACCAAGGCTTGCTGATTAACTTCATACTCACCGGCAGCTTTGTGGACGATGCACCGGCGCAAAACACCTTGCTGATCAATTTTGGCGAAATCGCCGCCGGTGCCAGCAAGATGGGCCGCTGGAACATGGAAACCACGCTGGCCGGGAAGTTCACCGAGTTCACCGCCAAGTTCAGCCATTCCGACGAGTTGGGCGGTTCCCTCACCTCGATCCTGCAAGCGACCAACCCGCATTTCTTGATTCGCGACGTGCGAGTGGATTTGCCGGGGCGTGATGCCGTGCGCGACTTTTTGGCTTATGACGGCGATGTGATACGGGTGTACGAGTCTGACAGCACCGACACCGAAGTCACCGACCGCAGCAGCCAGGCCGTGTTGACGGCGGGCTCGAATGCCGGCGGCACGGTCAGCTACCGCCTCAGTTTCCCAGCCACGGCGGGCTTTGTCTATGTGCAGCGGCCCGACCCGTTCAACGGCCAGAAGGTGTTGGGGCAGATGGTGCGTTCGGATGGCAAGGTGATGGGGGCGGAGAACCTCTGGCTTTCCAAGACCCGCAACGAACAAAACAAGCAGGTGGACTATTGGGTCAATTTCTTTGATGTGAACAGCACGGGTCTGTACGATGCCCGCTTCGAGACCCCGCTCGCGGCCTCCCGCCCGCCCGTCATCCAGTCCATCCCGAACCGCACGACCCAGGAACAAAAACAGGTGTCGTTCCTAGTGGAGTCCAGCAGCCCGGACGGCAAGCCGGTCACGCTTTCCGCAACCCCCTTGCCCACAGGGGCCAAGCTGACCCCGCAAGCCGCCGACCCGCAAGCCCCCGGGGTGGCCCGCGCAATCTTCGATTGGACGCCTGCACGGAGCACGGCGGGCGATTACCTGATTGTCTACTCGGCCAGCGACGGCGCGCTGAATGCCTCCAAATCGGCCTCCATTACCGTGGAAGCCAGTGCCGTCGATGTAGCGCCCCCGGCCGCAGGCAACGACAGCGCGACCACCCGCAAGAGTGTCAACATCACCGTGGCCGTCCTCGCCAACGACAGCCTCGCTGCTGGCGCGTCCAGCTTCAACCCGGCCGCGATAGACCTCGACACTTCAACAACGGCTATGGATACAACCCGCATAGTCGCGGGCGAAGGCACGTTCACGGCGAACCCGTCCGGCACCGTCACCTTCGCCCCCCTGCCCAGCTTCACCGGCCTGTGTACGATCACGTACCGGGTCAAGGACAATCTGGGGCAAGCGACCAACACGGCCAACCTCACCGTGACCGTGACCGGGCCCGGCAACCCCACTGGGGATGCAGCCACCGGTGGGCCGGTTGCCAACCCCGATGGGGGTTCGACCCTGCTCGACACGCCAATTACCCTTGACATCAGGCTTAATGACGTGGCCGGTCCGGGCCAGACCCTGAGCCTGTCCTCCGTGGACCTCGACACCGGCATTGACGGCGTGCAATCCGCCCTAGCCACAACCGCAGGCACATGGAAGTCGAATGGCGACGGCACGGTGACATTTACACCGGCTGCTGCCTACACAGGCATCGCCACCCTGAACTATGCCATCGCCGACAGCTCTAGCAAGACCGCACAGTCCGCCATCACGCTTGCAGTGACGGGCGGTGTCACCCCCTTGGCGCAAAACGACAGCGGCTCGACCCTGCCATCCACTCCAATTACCTTAGCCATCCTCGACAACGACACCCCCGGCACCGGCCAGGTATTGGTTCCGGGCAAGGTCGATCTGGACCCGGCAACGCCAAACCAATTGGATGGAACGATCACCACGGCGGAAGGCGGTTGGACCGCGAATTCGAACGGCACGGTTAATTTCGTGCCGACCGGCGATTACAAGGGCAGCGGCAAGCCGTTCACCGGCAGTTCACCCCCGCTGTCCTACACGGTGGCCGACAGCAGCGGTCTGGTGGCGACAGCCACTATTGGCATAGTCGTCAACCCGACCACCCCGCCGTCTGCACTCAGCGACAGCGCCAACACGCCATTCAACAGTGCGGTGAATTTAGCCCCAGCCGGCAAAGGCACGGCCAGCCCCGGCGCGACACTCAACCCGACCACCCTCGACCTGAATCCGGCCACGGCGGCGGTGGAGCAAAACCTAAGCACGGCGGAAGGCGTCTGGACGGTCAATGCCGACGGCACGGTCACATTCACTCCATCCTTCAATTACACCGGCACGACGGCGGCGCAGCCCTACCTGATTCGCGACAGCCTCGGCCATTCGGCCAACGCCTACCTTAACGTCACGGTCGCCCAGCCTGTGTCAGTGACCGTCAGCGGCACCGTGTTCCAAGATACGAACCTCGACCGCTTACAAGACGGCGGCGAACCGGGTGTCAATGCGGGTGGCATGCTCTACGTCACTGCCGTGAACGCAGGCTTCCCAGTCGCCACCTCCGCAGTCGGTGCGGATGGTGGCTACACCCTGGCCCTGACCCCCGCTGCCGGCTACACCCTAGTGTTGTCGGCCAACCCGCAAGGCAGCACCACGGCAAGCCTGCCGGCCGGCTGGGGCAATACAGGTGAGAACAGCAACGCCACACCGGATGGCGCGATAGACGGCACCTTGCACATCCAGCTAGGTGTCGCCACCCTCGCCGGTCAGAACTTCGGCATCACGCAGGGCCCGCATGCGGTCAGTGACAGCTTCAACACCGCCTACGGCATTTCGTTGAACGGCACGGTGGCGGGCAATGACCTCTATCCGAACGGCTCGGCCTTTGGCAAGACGGCAGGACCTAACCATGGCACCGCCACGGTCAACCCGGATGGCAGCTTCACCTACGGCCCGGCATCCGGCTTCAGCGGCCCCGACAGCTTCACCTATCAAGTGTGTCTGCCCAGTCCAAATGGCATCCTATGCGACACCGCCACGGTCGCCATTGCCGTCGCGGCTCAAGTCATCCCTCCCGATCTTAGGATTGAAAAGGCGGCAAGCACTAGCCAACCGGCAGTGGGCCAGCCGTTCACTTACACGCTTACAATTACCAACAGCGGCAACCCGACAACCGGGCAAGTTCAGGTGTCCGATGTGTTGCCGCCTGGAATCAAGCTCGTCAATGTGAAGGCAGGGGCTGGATGGGTTTGCGCACCGACTGTTTCGACGACGCAACCGCTCCAGGGCGGCAACGGCGCGACACTGGTCTGCAACCATGCCGACCCGCTGCCGGTGGGTAGCCAGACGGTCACGCTGACGGCGGTTCCAACCGCCTCCGGGGTCCAGGCCAACCAAGCGACCATCACCGGCGACGGACAAACCCCTGACGCTGTCAACTGTCCTGGAACGGCACTGGCGAACTGCGGCAAAGTCCAAGTCACGCCGACCAATCCGGCGATTGAATTGGTGAAGAAAGTGTCGCTGCCATCGGCGAACGAAACCGTGCGCGTGGACGGGCAGGCCCAAGCGGGCGAGCAACTCGCCTACACCTTCACCCTGACCAACCGTGGCGACACCGACCTGACACCCGTGGCATTGTCCGATATGCAATTGGATGCCAACTCGCTGGCTTGCAACGCGCTGACCAGCCAGAACAATCCGTTCAGCCTAGTCGGACTCAACAGCCTGTTGCGGCCAAACGAATCGGCCAACTGCACCGGCAAGCACACTGTCACGGCGTCGGAAGCCAGCATAGGCCGGATCGACAACACCGCCACGGCCCTCGGCAGGGCAGCGGACGGCACACCCGTGCAATCGGTCTCGACTGGCATCTGGGACAACGCCCCTCCCCGAGGTCAGATCAATCTGGTCAAAACGGCAATACATAAAGATGCCAGCGCCAATGGCTTGTTTGATGTGGGCGAAACGGTGGGCTTCACCTTCATCGTCCGCAACACCGGCATCGTGACGCTTGGCAGCATAAAAGTCACCGACCCGCTGCTGCCCAACCCGGACTACAGCATCGACTGCCCGTTAACGGCCCTGCCCGTCGGGGAGCAAACGACCTGCACGGTCAGTCCCGATTATAGCCTGACAGCGGCCGACTTGACGGCAGGCAAGCTGGTCAACCATGCCGTGGCGACAGCCACCGACCCGGCCGGCAAGGCGGTGTCGGATAACGACACGCGGGAACTGGACGGCGGCGAACCGGCCTCGCTCGAACTGTTAAAGACGGCGAAGCTGACCATTGACCAGGGGCAGGTTGGCCTGTCGGTCGGCGACACGCTGGCCTACACCCTGGTGGCGACCAACACCGGTGCCGTTGCGCTGACCAACGTCACGCTCACTGACGACAAGCTTGGATCGGCACTGAGCGCGACGGGTGCCTGTCTGCCGGTCCAGGGTTCCACACTCAATGCGGGTGCGCAAATGGTATGCACCGCAACCCATGTGGTGCTTGAGGGTGAAGCCAACCCAATAGACAACACCGCCCAAGCAACCGGCAAGCCAATTGGACGTGCCGCAACAGTGAAAGCGGTAAGCAACTATGTAGTGCCTTATCTGCAACCCCCGGTAGTCTCGCTTTACACAATTGGCGGGTTGACTTGGCTGGATGCCAATAACAATGGACTCTATGAGCCGGCATTGGGGGAAACCGGCATCAATGGTGTCTTGCTGCATTTGCTCCTGTGTGATGGCAATGGTGCGAACTGTGTCCAAGCAGTGGATTCGAATGGCGCTACCATAGAGGATCGGTTCACGGCGGGTGGTGGCGTTTATCAATTCACCGATGTACCGGACAATGCCACTGGCAAGCTGTACCAACTGCAAGTACTGCCAGTGAACTTCTTGTCCCAAAGCTTCGGAACCCGTCCATTGTTTGGTAAGGTGAGCAGCATAACAGACGATGCGACAGCATTCCCTTGGGCCATGAATCGCGATCAGGGTATCGGCATCACCCCGAGCTCCACCAATGGGATACTAAGCCGTGCATTTGATCTGCATCCGCTTGGTTCTACAGCCTTTGGCAATGTCAATTTTGGCTTCGTCACCAACGTTGTCCCAGCCATTCCTGATATCGGAATCACCCTGTCCGCGAATCCGCCCTCGGTTGGCCTAGGCGAGACATTCACCATTACCTTGCAAGTGGACAATGCAGTTGGCGCGGGAAATATGACGGGTAAACCCATCCTGCAAAATATCCTGCCGCAAGGCATGGCGGTCAAGGCGGGCTGGCCTGCCGTCCAACCGACTGGCTGGCAATGCATGGTCAACGCAGCCCGGAGCATGGTGGCTTGCAGCTACACTGGTCAATTGCCATTGGCGGGCGGATCTAGCCTCGGTGGGATTATTCAAATTCCCGTAGTCGCGCCGAATATCACCGGAGTGCTGACTAATACGGCAACAATCACCAAACTGCCGAAAGAGATCAGCTACACCAATAACACAGCCAACATAAGTGTGAAGGTGGGGCAGTGAAGCCGTGCATAGAGACTAGCCGACATATCAACAAGGATTGCCGTTATCGGGTCATCAACCTATTGTATTTTTGTCTTTTTACTATCGGCAATGCACTAGGGCAAAATCCGCCCAACGTTTCTTTGCCTTCCGCGTTAAGCAATATCCAACCGGCTTCCAGCGAATGTCTGCGCAAGGACGCGACACCCCAAGTAGCGCCCAAACCCGCCAAGATGGACACGGTGCGGCCCGACCTGGCCTGTGCCATTGCGCCCACCGAGTTGTCCGGGCCGCTCAAGCGCCCCGACACGTTAATGGCCGATGTCCGCCCGGCGGCGGATTATGCGGCTTTCCATATCGATGGCGCGATGAACCTGACCGCCTCCGAATTGCGCAGCAAACCTTACTTGCGAAGCAAGACCGTGGTATTGATCGGCAACGGCCAGGCCGAGCGCGAACTGTACGCCGACTGCGCCAGGCTCAAGGCCAGTGGATTCAAAAAACCTAAGGTATTGCGCGGCGGATTGCCGGTCTGGCTGGCATCAGGGCAGGCGGTTCTCGGGCGGGCGTCCGACCCTGCCCGGATAGGACTGTTGGGGCCGGGCGAATTGTGGGCCGAAGCCCGTTTCGACGCCAATCTCGTCTTAGTGTCTGCGGAACGCCAAGGCCTGTTGCCCGAATTGCCCTCCGCAACGGCCATCCCCGATGCGAGCCTTGCGACGCTGCAAACGGCGATCAATCGGCGCGGCAAAAAACCGCTGGCCGCCGTGGTGCTGGTGACTTCAGCCGCAGACGGTTCGGCAAGCCTGGCCGATTTACGTCAGGGCATCCAACCAATACCGCTGTTGGCCTACACCGGCACGGCTGAAGCTTACACCCGCCAGCTTGCGCAGCAAAACGCCGTCTGGGCCGCGCAAGCGCGTGGCCCGAAAAAGCCAAGGTGCGGCTCATGATTCCAATCCCCTTGCAAAGATCAAACGTAGGGGTGGCCTTGGCCACCCATGGGCGAACCGCCGACGGGCGAATGCATTCGCCGCCATCGAACATAAAAAATAGGATAAGCCGCAGGGATTGCCTGAAAACCGGTGTCACACTGCTAGTCGGCGCGGCATTCGGCAACGGACCATTGGCGCTGGCGGCAGGACCGGGAATGATCCACCGCCAATTGCGTTTCACGGTCTCCCTTACTAATCCCAAGAACTATGAATTGCAAGATCAAACCCTATGGCTTTATGTACCCGCCGCCGAAGGCCCGACGCAAAGGCTTGCCGCGCTTAATGTGTCCATGCCCCACGAAAGGCTGTCCGATGCCCTCGGCCAAGCAATCGTAAAACTGGATTTCCCCGGCTTTCCGCCGCTGGGGACAAAAATTGTAACCCTTGCCGCCGATGTCCTGTTGAAGAACGAACCCGAAGCCACACTGTTGCCGAACCCGCAAGACTGGCTGGGCGCAGAACGCTTTATTGAAACCGGCGATCCGCGCATCCAAGCGTTGGCGGCGCGACTCCAGCGTCCGACCGGGCGCGACACCGCCCAAGCGATTTATGCCTGGATACGGCAGAACCTGCGTTACACCGCTTATGCCGCCGACGTTTTAGGTGCATTGGTCGCCCTGCTACGAGGCGGCGGCGACTGCACGGAATACGCCTGCCTGGCCGTCGCGCTGGCCCGCGCCAACGGCCTCCCGGCCCGCCGGGTCAGCGGCTATGTCACCGACCGCGACAGCGTGCTCCGCGCAGACGGCTATCACGACTGGGCGGAGGTTTACTTCGACGGGGCATGGCGGTTGCTGGATGCGCAAAAAGAACACTGGCTGGAACCGGCCGAACAGTATGTGGCCTTCCGCTATGGAAAGGGCGAAGCCGACTCCCTCGTCGGCTTGGCACAGCGATTCCGGGTGCAGGGCGAGCTTGAAGTCAGATTAATCTAAGGAATTTCGCCAACATGCCTTCAGCCACTACCATTAAGTCAAGCCGTCATACCGGCAGGGATGCCGAAATCCAGGCCATGGACGGTAACCAGTCGGCTGTGCAAGTGCTGGATATGAGCAAGAAACGCCGTCATTCCGGCATGGACTGCCGGAATCCAGATTCCATGGATGGCTCGGGCCTGGAACATCCCTGTAGTCTGGATTCCGGCAGTCCATGCCGGAATGACGGTTTGTCATGGTTCCCACGCTGGAGCGTCACTGCCATATTATTGGCTCTGTTGCTATTTGTCCCCCCCGCCCTAGCTCAAACCCCAGTCTCCGGGGCGATTACGTCCAACGCACACTGGACGGTGGCGGACGGGCCTTATCTGCTTAGTGGCGACGTGGCTATTCAAAACGGCGCGGCACTGACAATTGATGCGGGCGCAACCGTCTATATGGGGGCGAACGCCAGCCTCACCATCCAAGCCGGCAGCATCCGTGCGCTAGGGACGGCGGCAAATCCGATTCAAGTGCTATCCGACAAGGCCCGACTAGGCCAGAACCCCGCCTCCGGCGACTGGAAGCAATGGGGGTTCGGACCCGGCAGCGTCAACACGCGGCTGGACTATGTGGAGTTTGCCCATGGCGGCGGGCTTGCCGTGCAGGGTTCATCGCCCGTGTTCAACTATCTCAATATCCGCGACCAGCTAGGCGCGGCGATCACGATTGACTTGGCGGCCTCGCCATCAGGTGTCGGCAACCAGGCCAGGGGCAATACGCTGAATGGCATCAGCGTTCCATCCGGCGATATCACCGGCAATGTTCGGTGGGGCTTGCGTGGCATCCCGTATCTGGTTAGCGCCGGCATCTTGTCGGTTGGGGTGTCACCCGTCATCTTAAGCGTTACGCCCAACACAGTGGAGCAGGGGCAAACCCTAAACTTTAGAGTCAACGGAACCCGGCTGGAGGGTGCCACAGGTTCGCTTGACCGCGCTGGATTGACACTGACGGCGAGCGGGAGTTCGGGTAGCCAAGCCAATTTCCAACTGACTGCCGCTTCAGATGCCGCGCTTGGGGCAGCCAATTTACGCCTACAAACCGATGCGGGCGAATTGACACTTCCCAATGCCGTCACTGTCACGCCTATGCTGCCCGCAGTAACCGCCATTTCGCCCAACAGTGTTTTGGCTGGTGCGGGCCCTTCGACAGTCACTGTCAATGGACGCAATTTCTTGGCTGGGTCAGAGGTATTGTTCAATGCCGCCGCCGTCCCCACCCAACTTACCAGCGCCACTCAGTTAAGCGCCACGTTGCCGAATCAAACGGTGATTGGCACATTGCAAGCACAAGTGCGCTTTCCTGACCCGATCAACCCCGGCCAATATCGGCTCTCGAATTCGATGGCGCTAACGGTAGTAGCCCCGGCTCCACCGACTGTCGCCGTCGAGCCTACGCCCATCGCATTGCCGCCCGACAATAAGCCGCATAACATCACGGTACGCCTGTCCAAGCCGGACTATCGTGACAATACGCTGTCATTCTCCATTTCTGACACAACCAAAGCGACAGTCTCGCCTGCCAGCCAAATCATCCCCGCCGGTCAGACTACGGCGCAAATCAGCATTCAGCCCGTGCAAATCGGCACCGTGAGTTTGTCTGTCACCTCCAATAATTTGCAATCCGTCAGTGTGCCGATGTTCATCACCGCCGATTACCGGGCCGCGAACACAGCCAATGCAGCCCCGGTTGGCGTGGTAGTCGCCGCCGATGCCTTGCCCGTCACCCGCCAAGACAATGCAACCAGCGCAAACGTGGGGGTCACGGTAGGAACAGTACTGACGGCAGCATCCCCCACGGCATGGGTCGCCGGGGACAATCCGACACTGACCCTGTTTGGGCAAGGGCTTCCCCCTGGCGTGCAAGTGGCTTTGTCACCTAACACAGGCACTACCGCCAGTCCTGTTATTGTTAGCGCTGACGGCAGCCAGCTACAAGTTGGTTTCGACACCGCCCCCGATGCAGCGATTGGCTTGCGCAAATTACGGGTCAGCGATGCCAACGGCAATGCCATTGCCTTCACTGACCCATCCAAGGCAGTGGTGCAAATCATGGCGGGGATGCCAAGCATCGATTCCATGTCGCCGATCCTTGCCACTCCCGGCACGAGGGTTAACTTGACCGTTCGTGGTCGTTACCTGAATCAAGGCGTGGTCACTCTGCTGCCTTCAAGTGGCATCCGTGTCGATGCGCAACAACAGATCAGCGCGGACGGCATGACGATGACAGTCGTTCTGGACATTGCCGCCGATGCACCCACCGGTAGCCGCATGGTTCAAGTGACATCACCGGCGGGAAACACGCCGGGCATCTATACCTCGACTTTGGCCTTTTTAAGCCACCGCCGCGAGTTGATCCAGCAAGGCATCCCAGTCACGGCAAGATAATTCCAACCGGTCGCTGCCGGTTTTGGAGTTGACGAAATACTTGCCAGCCCAGATGGCGCGGCGGACGAA
>CAIODU010000193.1 GCA_903857165.1 uncultured Methylococcaceae bacterium | reverse complement strand
TTGCTTTGGCCCGGATTGGCGTTGGAGCGCCAAAGCTTGCTTTGGCAACGTATCCGTCAAGGCTTCGCCTTGATGTCAAAGCAAGCTTTGACGCTCCAGACATAGGCAGGGCGGCTCCATCCGGGCTACTTGCTCATAAGGATTTGGTTAAAAATAACCTTCCGAAAGAAGCCAAATGTAGGCCGGAATAAGCCCGCCTTGGCGGGTGTTTCCGGCAAAGTCAGCCTCCGCGACTTGTCGGAGGTATGCTGATTGGCAAGATTCTTCAGCCAGTGCCCAGGACTTCGTCATACCGGCTTAGGATGCCGGTATCCAGTGCCATGGACGGTAACATGCCGCTTGCACCAGTGCTTGAGTCAGGCGCAGATTCACATCCCTGTGGCTGGATTCCGGCATCCATGCCGGAATGACGGCATTTTTGAGTCCCATCGCCTCCTGCCACGGGTTCGGCTGTGGTAGAATGACCAAGGCCGATTGCAATGGGATTGAAGCACTCGCCGTGGCAATGGCAGGGGGTTTGATCTGGCTCGATTAGCCAGGACCCAAGCTGGCAGGGAACGCAGCGACCAGATCTTAAGCGATTGAATTAATTGGATGACGGCGATAAGAAATCGGCATTCAAAATTTTTTGATTGGAGGGGAGTGAAAATATAGTTGACGTGAAGTTCCGCTTACGCTATAAATTCATCAAACAATTTTAAAAATGCTACCTTTGAGGAAAAGCAGATTATGAAAACAAGACATAGCAAAATTTTTCTAGCACTGAAATTCGCATTGTTAATGCCGGCAGGGTTGGTTCTGTTGGCATCAAACTCTGCAAATGCCGCAACAGCGTACACTGCGGCTGCCGATGATTCATGGAGTACAAGTACAACATGGTCGCCTGTGGGGGGGCCGCCAACTACAGCGGATAGTGCCACTATTGGTGATGGCACTCTTGGTAATGCGCATATTGTTGACGCAGCTGGAGGCGATGTCGCTCATACGGTTTTGGTTACAAATAACAGTGTTTTGACAGTAAGCGGTGGATCGGCGGCATTAGGAACTTTGACCATATCTGGGTCGGGTTCAAATGGAGTCACAATTGCTCAAGGAGGGGAATTAGATATATCTTTTGCTGGTACAGCAGGAGCTTTACAGGGTACCTTAAGTGTTGCCAATGGAACTGTCAGTAACAGTGGTTATATTAATATGGGGAATACAGGTGCGGGTCTCGCAGTTTATAAACCCACTTTAATTGCTGATACTTTAGACAACACCGCTACAGGTACAATTACTCTAGGGGGTACTACCACTACTCGACAGGCAACAATCAATGTAAACAATTTTGCACTTGAGAACTCCTCGGCAAGTGCGGTTTATATAAAGAATGCCACGGATAACATCAATGTTGCAAGAGATTACAAGAACGTAAATTTTGGGAGCGGCAACACCTTTAGCACTACCGCTCCAACCAATGTCGCTGGGTCGGGTGCAGTTGTCTTCACCAAAACAGGCGCAACTCAAGATCAAGCTATAACCGTTACCGGTTCAGCACAAACGAAGACCGATACGACGGCTAACTTGACAGGCAATATTCATACTTCGACCTCTTTTGTCGCAAACGGCGTTGCCACTGACACTTCCATATCGAAAACCGTCACTTATACCATAGATAACACCAGCACGACCAACCAAGTTATCCGTGGTGCGGTTCAGACGACAGGAGCGGGTATTGGCGTAGCCGATACGCATTTAAGTGGTTCGGGTGTTACCCCAGCGGGTGCTGGATCGGCTGAGGCAGTGACGGGCTATGCGCAAGGTGGCGGTATCGCCCAAGGCGCATCCTCTGCCGCTTTGTCAGTGAAGTACACGGCAGATGGATCGACTGCGGCGGGTGCAGTCAGCTTGACCGGTACAAATGCTGTAAATGTAGTTAATAATTTTACCGAGCAACAAAAGCTAACCGTTGGCGCCTCTGGCTTGAATGCTTACGATCTGGCAACACCGACTTCGGTCAGCAGTCCGATTGTAGTGGCTGCTCAGCATGTCAGTGGCACTAATGCGGCCGATGTGTCTGTCACCAACAATGCAAACGGAAGTTTTGGTGAAGATTTAAAAGCCACATTAGGAAGTAGTACGAGTGATGCTCAGATTAAAGCCAATGGCGTAGGAGGATTGGGTGCTATCATCCACGCGGGTGAAACGTCTAACACGATTACTGCTGTGCCGCGTACCTCACTGCAAGTGGGTGTCGATACGACACTTGCAGGACTGAGAACAGGTACAGTGGGCTTGACACAGAGTTCCGAGGGTTCGACAACGGGGCATGTAACATCGGGCTTGGGTACAACGGCACTGAATCCGCAGAATAGCATTGGAGTACAAGGTGCTGTTTGGGCTTTTGCCGATCCATCCTTGAAAGTAGGTGCGACTTCAGTAACTACTATCAACTTGGGTCAATTTCTAGTCGGTTATACTCCGGGTACAGACACCACATTCAACGTGGGTAACTTGGGCGGAACTAATAATGGTGGTGACACTGCTTATACAGATACGCTTCATGGTGGTGCCACTCCATTTGATTCGAGTGCTTTAGCCGGGTTCTTCTCCTTCGTGGGTAGTGCAGCCAATTTCAATTTGCTTGATAACCAATGGACAAGCAACTTGCAAGCCAATATCTTGTCAGGATTAGCCCTTGGACATTATGATAAAATCTTGACTTTAAGTTGGAATGATGTGAACGATGCGTTAAGTTTTAATGACCCGCGCACATATAATATCCATTTTGTCGCTGATGTTGTTTCCGGCGTAGATGAACCCGGTGTCATGTGGCTGTTCGGCAGCGCCGGTTTGGCATGGTTTGCAACCAACAAAAAGAAAGCCGTCAAGGCATAATCTTCCCGGATCATAATCTGTAATTCTCAAAGTAGCTTACGAGGGGCGGGCAACCGCCCCTCTTTTTTTGCCTAAAATTTATTAACTGATGTTACGCAGCAAATTGTAAATGTTTGGCATATCGCTGACCTTGGCAAGGCTTTGTCTGGCAAGGTACGCTCCAGCGTGGGGAGGCGGAGGGTTTGGGAACCCCAAGCACCAGAGCTCTCATCGTTATACACAAGTCGTTGTGGGAGCAGCAGAACCCCGAAGGGGTTCAAGCTATTAGCCGGGGGTTGAGCGAAGCGACACCCCCGGACGGCAAACCGAATAAAACATCGACCCCGGAGGGGTCGCAGTCTTTTCGGCGCGGCCTTAGAATACCACCAGTCTGAACCTAGCATTTGTAGCATTTTTGGAAGATCGCCTAGGTTCATGGGCCAATTGCTGCGACCCCTCCGGGGTCGTGGGTCTTTTTCCGCATTATCCGGGGGTGTCGCTTCGCTCAACCGTTAGGCTTTTGGCTAGCAACCCTCCGGGTTGCAATAGATCGGCATTTTTGGCTCGGCAGGACTTGTGTATAACGATGAGAGCACCAGCTTGGGTATGTTGTCTTGGGGTTCCATCGGCCCCATGCCCAAGCTGGTGCTTGGGGTTCCCAGGCTACGGTAAGGACTTCCAAAGCTAGGGCTTGGGATTCCGATGCCGTAAGGTCGGCAACCCTTTGCCGGTGGGTGCATGCACTAAGCTTTAACGCTTTGGTGCGTAACATCAGTTATTAATTGGCCTTGCAGGGAGCATCTGTGGTTCGGATGGCTGCAAACAGAAGGTCTCACGCAACGACGCAACGTAATAGAAAATCAATGCGTGAGAAAAAATCCCTTAAGCCGGAACCTAGGTGCCATGGAGGGCAAACTAGATTCACTTCCCTGTGTTCTGGATACCGGCAGTCCATGCCGGTATGACGGCTTGACTTAATGGCAGTGGTGGCAATCCCTCCCGAAGCGGTGGATAATAAGCCGCATCGAAGCCCCCGCCATCATCCCTTAACCAAACTCAAAAACCCGACGACCATGACCAACACAGAATTGAAAGAACTGATCGCGAGTTTAATCCTCGCACAAAAGGAAACCGATAAGCAAATCAAGGAAACCGACAAACAAATCAAGGAAACCGACAAAGAGTTGAGAATGCTGCAAAAGAAAACAGACAAGCAGTTGAACGAACTGGGTAAGCAGATCGGCGGCTTGGGGGAAAAATTCGGCAGTTTCACCGAAGGCTTGGCCTTGCCATCCATGCAAAAAATCCTGCAAAAGGAGTTTAAAATGGAAGTGATAAGCCCCAGTGTGCGCGTCAGCAAAAATGGCCATCATCTGGAAATCGATGTGTTGGCTTATGCCAATGGCGAAATAAACGAAGCCTATGTGGTGGAGGTGAAAAGCCATCTACGGGAAGAGGCCATCCAGCAACTGCGCAGCATCCTCGAACGTTTCCGGCTGTTTTTCCCCGAACATAAAGACAAGAAAGTGTTTGGTGTGCTTGCGGCGGTGGATATGTCAGCCGACCTGCGGGGACGGGTGTTGAGAGAAGGTTTTTACGCGGCGCGCATCAAAGACGAGGTATTCAAATTGGATGTCCCTAAAGGCTTTGCGGCGAAGGCTTATTGATTGATGTAGGATTAAAGCTGTTTTTCCAAGTTATTCAGTCGCCGTGAGGGCACAATACTGTTGAATTAAGGAGTAGGTCGGCATCCCCATGCCGACAATGAACTTGTTCTTCCCTCGGCGGCAAAGGGTTGCCGCCCTACGGATTCTGTTGCATAGGCTTAATTCAACAGTATTGCCGTGAGGGCACGGCTCCCACAAACCCCGATCTAACCTACCCATTAACTTAGTGGTAGGAAACTATCCGCCCGACTTCATTCTTCGAGCCTAAAATGACCGGCACCCGCTGGTGGATGCTTTTCGGCTGAATCTCCAAGATGCGTTGCCGTCCGGTGGAACTCGCCCCGCCGGCTTGCTCGATAATAAAAGACATAGGATTGGCCTCATACATCAGCCGCAGCTTGCCTTCCTTGCCTGGGTCTTTGGTATCGTAGGGGTACATGAAAATGCCGCCACGGGTGAGGATGCGGTAAACCTCGGCGACCATCGCGGCAATCCAACGCATGTTGAAATTCTTGTCCCGCCCGCCGTCCACGCCTTTTACGCATTCGGTCACATAACGTAGCACCGGTTCTTCCCAGAAACGCTGGTTGGACATGTTGATGGCAAATTCGGCGGTGTCCTCGGGGACGCGCATATCGGGGTGGGTGAGGATGAACTCGCCGATGTCCCCATCCAAGGTGAAGCCGTTGACCCCGTTGCCCGTTGTCAACACCATGATGGTGGTCGGGCCGTAGATGCAGAAGCCCGCGCAGACCTGCTTGACGCCCGGTTGCATGAAGTCTGCGGCAGTCGGGGTGGTGGTTCCCCCAAGTGCGCGGAGGATGGAGAAAATGGTGCCCACGGAC
>CAIODU010000192.1 GCA_903857165.1 uncultured Methylococcaceae bacterium | reverse complement strand
TCGGGTTTTTGGCTTCGTTGGCGTGTCGGCATCCGTACACTGCCCGCCCGCCTAACCCGCCATTCAAGCGGACGCGGGTTGTGCTTTGTGGTGCTTCGTCTGGCTTCGTCCGCCTCGCCGCTTAATTGGGGCGTTAGGCAGGGCCGTAGGGCGCAATAGCGTTAGCGTATTGCGCCGCATGGCGATGGTTCAACATTCGGCGCAATACGCTGCGCTATTGCGCCCTACGCGAGCTAATACAAAGTTAGAACCAAAGGAGCAGCAAGTGTACAACGTTCATAAATTAGTGCTTGTTGTATGTGTTATTTCTACTGCTGCCATGTCTGGTTGCGCATCATTTTATATTCAACCAAAACCAGAAGAAGATTCAGCGCAATTGCATATATTATCTGGCCACACTGGTGCATTTACCGCGAACACATACTCCGTCGTAACTGATGAAACCTGTTCTAATGAGCCCGCACGATGGCTTGCAGGGTTTAGCTGGGCTTCTGGCAGCGAAGAAACTGTTCGGTTGTCGCCCAACAAACGTATTTTTATTGTAGCAAGCATTATTCATAATGGAGCCGGGCCATACCACGACGGCTTTATTACAATGAGAACGCAATCTTGCAGAAATTTAGCTAGCTTCGTCCCTGAGATAAATCATCGCTACGAAATAACACAGAAATCAACAACATCAGGGTGTTATTTGTCACTTATTGACCTCTCAAAAAATGAAGCTCCATCATCTTTTGTATTTCATCCATTTCCAACGTGCAAAACAAAATAGGCAACGCGGCAAGGTGCGGTAATTCGGCAATGTTGTAGGGGGCGGCGAGGAACAAACCGCACCGTTCGAGCCAAGTAGGTCGGGCAACGGCTTTATCGTTGCCCGACATTCTCAATTAACATACTTGCCTAACAACACGATCCAGCGCACCCGCGCCACGAAGCGACTTGGTGTTTTCAGGTTCCGTTGGGTGGCGCGGGGCGCTGATCGTGGGCGTTAGGCATCGTTGGCTTCCGGCCCAGCCACGACATCGCCTTTTTAAGGGCTATCGAAGGAGATAATAATGGCAAGCGTATGCAAAAGACACAGACTTGGCTCAACGAATGGCCCAAGGGAAAGTAAAGTTGAATGGACAAACGACGGCCCTTTCGGTACACCATCGCCAACACTCAGGTGCCGAGATTCACTCTATGTAGCCTACGCAGAGTTTTGTGGGCCTGACGACATTCTCGATGCTCTGTGGGGCGATGTACAAAATTGTGCGGGAGTAGCTGCAGGAGCGGCAACTTTGGCTGCAATATTCGCAAGCCCCGGCGCAGCTACCGCAGCCTTTGAGACGGCATTTAAGGGTTGCCTCGCAACAAAAATAGCGGATCGCGTTAACGAAATTCAAGTTCATCTTGGTGTTTCCAACGAGACCGGGGACTGGGGGGCTTGTTAAACCGAGAGGGTTTTTGACATCGGATCTATCGTAGCCCAATATTTTCGCTTAACATACTCGCCAAACTGTTCGTTCATCGTCCGGCTCGATAAAGCTGTGCTGGACGATGAACGCAGTCGTTAGCATTTCGCTATTGCCTTCTTTTATACAAGGAGATCACAGATGATAGATTGCTCCTTCGAACTCAACGGCAAACCAATGAGTGTATTAAAGTGTGGCGCGATGTCGTTCCCTGCCTTCTCTGGCCTAGGCGCTCACGCGAATCGCCGAGAGTTTGCCTGCAATGTTGGTGTTGGGCCGATTCCTCCCGGCACTTACTACATCTTTGATCGCCAATCGGGAGGGCTTTTTGGCGCACTCCGCGATTTGCTCAATGGTCACGGCGAATGGTTTGCCCTTTACGCAGTCGATGGAAAAATCGATGACGAGACATTCTGCAATGAAGTGAAGAGAGGAAACTTCCGGCTTCACCCCAAAGGAACCGCCGGTATTAGTCAAGGATGTATTACTCTTGATAATCGCGTTGATTATCACTCGACTTTGGCCTTTTTTTGAGGCAGAGAGATCGTTCTCGTAGCACAATACCCGACTGTTGATGGCTTACGAGAGATGACAGACATTGCTGATGCTTCCCGATGTGGCGTTGATGGTTTTGAGTTCCTTCGCGCCGA
>CAIODU010000191.1 GCA_903857165.1 uncultured Methylococcaceae bacterium | reverse complement strand
TATTTATTTATTTACGCTCATGTCGGCAAAGGATTGCCGACCTACTGCGTAACAAGGACTGTAGGGCGGCAACCCTTTGCCGCCAACGATTTCAAAACTTAAACAACGTAATCAATTGGAATTAAAAACGCTGTAACTCATTTAAACCTACCCCCTACCCCAACCAATCTTGCCCGGAGCCTTGGAATTTCTCCCTCAGGAAATTGCCATGGACAATCAACGCCTCGGTGTCGTCCTTGAGAATGTCCACCGCCAGTTTTTTCATTTCCCCATCCAATAATTGCAATTGTCCGATGAATATCTGCGTGGCGGTCTTGCCGTCTTTCATCGGGTGCAGGCGGGCGAAGGCAGGCGGCAGGGCCAGGTAGGTTTCCAGCATGTCCGGCAGGTATTCCAGCGCGGTTTGCCGGATCACATGGGCATCGTAGGGCGTGCCTTCCTGCTTGGCGAGGAATGGCAGTATCTCAATGATGGATTCTTTGATGCTGTCCACTAGCGTGACGACTTCCTTGGCCGCTTTCTTTTTGCGCACTGTTTTCGCCAGAGCCTCCAATGCCTGGAGGATCTCCGCCATGTCCAGTTGGGCATCAATTTTCAGATCGAGGCGACGGTTGGCGGGGGCCAATAGATAGCCTAATGAGTACAGGCCGGCGACGATGGCGAACCAATAGATTTTAATCAAGCCGACGAAAAAGAGCCCCAATCCGAGCAGCCCCAGAAAACAACCGAGGATGTTGGCGGGACTATAAAGAAATAGGTAAAAACGCCGACTGAACCCCACCTATTGGTATCCCCGAATCGTCTTGAAGGCTTGGTTTAGCGATTCCCTGCCGTCGAACAGCCGTCCCTCGGTGATTTCCGCCAATTGCTTCATACCTTCTTGGCTGGCATCGCCAAACAAGATGGTGAAGGTCTTGATGCCACGGTCTTGGGGGGCCAGCGCGGCGATGAACTGGGCGAATCCATCCTCGGAAAGCCCCGCGTTGTTTTCTCCGTCGGTCATCAACACAATCGAGTAGAACCGGTCAGGGTCTTTGTGTCTCGCCTCCAGCGCCATGCGATAGGCGGCTTGCAAGGCTTGGTAAATGCCAGTGCTGCCCAAAGGCTGCAAGGAGTCGGCGTATTGCCGGACGGCTTGCATATCTGCGCTTTGGCTGCCGGGATCGTTAATAGTAAAGGTTTTCGCCGGGTAGACTTGGTTGTCGAAGGGAATGAATGTCAACGTTTCCCGGCTGCGGAAACGGCTGAAGCGGCCGCTGAGCGTCTGATCCTGGCCGGTCAGGTTTTTCAACGCCGTTTGCAGGGATTGCATGCGCGCGCCTGCCATGGAACCGCTCACATCCAACACGAAATAGGCATGGGAGGAGCGCCGGTGTTTGTCCTCATAGGCGAACAGCAGCTTGTCAATCGCCGCGAGATCGTTGGGGAACGCCAATTCCACCAGTAGCGGGGACGCGAAGTCCTCGCTGAGCTTCACTTGAGGGATGACGGGGCGGCGCAGGGTCTGTTCCATCATCTTTTGCTGAAACTCGGGCGAGGTCAGGTAGGCCACCAGCTTGTTATAAGCCTCGCGCTTTTCCCCGTTGATGAGCATCAGGGGGTAATCCGCAGTGATGATGCCTTCTTTGGGGTAGATCAACACCAGTTGCTCATCCAAGCGTTTGTCCCTGTTCAACGCCATCAGCACGGATTCGTAATTGATGATCCCGTTGAGTCGGGCTTGTTCCTTCACGAAAGCATCCGTCAACCATCCCGAACTGCCGGCACTCAGTTGCTGGCCCTTGAAGAAGCCGCTGAGTTGGGCCTGGTCTATGTCTTTGATGCTCAATGCATCGCTGCTGCCGGACAAGGCGGTGGCGACACCCACCAGTGCGGTGAAACCGGAATTGGACGATGCAGGGTCGGCCATCGCGTAGCGCAGTTCGCCGCTGTCGGCCTTCGCCGCGATGTCGCGCCACGTCAGGTTGGGGTTGTCCGACCAACCCCACGCCTTGGCCGCGCTTTCCTTGACCCCCAGCAACACCGGCGATAGCATGGTCTTTTCTTGGGCGAGAATCCTGTTCCTGTCCCCCTGCACGAGGGATATGTACTTTCCGTGGGAAAACCAGGCCAAGTCAGTAGGCTCACCCGCGATGAGTTTTTCCGCGCCGTCCAGCGTACCGGAGTAGGTCATCTGGAGTTTGATGCCGGTTTTGTTTTCAATGTCGCCAAGCAATGGCTCCATGTCTTTCAATTCCGAACCGGCCAAGACCGTGAGACTTTCATTTGCGTTTTTCTGCCCATCGCAGCCAGATAGCATAAGTGCCGCGAAGATAAACAAGATGAATCTTAACGGGGTGTTCATCGGTCAGTTTCCCTTATAGCGTTGTTCGATCATCACAATCATCTGCTCCAGCATCTCGAAGGTGGGTGGCTCGACGACGTTCACCAAGGTGTCCGGTACGGCCAGATTATGGCTTTTGACGAAGTCGCGGAATCCGGCGGCATCGTGGTTGCGAAAGCCATGTTCGATGGCGAGCTTTTGCAGTTCGGGGTCGTCCGCCAGCGCCGCGCCCAGCCGATCCCCCTTGTCGTTGAACGGCACCAGGATGTGCTTGGTGAAAATCGTCGGTTCCGGGTAGAGCAAGGCCATGGCATCGCTGACACCGCTGTTGGCGCGGGACGCCTCTTCCAGATACTGGGCCTCGTAGATCATCACTAGTGGCGCTTTGCCCGGCCCCATGACCAAGTAATCTTTGAAGGGTGCCGCGCTGGAATTTTCCACGAAGCCTTGGCGGAGGAACAGCGATTCCAACGGTTGGATGATCGGCCCGATCTGCGCCGCCGAATCCACGATGTTGTTGTTATTCAGGATATAGCTGGCCAGGGAGAGGTACATCGCCGCGCTATTGGACTGCCGCACGTCGGTGGTGCCCACCAGCAGGCTTTTCTTGACGTTGTAGCCCCCGTTCTTGCTCAAGTCGCTCCAGCGTTTCTCGGCGGTGACGAACTGCAACAGGCGCGTCAGGTCAATGATGTAGTAGACGCCGTCGCGTTGGCTGACGATGCCGTTGGCCTCCAAGATGCCGGCGATCAGTTTCCACGACGCGACCGCCATCGGGGTGAAGAAGACCTCATAGGCTTTGTTGACATTCGCCTCCCGTTTGATTTTTTCGGCGGCAGGCGCACCCGACGGAAAGGCGAAGTCGTAGTCTTTCAGCTTGAACTGGGTGGCGATTTGCCGGGAGCCGGCCTTTTCCACTTCCACCGCCAGCCCTTGTTTTGCCAAGGCTTCAATGACGCGGGGGTCGCGGAAGAAGTCCTCCTTTTCCGAGCCGATCAATCCGCGCACCTTGACGGTGCTCTGCTTGGCAAGTTGCTCGTTGACCGAGACATAAATTCCAGCACCCAAGCCCAGCACAAGGAGGAGTGTGAGCAAGGGTGCGATAAGCTTTCTCATCATGTCGCCTGGTTTTTTTAAGTTTTGCGTGGCGGGAACGGGGAAAGAGGATGGCGGAAGCCACAACCAAGCCATTGCATCACGGCAAAACAGCTTCCCCCCTCCATTTGCGTCGCGTCCCTACAATTCAGAGGACTAAACTATAAGGGAATCTCTGTATTGGTATCATCTTGTGCGGCATCGTCGACCGTCTCGACGAAGCTTTCGCGTTCGGTGGCCAACTCGGCTTTTACCTCAGCGACAATATCTTCAAAATGCTCGCCGGCCTCGGCCATAACCTCCCTGCCCTTCTCCAACAACAACAGGCTGGATTTGAGCGCCACCCGCACCAATGGACGGGTGGCGGCAACGATGGCAGGAATGGCGGCCACCGCGACCAGCGCAGCCCCAATGCCCAGTGCCGCGCCACGCGCAACGTCGTTTTTGAAAATATCTTGGAAATTAGGCATAAAAACTCTTTAGATGTTTAATCTGGCCGGCCCGGGCGCAAAGGCACGTTATTCAGGCCGCAGCCTTGATGATCTTGGGTAATCTGCGGCTGGGGGGAACCGATTTTCCATGTTGGATGACGATTCGGTTTTTCCTGACACGCGCATAGGCCGATTGAATCAGGGCCGGATCGTATTTGCGTTCCAATCGACGGATGGTGAAATGGCTGTGCGCCATGTCCTGGAAGTGTTGGATGAAGACATTATTGATGAATGCCCCGCCGACGGCTCCGATGATAGGGATAATTTCCGCCGCCGCTTTTTGAGATAATACCACACCGAAGCGTTCGGCCAAAGACCGAATTAGATTGACGAGAACGGGAGCGTTGCCGGATAGCGTCGTGCCTTGCCTTAGAAAGCTTGACGCGCTGGCGATGGGGACTTCCAGCGCCATGCGTATCCCGTAATAGCCGGTTTCGGCGGCATCGTCGGAGTGGCTGCGCCCCCCTAAGGCAAAAACCTCCATGCAGGCCATGCGTGTTTCAAAAGAGCGTATGTCTTCACCCTGGCTACGTGCGATATCCACAATGGAACTTAGCATTAGAGTTGTAGTGACCGGCAGTTCCAGCAATAGCGCCGGTGCGCCAAAAAAACCGCCGATTGCCCCGCTCGCCATGCCCAATATTTTATAGCGGCGGTCATCGGAGAGGGGGCCGGTTTTATGCCCCACATTGGCGATGGCCACATCCAGTGCCCTGCTGATTCCATTCTCCGCGCAACGCTGGACACCGCGATACCACTGTCTGGGCAGCAGTTTCATGCCCATCTCGATGGGCGTTCCTACCACGTTGCTCAAACGCGCCGCGAAACTGGGGTACTCCAAGCGTTCGTAAGCTTGGATCAGGCTGGATTCGTCAGCTTTGGAAAGGGTCTGGGGCAGATGTGCCATGATCCGTTGCTAGCAAGTGGGTCAAAGTTGATTTCACTAAACTCCAACTATGGAGATTGTTACAGTTTAGCAATCAATTGTTACTGTTTCATGACAGAACATGGCTACTTACTGGCAAAGCATGAATCAGATAAATATTACAGTTTGATGACAATTTGAAAATAAAGGCTTGATATCTGATACACTAAGCAACAATGACGTTCCATGTAAGTTAAGCATGGAATTGTCCCAGGTCTTTCCATTGACCGGTATTACGGTATTTGCGCAGCCATCCGGTCAGATGGAAAGCAGGTTGTCACCAGTAATTTCCGAGAGATTGCCAACATGAAAAAGAAATCGTCCATTAACGCAGATGAATCCATTGTTCTCGACGGGCAAGGCGATGCAGCCATTGTGTCCGTTGAAGACAGTGATGGGGTCACGGTTGAAGAGGAAAAAGTCAGTATTGTCTCGCAGGCTGTATACAAAACTGTCTATGCCGTGTCCTTTGGGGTTGTATTCAGTTCTCTGCTAGTCTCGAAGCTGATCGTCCCCCAAAACAGCATCATCGCAAAGGCCCTGCACGACGGGACTGTCGCGGCTCAGAAAGCCGTTGAGGAGAAGGAGCTTCTCTTTGCGGAGGTGGCGGAGCAGACGGCGGAGATTCTCTCCGGCGAGGAGCCAGCGGCGGTTGCGCTGTAATGGTTTGCCTTTCCCGTGCCTAGCGCGGGAAAGGCGTTAAATGCATCCTGCCTACCAACCTTCCAGTGGACTGAAACTGCGGATGGATTCCGCTTCCCGTTCGCTGATTTTCTCATAGGCGATGCGGATTTTATCCACGCCATGCCGCCTTTCCAGCCGACGCACGATGAAATGGCCCCGCGCAATATCCTGGAAGTGGTGCATGAACACAAGATTCACCAAAGCCCCGCCGACCGCCCCGGCAACGGGCACCATCTGCGCGGCAGCCTTGTCCGAAACCACCACGCCAAAACGCGAGGCGATGCCCCTGGCCAGATTGAGTCCGGCTGGAACCGGCGCATTGGACACCGGCCTGTACTGAAACAGCCGTTGGGAAAAGTGCAGGCTTAGGGTGAGGCGCAGCCCGTAATAGCCGGTGTCTGCGGCACTGTCCTCCTTGGTCCTCCCACCGAGGGCGAACACCTGCATACAGGCCACCCTGGTATCCTCGCTGGCCATGTCCTCACCCTGGCTGTGGGCAATGTCCGCGATGGATCGCAGCATCAACGCCGTGGTGAGTGGCAATTCGGCAAGCAGCATAAGCGGGCCGAAAAATCCGCCAACCGCACCGGTCCCGGCCACCAACAAACGGTGCAACCGGTCATTGGCTGGATCCGGGTCAATCTGGGCCATGCTTTTGATGGTCAAATCCAACATGCTTTTTATGCTGCGCTCCGCCGCTTCATCGATTCGCCGGTACCACGACTGCGGCAGCAACCGCAAAGCCTGTTCCATGGGAACGCCAATCACGCTGCTCAACCTGGCCGCAAGCGAGGGATGCTCAAGATGCCGGTGCGCCCATTCCAGTCCGGCCCAGTCTTCCTCAGGCAAGCTTTCATCTGTTTCGATCATATTCATATTTCCGCATAGAAAAAAGCCACCCCGAACAAAACATAGCAAAACAACAATAATACACCTTCGAGCCAATAGGTCTTCCCGTCCTGGAAAACATATAAAGACAGCAGGATCGCGGTGATGATCGCCACCACTTCAAAGGGCGCGTAAACCAACAACATCGGCTTGCCCAGCGCGTACCCGGCCAATACCAGCACCGGCGTGACGAACATGGCGATTTGCATGCTTGAACCCACGGCAATTTCCAGGCTGATGTCCACCTTGTTCTTGATTGACATCAGCACGGCCGAGGCGTGCTCGGCGACATTGCCAATGATCGGGATGATGACGATGCCGATGAATGTTTCGGGCAGGCCGAAATCCCGGCCCGCCTTTTCCACTGTGGCGACCACCATCTCGCTTGCCACCGCTACGGCCAAAGTGGCAATGCCGAGGACGATCACGGCCTTGCGCAGGCTCCAGTCCGGTTCCTCGACGCAGTCAATCCGGTCGCTTTCCAAAAACATGTTCCTATGGGTCACCAGGGAGAAAACCAAGCCCAGGATATAGATGAGGAGCATGATGCACGCCATGGCCAGGCTGATGGCGGCGAGGCCATCGTTCAAATGCAGGCTCTCGCGGTTGGTCAATTTGAAGGCAAGCGGCACCACCACACTGATGGCGGCGAAACAGAGCAGCGAAAAGTTGCTGCGGGCCATGGATTTGTCGAATGTCTGCGAGGTATAGACCAAGCCCCCGCATAAAACACTGAATCCCAACACCAGCAACAGATTGCCGATAATCGACCCGGCCATGCTGGCCAGAACCAAACCGTACAGGCCGGCTTTCACCGCAAAGAATCCAATGAACAATTCCGGGACATTGCCCATGGTCGCGTTCAGAAGCCCGCCGATTTTCGGCCCGGTATAAACCGCCACCTGCTCCGTGGCATCCCCGATGATGATCGCCATCGGCACGATGGACAGGCAGGCCATGACAAAGACCGGCGAATCCGCATAGTGGAAATAGCGGCCTATCATGGCCAGGGGGAAGAATATCAACAAAACATTCAGATATTTCATTGGGCGGGAACACGTTTCGACATGGGCGGGTTCAAGGCTTGATCAACGGCAGCGAGGGGATGTCGGGCAGGAAATGGCAGAACAGTGCGATCAGTTGCTTTATTTCAACGAGTCGCATTTGTCCGTCTGCTCCCAGGGCAAATTGACCAGGGCGTTGGCAAAATGGCCGTGGGCGGGCAGCCTGCCATAGAAGCCGTTGGCATGGTCCAGCGGCAGGTGGCGCAGGTTGAAGTCGCGGATGATCGCGCCGATGCGAAAGTCGAAGTTCCGTTCTATCCGCTGCTTGATGGCATCGTCGCCTATTGTCCCGGTGCCGAAGGTCTGCACCTGGATGCTGACCGGCGCGGCATGGCCTATGGAATAGCTGAGCTGCACCTCGCATTCCTCCGCCAGCCCGGCGGCGACCACGTTCTTGGCGGCGTAACGGGCGGCGTAGACACCGACGCGGTCGATGCGCGAAGGATCCTTGCCGCTCAGCGCGGCCCCGTTGTGCCGGGCGTAGCCGCCGTAGGTGTCGCCGGCGGATTTCCGGCCGGTCATGCCGGAATGGTAGGCCGGGCCGCTCTTGGGGAAGACGCCCTGCGGGTTGATGAAAATCTCCGTGCCCTCGTCAATGCCCAACGGCCCTTCGGCCAGCACCGGATCGATGACATGTTCGAGCAGGTCTTCCCGCAAAATGACCGCATCGACCTTCACCTTGAACCAGTAGCCGGCGACGATGGTGATGTTGTGCAGGCGCACCGGTTTGGCGTTTTCGTATGCGATGCCGACCTGGACCGTGCAGTCCGGCGACAGGTAATTGATTTCCTTGCGGCGCGCCACGGTCAGTTTGCGCGCCAGCCGGTTGGCAAGCATGATCGGCAGCGGCATGAACTCCGGCGTCTGGGTGCAGGCAAAGCCGAAGAGGGTGGCCTGGTGGCCGACCGACAGGTGCTCGATTTCGCCGTCGGTCATTTCCATCTCGTCCGCCTTGGCGCGCTGGTCGGACGGCATGGTGATGATGCTGGTCACCACCGTGCAGTCGGCCGCGTTGAAATCCTCCGGGCGGTAGCCGACAGGGCCTATCACCGAACGCGCCACATCAGGCAGATCGATGTTGGCGGTGGAGGCAAACCGCGCAGCCAAAAACACCACGCCCTTGGACAGGGCGCACTCGGTGACGATGCGGGAGTAAGGGTCCTGGCGCAGGAAGCGGTCCACCACGGTGTCGCTGATCATGTCGCAGAGGCGGTCGGGATGGCCTTCGGCAACCGCCTCGGACGTAAAGAGAAAATTCTGTTTCATAAGTTTGAGTCTCCATTCTTGCGCGTGTTTTGGGTGATGCGCTTGGCCGTTTCATTGAGTACAAAGGGGATGCCGGCACCCGCCAGGATCAGCGGCAGGTCCACCACGCCCAAGGGCGTCAGGCGCAGCAGGCTGCGCAGTTGCGGGACGAAAGTCGCCAGCGCCTGGATTGCCAAAGTGCCGCCCAAGGCGGTGACCATGTGCGGGTTGGCCGGGCGGTTCCGATCCAGCACAGTGGTGTCTTCCGAACGGCAACTGAGCGCGTGCAGGAATTTGGCGAGGGTGAAGGCCAGGAAAGTATTGGAGCTGGCCTGCAAGCCCGGCCCGTAGCGCAGACGGCTAAGGGCATAGACACTCAAGGAACCCCCGGTGATGAACAGGGACTCGCGCAGCAGCAGGCGGAAGTCTTGACCGTTGATGATGGCCCGTTTCGGGTCGCGGGGTGGCTGCTTGAGCACATCCTGCTCGGGCGGCTCCAAGGCCAGGGCCATCGCCGGGGCGATGTCGGCCACCATGTTGATCCACAGCAGTTGCAAGGGGTTGAGCGCCTCGCCCAGCCCCAAGGCCATGGTCAACACCGCCAATTCGATCTCGCTGAGGTTGGTGGACAGCAGGAAGCGCAGGCTCTTGCGGATGTTGCTGTAAATGGTGCGGCCCTGGCGGATGGCGGCGATCATGGTGTGCAGGTTGTCGTCCTCCAGCACCACGTCTGCCACCGAGCGGGCCACGTCGGTGCCCTGGTCGCCCATGGCGACACCGATGTCCGCCGCCTTCAGCGCGGGGCCGTCGTTGACGCCGTCGCCGGTCATCGCCACCACATGCCCGGCCGCCTGCAAGGCTTGCACGATCTTCAACTTGTGCGCCGGGCTGACGCGGGCAAACACCGAGGTGTTTTTGATCACGCCCTTGAGGATTTCCGGGTCGAGCTTGTCCAGATTGGCCGAGTCGATGATTTCCAGCGGGGCGTCGCCGCTCAACCCCAGCCGGCTGCCCACCGAATAGGCGGTGGCGCTCTGGTCGCCAGTGATCATCACCGTCCTCACCCCGGCACTGTGGAATTCGGCCATCAGGCGATCCATGTCGGGGCGGATGGAGTCTTCCATGCCAATCAGGCCCAGCCAAACCAGCGGCGGGGCTTTCAGGTCTTCGGTCTTGCCGGCCACCAGGGCATAGGCCACGCCCAACACCCGCAGGGCATCGCCCGCCAGGCGGTCGTTACGCTCGATGATGCGGTCGCGGATGGAATCGTCAAGCGCCTCCAACTCACCGTCGTGCTGCCGCCATTGGCATAGCGCCAGCACATCCGAGGGGCTTCCCTTCGCCGCGAACAGCAAGCCGCCCTCCTGCGTTTCATGCACGGTCATCATGTAGGGTCGGTTTTCCGCGCGGTGCGTGGTTTTTATCAATGGGAGGGCCAACCGCAAGGCCCTGACATCCTCCCCGGCGCTCGTGGCGGCTTCCACCATGGCGTTTTCGGTGGGCGATCCTTCCAACCCCGGGGCAAACCCGGAACCGGTGAATTTGACTTCGCTGCACAGGCAGACAATTTGCAAAAGCCGTTTGATCTCCGGCTGCCCCATCGGGTCGATGGAACGGCCTCTCACCTCGAAGCGGTCGTCGGTGATGGCGACGGTATGCCCGGCGGTGCGCAGCGTGACCGTCTTCATCTTGTTCATGGTCAGCGTGCCGGTCTTGTCCAGGCAGATCACTTGCACCGAACCCAGGCTCTCCACCGCGCCCAGTTGGCGGATCAGCACCTTTTCGCGGTGCGAGTTGCGGATGCCGATGGCGAGCGTGGTGGTGGCCACCGCCGGCAAGCCTTCCGGGATGGCGGCAACGGCCAGTGAAATCGAAGCGGTCAGCATTTGCAGCCAAGTGTAGCCGCGCAGGACGCCTAGGCCGAAAACCCCCAGGCACAGCACCGCGCACACCTTCGCCAGATTTCCATTGAGGTCGTCAAGCTGCTGTTGCAGCACGGTCTCAGGCGGCTTCACTTCGCCGACCAGGGACTGGATGATGCCGATTTCGGTGTGCCGCCCGGTCGCCGCGACCAGCGCCTGGCCGCTGCCGCCGGTGACTATCGTGCCCATGTGCAGCATGTTCTTGCGATCGGCCAGCGGCGTGTCCTCCGGCGCGATGAAGTCCCAGTGCTTGCCGACCGGCATGGACTCGCCCGTCAGGGTGGACTCATCGACGGTGAGGCGGCTGCTGTTCAATAGCCTGGCATCGGCGGGGATGTAGGAACCCGGCGTCAACACCAACAAGTCGCCGATGACGATGCCCTCAATGGGGATGGTCAATTGCTTGCCATCGCGGATGACGCGGGCATGTGTCGGGGCCATTGATCCCAAGGCATTGATGGTGCGCTCCGAGGAGCTTTCCGTCACATAGCCGATAATGGCGTTCATCAGCACCGCGCTGACGATGACGGCAGCATCGATCAACCCCCCGGTGGCCACCGACACCACCGCCGACACCCCAAGCATGGCCATGGCGGGGTTGGCGATTTGCTCGGCGAAGATTTCCAAGGTGGAGCGCCGCTTGTTCTCGGCGAGGCGGTTGGGGCCGAAGATTTGCAGGCGGTGCCCTGCCTCAGTGACCGACAGGCCCACTTTGGACGTGTCCAGCCGGGCCATGGCTTCGCGCGTGTCCAGCTTGTGCCAGTCATGCCTGGGGACCGGCTGGCTGGGCACGGCCTCCACGGGAGCCTTCGTTTTTCCGAACGGGAACTTGAATCGATCGCCAAAAAACGAAGATTCCTTGGGGCTCTTCGGCTTGGCCTGGGCGGGCTTCGCCAGGAAAGGGCGGGATTTCGGCTTGGGGATGGAGACAATCCGTCCGTTCAAGCACCGGCGGGCGACTTTGTCCACTTCCCGGAGGATCGCATCCGCGTCCTGGCCGGGGAGGAATTCCACCAGCACATTGCCGGTCAGGCTGCTCGCCCGGGCATATTGGATCAGCGAGTGGCCGGACAGCGCCTTTTCCAGGTCGGCTTTGAATTTGTCGGAGCGGTACAGCCCCTGCACATGCAGGCGGGCCCTGCCCGAACCTGCGGCATGGACAACGGAAACGATGAACGGCGAATCGACTTGGGCGGCGGAGTGGGCCATGGGCTTAGGGTTACGGGGCAATGATAAAAATGTCGGACACCTTTAAGGACGCATTTACGAAATTGCTCACGCATCATCTTGGGAAAAACAGATTGAAATAGTATGTATTGTGATTTACATTGCTGGTCAAATAATATTGCTTGTTGGGTTGATTAAAAATCACACATGAAAACTTTGGAATTGTATTCTGTAAATATTACAGCATTATGACAACGGAATCGCTTTATGTCTGAATTATATCGCTTTCGGATGATGGGCAGACTGTGCAAAATTCTTAGGCTATAATTTAGCGGAATAACTACAATAACGCTTGCTGCCCTTCCATCCATGCGATTAATGTACACCAAAACCCACTGCCACCTGCACGGCAACACTACAATCCGCCTTGTCCAATCTGTGTTTTCCCATGATGTGACAAAGGATTTATCGAATCACACGGGCAGACTCCCCCTATGAGCGCAGACATCACTGACATCCCCGGCAACGGGCAAACCAACCTGTCAACCATCGATCTCAACCTCCCCTTGAAACGCCCATTCAACTTTGACCTCGCCCGGTCTAGGGAAAATGACTTTGCCGCCATCGGCCTCCCGCGCATGAAATGCTCCAAGGTAAGCGTCTATTACGGGGAAAAACTCGCCGTTGATGCTGCCAGCCTGAACATCATGCCCAACGAAGTGCTCGCCTTGATCGGCCCCTCCGGTTGCGGGAAGTCGACCCTGTTGCGCTGCCTGAACCGCATGAACCTAAATCCGGCAGTTAGATTTTAGCTTGGAACTGCCTCAGCCACTTTTTGGGGCGGTTCCAGGCCGGGTACAAGCCAGTTGAAACAGGTCAATACCTCGATAAGGTAGTCGCAAGCCGACTCCCAGACGGTCTTGATCTTCAACTGCTCCGCATCCCTTTTCCATTCATGGAGCAAGGGGTGGTGTTTTAGATGTGGGCATTACTAGTGCCCTAACTTGGCTGAATTGACGGGTAAAGCCGCTTGAGTTTGATGCGGGCATCTTCGGTCTTGAAGCGCCAGTCCACGGCGCCGCCGTACCCGCTCGGCAGAGTCTACAGATTCATGGCCTTTGGGATACCATACCCCATGAAAGCCGCGTTTCAGATCGTTGAAATAGACGTTTTCCGGGTCGTCTATATGGACACAATACCTAAAAGGCTTATGGCCTTTCTTGTCATCAGAGGTTGCAAGGTAATGAAACGCCCCGTCTGTATTCAAATCTCCTAGCAGATCAAGCCCGTATTCTTGTGAAATATGAGCCTTAAAGCCTTGCCCTAGGTCAAGTAAATTGGTATAGTGGGCTTGTCGGTTTCCGTTATGTTCTACAGCCCCGTAAGGCCCGCCAGCCTTACGGGGTTTTTCGTTTGTAGCGGGTTCCTGTCTCATGGATATGCCTTAGGTTTAATCAGTGACTGGATTACAGCATTTTTAATGTCCATTGATTACTTTATAATCGTTGGCGGCAAAGGGTTGCCGCCCTACAACCCTTGTTACGCAGTAGGTCGGCAACCCTTTGCCGACATGGGCGTAAATAATAAAGTAACAAGTAGATATAGAAAACGCTG
>CAIODU010000190.1 GCA_903857165.1 uncultured Methylococcaceae bacterium | reverse complement strand
TGCATGAGACGATGACTTACCGCCTAACACTACGGAGCGTCAAAGCTTGCTTTGACTTGAGATTGGAAAGGCAAAGCTTGCTTTGCCTGTCAAAGCAAGCTTTGACGCTCCAGCCCTAGGTCGATGCGTAACATCAGTTAAGCAGGAGAATATCCAAAGGATCCCAAGTTCGGACTCGTGCGCCAATCCTAAAAATCCAGACCTGCCCCATCATCTATTGGCAATGCCATGCGGCACATGCCCGGTGGGGACATGCTGGCTGGCCGATTCGCAATGGCCTTGCTGGTCGTCAAAGAAAATGTCGGCACCGAATGACTTGAGGAACTGGCCCTTGGGCAAGCCGCCGAGAAACAGCGCCTCGTCGATGCGGATGTTCCAGGCGCGCAGGGTGCGCACCACCCGCTCATGGGCGGGAGCGCCCCGTGCCGTCACCAAAGCGGTGCGGATGGGGGAATCCTCCGCGTCGAACTGGGTCTGGATGTGGTGCAGGGCGGCGAGAAAATCCTTGAACGGCCCGCCGGAAAGCGGCTCGCGTGCGGCGGCTTTTTCATTTTCGGTGAAAGCCGCCAAGCCTTGGGCCTTAAAGATTTGCTCGGACTCGTCCGAAAACAGCACGGCATCCCCGTCAAAGGCAATACGCAACTGTTCCGACCCATTGACGTTTGTACTGGAGGAATAAATCGTCGCTGCCGCGTAACCTGCGTCCAGAGCCTTGACCACGTCTTCCGCGTTGGTGGATAAAAACAAATGCGCACCGAAAGGGGCAATGTAACCGAACGGGGACTCGCCACTGGTGAAGGCAGCGCGGCAGATGTCTAGCTGGTAGTGCGCGATGGAATTGAAGATGCGCAGCCCCGTGTCGGCGCTATTGCGCGAGAGCAGGATGACTTCGATCTGCGGTTGCGGCAGCGCGTTGTTGATGGCCAATAGTTTTTGCACCAAGGGGAAGGCGACGCCGGGTTTGAGGATTTCCTCTTCATGTTCCACTTGGTGGCGACAAAACGCATCCTTGCCGTCGTTCTCGAAAATGCGGTGGGAGTCATCCAAGTCGAACAGCGCCCTGGATGAAATGGCAACGACTAGTTTGGGCTCGGTTTGCATCGGCAAATTGTCGTTTGCGTCAAGGCGAAATCATCGATTCCAACACGTCCAATTCCTCCACTGTGCCCAACGCCAGCAACTGGTCATTCGCGCACAGGATGGTTTCCGGGTCTGGATTCGGCAGCACGTTCTTGTCGCGTAAAATGACCAAGATGCTCGCCCCTGTCCTTCCCTGGGCATCCAAGGAGGCAAGGCTTTGCCCGATCACTTTTGCGCCGGCGGGGACTTTGATGCCTTCCAAGTTAAGGCTTTGCTCATCCCGCTTGATGACGGTGTCAAAAAAATCGACCACGGCAGGGCTGAGTATCAAATGCGCCAAACGACGCCCGCCGATGGCGTAGGGGCTGATTGCCCGGTTGGCGCCGGCCCGCTCAAGCTTTGGAATGCTGGCATCATCCACGGCGCGGGAGACAATATACAAATCGGCTTTCAACACCCGCGCCGATAGGACAATATAGAGGTTGTTGGCATCATCCCCGGTGGTGACGATTAAGCCGTTGGCGCGTGCTATGCCTGCCTTCATCAATACCTCATCGTCGCTGGCATCGCCTAGGTAGTGAAGGTATCCGTGCTGATGGGCGTAATGTTGGGCATCGGTTCCCGGATCGATAATGACGAAGGGGATGTTGGACTCGTACAACTCGGATGCGGCCTGTTTGCCCACGCGCCCAAGGCCGGCAATGATGATGTGGGATTTGAGTTTGTCTATTTCACGCTGCATTCTTTTTGTTCCTAGCGGGTCGCTAACGCGCCGGCTGACCAAGTAGTCCATCACGATGGTCAGACTGTAAAACAGGCTGGCAATCCCGAAGATGGCGATAAACATGGTGAAAATCCGCCCCACACTGGTCAGGTGGATGATTTCGCCGTAACCGATGGTGGTGATGGTGGTGACCGTCATAAACAGTGCGTCCAGCCATGTCGCGCCTTGCGCACGCCCTAGCCAGACGTAGCCAAGCGTCCCCACCACGGTCACCGTAACCACGAGGGCGGCGGGGAGGGCCAGCCTTACGCGCAGCATGTTGGAAGATTCCATCGTCATATTTGCTTCGGCTTATTTGACACTATGAAGATACTACAGCATCAACCGCCGAAAATCCGCTATTGTTTCGGCATTTTGCCAAATTACCTCGAAATTCTCGGTCAACGAATAAGCGAGTCTGGGCGCATGGAAATTGGCCATGCCTTCGTAACGGTCGGAATATTTCCGATGCACCACCATTAGACGGTCGGCAATCAACATGGCCTCGTTAAACCCCGCATGATGCTCGCCCGGCCTGCGAATTTCCATATAACTGCTCAAGCGCAGGGCCAATTCGATCGAACGGTGGCCGCTTCGGGAGATTAAAGTGGAGGGATCGAGTACGATGATTCTGACTCTGCCCCGGTTGGTTACCATCAGTTTTTTGACGGCATCCAGAAACCCTTGCGAATCGTAAACCATAGGTTCCAAGGAACGGCTGACAATATCCAGTCTGTGCCTGCACAAGCCGGCCATTTCCACCGTTATTTTGCATAGATCGGCAGACGAGGTGACCGGGATATCCCCGTCCTTTTTGCTGGCGGGGGCGTTTTCTTCTTCGCTCATGAAAGACTCCGAATGGAACCTAAGAACCCAAATGCCAAAAACGGGGAAAGGATTGCGAAGCGAATTCCAGTGGAATTGAGCCTTGGACTGAACGCAAGCCAGAACAAACTGGTTCGCTCCAATTGCGCTAGACCCCTTGGGGCGGCCCGAAGGCCGCCTTAGGATTTTAAGGATTTACCAAGAACGAATCTCACCCGTGTCGAGATGGACGAAATCGGCGGAACCGTAATAGCCGACACCGCCTTGTTGCAGGGCGAGGGCCACTTGCTGGATGGAGCGTATGCCAACATCATCCGAGCGCAGGTCAATGGCCTTGCCTTCGATGTGCATGCTGTGTTCGGCGACGCCGTGGCTCATCTTGCGCAACCACTGGTTGGTTTCAGGGGAACGGTAGCCAGATACAATGTTGTATTCGCCCCGACCACCCGTCAAAACGGTGACTGCGTAGAGCAGGTCAAGCAAGGCAGGGTCCATGGGGCGGGAGACATCGGCATGATGGTCGCGCAGGAAATGGCTAAAACTGCCCAGCAATCCCTCGTCATAATTCTGCTGGGGAGCGCAGACGAACCCCCATTCTTCCTTGGTGTGCGTATTGAACATTGATATCCGGCGTTCCCTGCCCAAGGAACTGGCAAAAACATCCGCCGATGGAATCAACAGGGAGGCAGCGGCCCCCACGCGGGTTAGAAAGGCCCGACGGCTGATGCCGCCTGTGGCTAAGTGACCATTACGGCCTTTGGTATGGTTCAAGATCATGCAGTAAAACCTCGCTGGTTAATATGCTGCGAAAAGGCTACAGCTCGGAGCATCCAGTACAGCCCCAGTGACAATAGGCACTACTTTACTGACTAAACGCCCCTCAAGGCAACAGTTCATTGCAGATTATTTAAAAGCATTATACATGCCAAGCTTAAATTTTGCAAGGCCAACCCCCTAGTATCGCTGGCTTTCGGCAGGTCGCCAATTGCCTAAATTAACAATTGGGAAATACTTTATATTTATAAAATGACACAATCACTTCGTCAAAATGAGTGAGACGGGCATGGTTTACGGTTGGATTTGCCCTTTATTCACAAGCCAAAAGGGGTACACAACGTCCGCTACGAAGGAAATGGACGGGGTGTTCCCCTCAATGTCGAAAGTTTAATATTTTAGGCGATGGTCACATCCTTGCTCAAATACACGTCTTGGATGGCATTCAACAGGGCTACGCCCTCGGCCATCGGCCTTTGGAATGCCTTGCGGCCTGAAATCAAACCCATTCCACCGGCCCGTTTGTTGATGACGGCAGTGCGCACGGCTTGGGCCAGATCGCCGCTACCGCTCGACGCACCACCCGAGTTGCCGTCGGCATTCCGCCGAACCGTAGTAAACCGTCGCACCCACCGCAACCGCGCCCAGGTCGAAGGCTTGTTCCACGCTGGCGAACAAGGTCTGGTCGTAGATTGTGGGATAGGTCAGCATCTCGTTGTGATTGATTTTCACAATAAACGGGATTTTATGGGCATAGCGTCGGCAAACCGAGCCTAACAGACCCAAACAGGACTCGTCCATGGCAATGTTTTTGAAGGGAGAATTATTTGGCTATTACATAGTCGAATAGTTTGTTTTACGCCTGTTGATATTAAGGGCGGCCAATCATTACACAACAAGAGCAATCACCATGTCCAATTGGAAAATGCCCAAGGTTTTGCCGTCGGAGATCACCCCCCGGGAAGTCTACCAACGGCGCCGGGAGTTTATGCGTATCGCCGCCAGTGCCGCCCTTGCTGCCGCCATGCCCGGTGGCCTGTTCGCCGGGGAGAGGTTGCCCAACTTAGTGAAATCGGCCTATGAGCTTCCCGACAAGCTCACGCCTGTCGGGGACGTCACCCGTTACAATAATTTCTACGAATTTGGCACTGACAAGGAGTCACCCGCCCAAAATGCCGGTTCTTTGAAAACCCGCCCTTGGACGGTGGCAGTGGAAGGCGAAGTTCGCAACCCCAAGGTTTGGGACATCGACAGTCTGATGAAACTGGTTCCCTTGGAGGAGCGCGTCTACCGCTTGCGCTGTGTGGAGGCATGGTCGATGGTGATTCCTTGGGTCGGGTTCCCTTTGGCCGAGTTGATCAAACGCGCCGAGCCTAACGGCAACGCCAAGTTTGTCGAGTTCGTCACGCTCAACGATCCCGGGCAAATGCCGGGTGTGAAGTCGTCGGCGCTGGATTGGCCCTACCGCGAAGGGTTGCGCATGGACGAGGCGATGCATCCTTTGGCGTTGTTGACTTTCGGGTTATATGGCGAAGTGTTGCCCAATCAAAATGGTGCGCCCGTCCGCATTGTCTTGCCGTGGAAATACGGCTACAAAAGCGCGAAATCCATCGTGGGCATCCGGTTTGTCGAACAAATGCCATTGACCAGTTGGGTGAAGGCGGGTCCGGGCGAGTATGGGTTTTATGCCAACGTCAACCCGGCGGTGGACCATCCGCGCTGGAGCCAGGCCAAAGAGCGTCGCATAGGCGATTTCTTCAAACGGCAAACCCTGCCATTCAATGGCTACGCGGAACAAGTTGCCCAACTTTACACGGGCATGGATTTGCAGAAATTCTTCTAATGGCCGGAATGTCGCAACGGGCAAAGACCAACAAAGAAAAATGGCTGTTAGTGGGGAAAAGCTTGGTTTTCCTCGCCGCGCTGATTCCCTTGGCAAAACTAATTTGGCTTGGATTGCATAATGGCCTAGGCGCGAACCCGATTGAAAAGATCACCCGCACCACCGGCTATTGGACGCTGACATTCTTGCTGATTACGCTGACGGCGACGCCATTAAGGGCGCTATTAGGATGGAATTGGCCCATTCGCTGGCGGCGCATGTTGGGCTTGTTTGCCTTTTTCTATGCCAGTCTGCATTTTCTGACTTATTTGGTGCTGGATCAATTCTTTGATTGGCCGGCCATCGTCAAAGACATCGCCAAACGCCCCTATATTACGGTGGGATTTCCCGCTTTTGTGATGCTGATACCGTTGGCGGTGACCTCCACCAACAAAATGATCCAGCGCCTGGGCGGCAAGCGGTGGAAGAGTTTGCATGGATTGATTTATGCCATTGGCATTGCCGGGGTCGTCCACTTCTGGTGGCTGGTGAAGAGGGACATAAGCGAACCGGTGCAATTTGCCGCGATGTTGTCAGTGTTGTTGGGTTTTCGGGTGGTGCAGGCAATGCGGACAAAGCGTAGCCGGAATAAGCCAGTTTTGAGCAGGGTCGAAATATCCTAAACAGGGGGTTCATAGCTCACTTCCACCACATAATAAATCATCAATCCATTTGGTGTTTCCACCCGCACTTCATCGTCCACCGTCTTTTTCATCAGGGCGCGGGCCATCGGCGAATCCATGCTGATCCAAGCCTTGGCAGGGTCGAACTCATCCGGGCCGACAATGCGATAGGTCGCTTCCTTGCCCTCCCCATCCTCCACGCTAACCCAAGCCCCGAAATATACCCGCGAACGGTCACTGGCCTGGGTTGTCACGACTGTCAAATCCGGCAGGCGTTTTTGCAGATAGCGAATGCGCCGGTCAATCTCACGCAATTCCTTTTTGCGGTAAATATATTCGGCGTTTTCCGAGCGATCCCCCTCGGCGGCTGCTGCGGACAACGCCACCGTCACCTCCGCCCGCCGTTTCCACAACGCCTGCTGTCCGGCTTGCAATGCGGCGTAACCATCCGGGGTGATGTAGGCAGATTTGTGCGGGGAGGGAGGGCGGTAGCGGGTCATGGTTTGTATGAACGGTTTATTAAATTGAACTCAAAATTTCCGCCAGTCCGTCCAGATCACCCATCGGGGATGGCGGACCCGCGGGGCACGTTGCGCAAGGATGAGTGCCAGCGTTCAAAAATCCGCCAGCGTGACTGACTTTTTCCCACGGGTGGCCGCCACGTAATAGACATTGATTTCCTCCCCCAGTTTAAGCGGATTCACATCGGGCTTGTCGTCTTTTAGAACTTTGAGAATGTCGCCGCGGGTTATGAAGTCATTCTTCACCATTTCCACGATGTCGTATTCCTGGCCCTTGGCCTTGTGGGTGGTGGTGAAGATCAACTCGGCTTGGTTCTTGTCAACCAGCCGGCTTTTTATTTGCCTGTCGAAATCATACAGTTTGCTGCCATGCTTGGTAACCAAGTCGATCATAGTCGAAAGCCCCTGGTTTTGGGTTTTGCCGGCCCATCGCCTGATTTCTTCAAAGGCTTTAAATTTCTTGACCAAGGGGTCGTTGATTTTGTCGTGTTTCCCTTCCTTAAGGTAAAGAAGGCTTGCCACCCGCACATTCATAAACGAATAGCCTGGGTAGCCTCCCTCAAAATGCATTGATTTGACACCTTTGCCAAACAAATGCTCAAGAACGGACTCGAACAAGGACAGGTTGCTACGGGCGATGACGGCTAGAGGATATTTTTTCTTAAATGCGCGATTGCCGAAACGGGTGTCCATGTCCATGCCCGTCATCCTAAACTCTGGAGGTTTTTCCAACAGTGTATAACCTTGGTTGACCCGCTGGCTGATTTCCTTGGCGAGCGCGTCGCCAAAGCGGAAAGTCTGGCTAAGCGAGAGGCTTTCCCCTTGCACTTTGCGTAGGGAATTGACGGCATGACGGAAGGAATAGATTTGCTGGTAGGAATCGCCCACGAAAATCCGCCGGGCATGTTCCTGCCGGTTGATGATGGACAGCATGACGCCAGAGGTATCCTGGGCCTCGTCAACCAGAATGACATCATAGGGCAAGCGGATTTTGGCGAACTGGAACATTTTGAGATAGAAGTCATGCAAGGCCGGCGATTGGCGGTTTTTCATGTCGGAGAGGATATTCTTGACCAAGTCGATCATTTCATCGCCGTATACTCCGAGCAAATCCTGCGCTTCCTCACCCGGCAAAGCAACGGCTGCATAAGCGGTCAACAGGTCAGCATCCAAGCGGGTAAGTTCGCAGTTGAGGTAGAAATTGACGATGTCCTTCAATAGCGAAGCGAAGGGCATCCCCAGATCCGAGCCACGAAGCGCACTCGGAACATACTGATCCTCCAGCCTTAATTCACTGAGATCATTTTCCAGTTCGTAACTGTGGCCATTGGCGAGGCGGTAGGCCAGCCCATGAATCGTGTAAACCGTCAAGTTGCCCAGACCGCCGGCTTTGGCCTTTTCCCTCATCTCCACCGCCACCGCCTTGTTGTATGCCAGGTAGAGGATTTTGGATCGGGGGTGGTGGGCGGCGAATTCGACTAACGTCCAAGTCTTGCCGCTGCCAGCCACGGCTTCGACCCTGAGTATCGGGGCATCCGATTCGATTACGGCGAGTTGCTCGTCGGTAAGGGGCATGGGTCTCGCAAAGAACCTTTTTAACTCGGGCCGCTATTGTTGTTGGCATAGTCGGTGATTTTCTGGCTCAGCTTTTTCAACAGGTTGTCGAAGCCTTCCCGCTCGATAATGCTAGTGTACTGGGCCTTTTTCAACGCCAAGTCACTGATTCCGTCCACAACGATATTGATGATGGCCCATTGACCATTAATTTGACTTAACACATATTCGAAGAGGACAGGCTTCTCCTTGGGGGCGACCAACTCATAACGCAGGGTGACGCGGTTGGATTTCATGCCTTGTTCGGATTCGAATTTGAAATCCTCCCCCGAATAGCTGTTGAACTGGGCCGCATAAGTGGCGATGCTGAGGTCAGTCAACTTGTCGATGAACGCTTTCTTCTGCTCGTCATTCAGATTCTTCCAATGGCTGCCCAAAGCGGGATCTTTGGGGTTGACAAGGGCGCCTAAAGTGAATTGGGCGATGAAGGGTAAGTCGTGGGTTTCCTTGATGACGGGATCAAGCTTCGCATAACGGCCCTTGTAGCCGAGTTGCTTCGCATTTTTCATCGCTTCGATGATAGTCACGTTTAACTTATCCACCGTTTGCTTGGCATCAGACTGTTCTTCGGCGATGGAGAACGGTGCAAGGCAAAGCAGCAAAATTCCGATGATGGCTTGGATATACATTGCTGGCTCCAAAAATATTGTGAATTGAGCGGCAATATACCATAAACATCCAGTCTTCCCTATAGTTTTGTCCAAAAAACGCAACAGATTTCCGCCAATAATGCAACATGGCAGCATGAAGCTGGCTTAGGCCACCAAGCGCCTGATGATGCGCACCGCATTTGCGTCCAAGCCAGCGGTTCGGTCATGCCGCAGACACAAGGCGCCGCGGAAGCCGAGGTAGTCAGGCCGCAAATTCAGCAACTGGGTGACATCGGCTTGCCTCAAAGAACCCGCCAACCCGCACACCATGCCGTAAGCCCCGACCTCGGCAACGAAATCGCGCAGAAAATCCTGGGTGCAAACATGGGTCAGCGAACCGCCTTGCTTGTCCAAGGTATCCAACATGGCGGCACTGAAACCAGCTTTCGCCAACTCGGCAATTTGACCAAGCCCCGGATTTTGATCACCGAACAACACCGCCACTAGGCGTATCCCCCGCACGGCGAGCGGGCTTAAGCCCGAAACCGTCTGCTGCCAGTCGCCGCCCGGGAACAAGCCGATCTTGACATAATCGACTCCCGTGCCGGCCATGGACTCCACGGCCTGTCGCACCCATTGCGGCTCCATCGGCAAATCGCCGATGGTGGCACTCACCGGACGCCGCCCACCCACCGCCTGGACGATCCGGCTTACGGTTTCCACCGGCAATGCACCGAGTGCGCCATTCGAGGGTGATTTCAGGTCAATGATGTCCACGCCTGCCTCCAGCACCAACAAAGCTTCGTCCAGGTTTTCGACGCTGGCTAACATTCCGCTCATGCCTGCCCCACCTTGTCCGCAACTTGCCTATGCCAATCGACTTTTTCCATTAGCCAGCCCCACGCTTCCCGTTCGCGCTCCCCGGCGCACTTCTCGAAACCTATGTGCAGATAGGCCAATTCCGACGCCACCTTGCTCCAAGGCAACCTCTGCAAGCGGCTGACTAGGATGGCCACCTCCAACACCGAATGCTGGGCGCGATTGAACCCCTTGAAGGGTGCATGATTGGCCTCGTGGATGACACGGCAGTAAAGCTTGGGACGCACCGCATCCTCCTCCACCCGGTCCAACTCCAGTTCCTCATGGGACAAGCAGTCGGCCAGCCTTGGCACGGAGACCCGCTCGGCATCTGCCAAGGGCCAATCGCGCCGCCCGGTCAGGCAACCCGCGAACACTCGCACATCGTCCGTGTGATTCAGCACCGCGTGACCGGTGGCGAGGATGTTTTCCAGAGTGGTCGAGGGGCGGAACGGCATGACCAGCATTTGACCGTCCACAACCTGTATGCCCATGGGCGCGATGTGGGCCTTGCCTTCGGGGGATTGGGTGGTGACGATGGTTTCTTGAATCATTGACTATCCTTGCGCGGTTTGCCCAGGGTTGCACCCGCCGGCTTGTAAACATGGGGATCGACGGAGGTATTCGTGGGTTCGTAGGCGCAACCCCAGTTCAAGGGTTCGTCCTGGTTATAGCGCTTGCCCAGTTGCCAGGCGATTTGCGCCCGCCCCAATTCCACCCCCAAATAAAAGGCATGTCCGCCGTCGTGTTCCACGCCCAACTTGGGATAAAGCTCAAACGGATCGGCGGCGCTATGAAAACCGTCGCGGTTGAAAATATTGAGCCCTTCCGAACTGATCTGGATGCGGAAGCTAGGGTCACGAATGGCCATCCAAAGTTCCCGTAGCTCATCCTGCGAGTAGGGAAAGGGCTTGCGCTCATGCAGAGCCATTAGCCCATCGTTAATTTGCTTGGGCAGTGCGCCAATGTCACGCGCCGCAAACAGGATGCGCCGGGCCAAGTCAGCCTCGCGCACCGCCTTGCAAGCATGTTTACTGACTTGGGTGGCGAGAATGGCCCGCACCCCCAACTCGGAACAAATGCCTAGCAGCATGGCATTCATCCCAACGGTATCGGCATGGGTCAATTCGGTGAGGTTGCCCACCCCCATTAACATCTCCACATTGGGATGGCGACGGCGGGTTTCATGATAGCGAACCAGGGAATCGGCGAAACCAAAATGGATGGGATCGAGGATGGGGTCAACCAAGAACTCGCGTCCCCGGCTTTCCATGCCGGCAATGGCGCGATCCAGCGAATCCAAGTCTCGATGCTTGGCAGGGATCAACACGGGCGTGGATGCCACCTCGTCGGCCACCCATAAAGAATGCTCATGCAGACTCAACAGAAAGTCCGCACCTGCCCTGCCGCCACGCAACAAATCTTGGCTGTCCGAGGAATCCACGCTGATGAGGAATCCTTCATCCTTCAAGGCCACAATGGCCTGCTCCATGTGTTCGAAAGGTGTCTCCGGCAGGCAGCCTAGGTCGATCACATCTGCACCGTCGCGGCGGTAATCGCGAGCCTGGCGCAAAATGGCATCCACCTTCATGCGCGGCGCATCGGTGATTTCGGCGAAAATGCGCAAATCGTAGTGATCCAGCGTTGGTTTTTTCGACTGCTTGCCGAAGAACTCGGGCAAGTCGCGCAATTCGTCGGGACCGCGCTCAAAGGGCAGGCTTAAGTCTGAAGAGAGTTGTTCAAGGTCGCCCCGGCATCGCCCCGGCACAATGACACGATCCGCTCCGAAGGTGTCCTTTAATCGCCGCCTGATCATGTCTGCCGTCATCAGCGCAGCCACCGACAACCCCAGTTCATGGACGGTAAAACCAAATTCCGGCGTAATGTCAGCCAGTATTTGCCGCAGTTGCTTCTCCGCCAACTTGCCAGTCAGGAAGAGGATGTGTTCAGCCATGGGCGGGGGGTCGTTGCCGGGTTGGATGGGACTCTGATGCAAATGGTTTGGATTGTAACATAGCCTTAGGGTCTGGATACCCACTGGTTGGGCAACCGTTTCACCGTTGCCCGACATTCGAACCGCGCAGGGACGATGAAGGCGTTAAAGGCTGCCCTCTTCATCCTCGCTGACCGGACGCATGGCCAGGTCGGTGTAGCCGAGGGCATCGGGATCATTGACGACGCGGTTATAGATGCGGTTGATCCGAATATGCTCCCGCAAGAGATAAACATGCTTGACGACGGATTCCCAAAGAAAACACGAATAGAACATCAATGCGGGTTCAACCGGAAGCCCCGGCCGGCGATCGCGCCGGTTCTTGAGTCGGACGAAGCCACATTGAAGCGGATGCAGCATTTCGACGGAAACCGCGTTCGCGAACATAAGCATGACCAGTTTTAGCCCGAAAATGTTTGCACCGCTCGCATAAGCACGCCGCATGACCGTCTCCATGTGGTTATAGGTATAGTAATCCCTCCAGGCTTCATGATAAGTCGCTTCCCACTCCGCTTTGGACATTTTCGCGTGACCCGTGCAGACGTGCTCGGTGTCGTACTTGTTGAGGTCGGGATCGAGCGGCACACCCTTGGTCCACAATATCTTGTGATCTTCGGAACCCGGTAGCGGTGTCAGGATGAAGAATTCCAGCATGTCGACCGGAAGTTCTTTCTTGATGATTTCGATATCGTGACGCAAAGACTCCGGCGTGTCGTTCGGAAATCCGATGATGTAGCCGGCCAAAGTCCAGATTCCGACGGCTTTCCAAGCCAGCAGCATCTTCCGGTACTCGGTGATTTTGTTCTGTCGCTTCTTCGCTGCCAGCAGATTGGCCTGATTGATGCTTTCGAGCCCGATGAAGACTCGGGTCACACCCGCCCGTTTCGATTTCTCGATAAAGTTCGGAATCCGATGGCACAATGTGTCAACTTGGATCATGAAACGAACATCCATGCCCTGGCGTTCACGCAACTCGATGATACGATCATAGATCGCTTCCCAGTCGCTGTTACGGGCAAAGTTGTCGTCAGTGATGAAGAAACGGTCGATTCCCTGCTCCAAGTTAAGGCGGATGATTTGCTCGATGTCGTCCGGCGTCCGTTTGCGGGATTTGCGCCCCTGCACGTTGATGATCGTGCAGAACGAACATTGGTAGGGACAGCCCCGGCCTGCATCGAAGCTGGTGACCTTGCCGATGGTGCGCGCGATGATGTCGCTTGTGAGAAATGGCGTGATCGATCCTTCTAGCGCCGGCAAGTCGTTGACGAAGTTGTAAATTGGTTTCATCTGCTTGGCCGCCGCGTGCCGGATGAGGTCGTCCAAGCGCCCCTCGGCCTCGCCAGAAAAAAGGCTGGAGCCCATGTCGAGCGCCTCCTGAATTTCAGGCATGACCTGAGGAAACATGGCAAGCATGCCGGAAACGTGGAAACCACCGATCACAACAGGAATGCCGGCGGCACATAACGGGCGGGCAATATCGAGTGAACGCGGGTATTGGTTGGACTGCACACCGACGAGTCCGACAAGCCCGAAGTTTCCGTCGCGGCGGAAATCGGCGATGATACGGCCAATGTCCAGCCGCTGATTGGTTTCATCGATGGCCGTGACGGAAATTTCAACATCGTTTCCAAGCACATTGCGCCGCGCGGTATCGACTGTGATCGCATAGACTGCGGCGAGCGAGTTCGACGGCATGATATTGCGATACCAGCGTATGACGTAGCCGTCGTCGTCATAATGCGAAGGCTTGATCAATAAGACTCGAAAGCGTCGTCGCTGCGGCATCGGTACACTATCGTCAGTCACGTCGCGCGTGACGCCCGATGCCGGAGTGCGGTGGAACCGGGAAAAATTCAGGGCGCGTTTAAACATTAAAGTTCCGAGGCCCGCCATTGCCGAAAACAGGCTAATGAATCGACTAAATTTAAATCCCCCACCAACCGTCCCCTCAAGAGGAATGGCAGGGCCATAGGTAAAGTTTTTATCATGACCAGGGTTGATGCTCATCTTCAATTCAGTCGTACCGGGTGTTTTTCTAGCCGGTATTTACCGGGTAGGGGATTTTTTCCAAGCGGGTGGCATCGAAACCTTCCACGCCGATGACGCTGCGAAGGGTGGCCGATCATTCAAACACCACTGTCTTATTGCCATACACCAGAATCCTGTCTTGCAGGTGCAAACGCAAGGCACGGGCCAAGACCATGCGCTCCAAATCCCTCCCTTTGCGAATCAGATCGGCTAGGCAATCTTTGTGGGAAATACGAATGATGTCTTGTTCGATGATTGGCCCTTCATCCAGATTATCGGTGACATAATGGCTGGTTGCACCAATAATCTTCACTCCGCGTTCATGGGCCTGTTTGTAAGGATTGCCCCCCATGAAAGCCGGTAGGAATGAATGGTGGATATTGATAATCCTGTTGGGATATTCCCCGACAAACCGGGATGACAGCACTTGCATGTAACGGGCGAGAATGACCGTGTCAATGTTTTCCTGTTTTAATAGGGATATTTCCTGTTGTTCTTGTTCCAACTTATTGTCTTTATTGATGGTAAAGACATGGAATGGCACATGGTGCAGATCCGCCAAGGGTTTAAGATCGGGATGGTTGGAAACAATCAGCGCAAGGTCGGCATCAAATTCACCAAGCCCGTGCCGCCACAGTATTTCCTGCAAACAATGGTCATATTTCGAGACAAATATCGCCAGTCTGCGGCGGTTGTGGATGCTAGTTAAATTAATCATCCATTCTGCCTGGAACTCATCGGCAAGGGGCTGGAATGCCGCCGGGACTTTCCCACCTGCGAGGCTGAAGTCTTGCATATCCCAAGTCACGCGCAAAAAGAATAATCCTTCGTTTGCATCGACATGTTCGTCGAGGTCGAGGATATTTCCGCCGCGTTCAAAAATAAAATGGGCAATGCGGGCAACCAATCCCCTTTGGTCAGGGCAGGAAAGTAGCAAGGTTGCAGTGACAGTTTCTTCGGACATCATCAATCCACCGCTTCCCACAACCCGTCTGGTTTGTGCACAGCGGTAAGTTGGGGCGGGTAAACCAGGGAAAGCAACATGCCTGCACACATTTGCAGTTCATCGCCTTTGATGCGTGCGAAGGCCTGCTGGTCGGGTTGGAACAATGGGCCTTCTTTGCGCCTCACGACGATTTCCGGGTTGCCGGTGGTGACGAATTCCAATTCGGCGGGGGAGGGCGGGGCCATGCGCACACCGGCGGCATAGGCTTTGTCCAGGCACTTGGCCTTGCCTGGCACACTTTCGACGTGATCTTGCTTGGTGTCGCCGATGAATGGCGTGAACTTGAATTCCACGTTAAGGACTTCGGCGTTTGCGGCATAAGTGCCGGATAACAGCAAGACCGCTGCGGCTAGGGGCAAAAATCGGTTTATTGTTGACACTGAAATGCACCTCGAAAGAATTAATATCCGATGTTACGCACTGGCTTGGAATTCGTTGGTGGCAAAGGGTTGCCTCCCTACTGGCTTATTCATCCCTTTTGCCATAGGCCGGCAAACCTTGCCCGGCTAAAGCGTCAGGCAGGCAACCGCTGCAACGCCGCAGAAGCCGCATCCAAATCAGTGTGGGCGCGATGAACCCAATCCTCGCCCCAGTAGAAGTTGCAACTGGTCTCCCCCCGTAGCAGATGCCAATGGGCTTCCGTCAATGTATGCCATACGTCTGGATCGTGCAGTTCGGTTTCGATGGATTTGGCGCGGGCTGCGTTGACCAGGCCGCTGATTTCCGCGACTCGCGCCAAGGCATCCTTTTGCGCCTGCGAACCAGTCCATTGGACAAAACCCCTGCCGTGATGCCAGCCAGTGTTCCACGCGCCCTCATTGACAATCACCTCCCCGGTTGCACCGAATTTGTCCAGATAGGCATCAATGAAGGTAGGTTTGATCGCCCCGCCGCTGCGGGCCTTGTCCATCAGTTCCCGATAGAAGCACGTCCAGAAGTTGCTGCCTTCGGTGACGTTGCGGAACCAACCGCCATTTTCGCCGTCGGTGGCGGTGGTCACCAGCGGCTCGAAACTGCACCATTGGGTCCTTGCCGCCACCTCGTACTCGAACCAGCCGAACTCCATTCCGGCCTCTTGGGCATCGGACAGGTCGCGGTCGCGCACCACGACGATGATTTCCGCCCCGTCATGCCGTGCGATGTGCGGACGGTAACGCAATTCTTCCCAGCGCATGGCGCTTTTGGGCTCGACATTGTCGCTATCGACGATGACATAGCGATAGCCCAGCTTGGCGAGGTGGGGGATCATCTCCATGCAGAAGCCCATTTCAGGCGGCCAGAAGCCTTTGAAGTCTTCGCGCCAGAACAGATGCCGGGCGATGGCCCGCCAGCGGCCAAGATGTTCGTCCCAATCACCCTCCGGGATCAACGGAAACACCGGATGGTAATAGCCAGTGCCTAGAATCTCGATGATGCTGCGGTTTTGCCAATGCCAAAGCAATGACCCGCTATCGACGATGCCGTAGGTCTTTTCCTGGAACTCTTGGCTGGACAGGCTTTCGAGCAACGTTCCCGACAGCGAGATGTGCACCCGGCCCACGTCCTCGTAACCCCACAGCGAACGGGCGATGCGGTCATAGGCGAAGAGGATCTCCTTCGCCTCCCATTCGTTCTCGGCAAACAGTTGCTCCAGATTGTTCGGCGGCTGATGAAGGTTAAGCACGAGGGCATGGTGGATGTTGGTCATGATGGTCTCCGATGGAATATGACGGCTACTTTATGCGCAAATGGCGACCGTGAACAGTCTCTTTCTGTAAAGGGCGTGTTTAACGAATTTCATTTTTTCCTCAACAGGCGGAAAAACAGTCCGATGCCGAGCAGGGCAGGGAGCAGGTTTCGGCTAATCAGCCACAGGGCATTGGGAAATTGGGTTACAAAGCCCCAAAACCTACCGTGATTGCCGGGGGAGTAATCATTCGCCTAGCGCATGCGTTCACGCAAGGTGTAGAGCAAGGATTTGCATGCCCGTTCAACGATAGGCAGTTCCTCAAGGCTTTCAATCCGGCTGGCCCGCCTCTCGTCAAGAATCTGGACAAACTGCACTGTGTCCAAGTCCAGGCTCTTGACACCTTTCTGGTTCACGAAGACATAACGCACCGGATCCTGCCCGATCCAAGTTAGGCGCAAGGGCATCCAGACGTTCCGCGTTGATGCAAATTTTAACCAGTTGCCTATGCTGAACCCTTGCAGCCGGGTGCGCAAAAGGGCCTCCTTCTCCTCCCGGTCGGTGTCTGCGGGCGGAACGGTGACACAATCGGGCGTATTTTTTCCACTGCCACCGAGCAGGTGCATTTCCACGGCATCAGCCAGACGGCTGGCGGTTGAAGATTCCGCCCCTAAACTGTGTAATTTTTCCAAAATAAAACGCTTCAACTCTTGGGCTTGGGGCTGGCTGGATGAGGGTTCCTTGCCGAGTTGCCCCATCAACTGATCGATCACTTTCAATTCCCGCCCCCATGCCTCGGCTTCGGTGCCTTCGCGTAGGTACGTCAACACGAGGAGTTGTTGCCAGCCGGCCGCAAGCAAATCCAAAATTATCTTAGGCACGGACTTGCCGCCGAGCCGGGCATCGATTTCTTTGCCTACCTGCAGGCGCGCCCGATCCAGCCGGTGCCCGCCATGGCAAGTGTCGATGACGCGCTCGAGTCGCATCGCGAACGATTTGAGCAAAGGCATGGTCAGTTTGGCCAAAGACTCCAAGGCCTCGGCAAACACACCTACCTCGCTGGCCGAGTCAATGGTGACGATGCCAATGGCCTGTCCCAGTGCATGGAGCAGTTCCGGGTTGTCGATTTCGCCCTGAGGATTGGCGGCCAAGGATAGATAAGCCAATTGGTTGAGCAACTCGCGCGCCGGGTGGGTTTTACCCTCCAGCAAGGAGGGGTCGGCGAAGGCCGCGATCTGTAGGGGGAATTGCAGCCCCCTGTAATAACGCGCGATGCCATTGGGAATGGCTGTATCGGCTAGGATGGTGTCCAATAACAGGCCGACGATCTGCAAACTTTCCCTGGCTTCCAAATTTCCAAGCAAATTTTCTTGTCCGGTTTGGGCGAGAATTTGTTCCAAACCAGCCAAAAGCCGAGGGGCATTAAAATATTGGGGCTGCTGGCCCTGGTTAGTGTTGTACAATTTCCGCAACGCACCGATCATCGCCCCGGGATCAAAATTGGGCGGTGCCTCAGCCGGGTTTTTCTTGGCTTGCGACTCGGCATACCGGAACAATACCACAAAGGCGTTGAATGCGTCGGGTTGGTATGCCGTGTTTTCTGCCATGGAAATCATTAGGGTAGGGGAGGGGCCACGCATTGGCCCAAAGGGTGTGCCCCCTTTTCTTGTCGATGATGCGCTATGGCGACAGGGGCGGACGGATTATAATCGTAACGTGCAGTATAGGGCGAAACGGCAAGCCAGTTAAGCCGTAAGGCGAATATTATGAATGAACAGACGAGCATCGATCCCAATGAGGTCGCCTTTTTTCAAAGCTTGTCCGCATTGTGGTGGCAGGAAAACGGGCCGTTCTGGCCTTTGCACCGCATGAATGGCTTGCGGTTGGGCTATGTGCGCGATATTTTGGCGGGTGCGTTTGGTTTGGATCCCCATGCGGCAAAGCCCTTGCAGGGACTGCGCATCCTGGACATTGGCTGCGGCGGGGGGATTCTCAGCGAAGCCGTGGCGCGCCTGGGTGCGTCGGTGCATGGCGTGGATGTGGTGGCCAAAAATATCCGTATCGCCCGCCAACATGCCGGAGAGGGCGGCTTGGCCATAGACTACGAAATCGCCAGTGCGGAAATCCTCGCCGGGAGGGGCGAACTTTACCATGCGGTCCTTAACATGGAGGTGGTGGAGCATGTGGCCGAATTGGATTTATTCCTCAACGCCTGCATGAGGCTGGTGCGGCCCGGCGGTGTCATGGTGGTCTCCACCATCAATCGGACCATCGCTTCCTGGCTTGGTGCCATTGTGATGGCGGAATATGTGCTCGACTGGTTGCCACGCGGCATCCATCGCTGGTCGCGCTTCCCCACCCCTTTGGAAGTGGAGAATTTGCTGGCGGGTGATGGAATGCGGGTCTTCGCCAGCACGGGAGTGGCCGTCAACCCATTTACCCGTAAGTTCCGCTTAACCTCCTACATGGGCATGAATTACATTTTGGCCGCGAGGAAAGGCATGGTGCAAGATGATTTAACGGGGGCAATGGATTGACCATGAAAACAACGTGGGATGATTCCAATTGCACGGGGGGCGACTTCGCCGACTTCAATGATGCGCTGGTTCCCGAATCAAGATAAGATTAAGTTTGGCATTGGCATGTGAGGGTTTGATATGCATACAGCAAGAATCGCAATTCTGATAGCCGCGTTAGCGGCAGTGATCATCATCGTCTGGGGTGCTTTTTTTAGAAAAAAATAAGGGTTGCAGAAACGGATAACATCCTTTCAAGAGATGTTATCCGTACTTTCATGGCAACCCTACAACCCCCGTCAAAGCTCGGCAATGATGCGATTGCCGAACTCCGAGCAGGACACTTCGGTGGCCCCTTCCATCAATCGGGCGAAATCGTAGGTGACGGTCTTTTTTGCGATGGCTTGTTCAATGCCTTTGACAATCCTTGCCGCCGCCCCGTCCCAACCGAGATATTCGAGCATCATCACGGCAGAAAGGATGACTGATCCCGGGTTGACCTTGTCCAGGTTGGCGTACTTCGGCGCGGTTCCGTGGGTCGCCTCGAAAATGGCATGGCCGGTCAGGTAATTGACATTGCCGCCCGGCGCGATGCCGATGCCGCCCACCTGCGCGGCGAGCGCGTCGGAGAGATAATCGCCGTTAAGGTTCAACGTCGCGATCACATCGAACTCCTCAGGCCGTGTCAGCACTTGCTGCAAGGTGATGTCCGCAATGGAATCCTTGAGTAGTATCTGTCCGGGAGGCGGCTTGCCGTTGCAATCGTCCCAGCCAATGACGCGACCGGCATATTCGCTTCTGGCGAGTTCATAGCCCCAGTCGCGGAAAGCGCCCTCGGTGAACTTCATGATGTTGCCTTTATGCACCATGGTGATGCTGCGCCGCTTATGGCTGAGGGCATAATCGAAGGCGGCCCTAAGCAGACGCTGCGAGCCTTCCCGCGAGACTGGCTTGATGCCTATGCCACTGGTGTCCGGAAAGCGAATCTTCGAAACCCCCATTTCCTGTTGCAGAAAGTCGATGACTTTCTTCGCCTCGGCTGATTCCGCGGCCCATTCAATGCCGGCATAGATGTCCTCGGTATTTTCCCGGAAGATCACCATGTCCACTTTCTCGGGTTTTTTCACCGGCGAGGGGACGCCGCTGAAGTAGCAGACGGGCCGCAGGCAAACATACAAGTCGAGCATCTGCCTGATGGCCACGTTCAGCGAACGTATGCCGCCCCCCACAGGCGTGGTCAGCGGTCCTTTGATGCCGACAAGGTATTCTTTGAACGCTGCGAGGGTCTCGTCCGGTAGCCAGGTATCGAAAAGATTTTTTGCCTTTTCGCCCGCGTACACTTCGGCCCAGGCAATTTTCTTCTTGCCGCCAAATTCTTTTTCGACAGCGGCATCGACGACGCGCACCGAGGCTCGCCAAATATCGGGGCCGGTGCCGTCGCCCTCAATGAAGGGAATGATGGGGTGGTCGGGTACATCCAGACCGCCGGCGGGGGCCATGCGGATGGGTTCCCCGCCGGAGGGTATTACAGGCTTGGGTGATGCCATGGTAATTCCTGTTGATAATTAAGCTGGTTGATGGGTTAAGGCCCTTGCCTGGGCCAATTGTCAGGCTCCTGCCATTACATTAAACCTCAAAAATGCATTAAAGCGTGATGGAACGGTGTGTCTACCCATAGCGAATGATCCACCCATGTTGATAACTTGGCAAAAAGAGGCAGCCAACCCAGTGACGCACCATGCATGGGCATTATTATGGATTTTGCACCATAAGCCGCCGACCAGAGGATGGTATCCCTTCTCCGAAGGCAAATAAATCAGCCTGTTGACTAAGTCACTGGCTCATTGGCCCGATTCTTGGTTGTCTGCGAGGCTAATGAGTCTTCGGCAAACAGGGTGTAGATTATGGAATCAGTAAACAAAAGCAACGATGTAGAGTTCATTCTCCTTGGCGCCATCATGGTGCTGGCCATGCATGCGGGGTTTGCCTTTCTTGAATTGGGCACAGTCCGCAGAAAAAACCAGATCAACGCCTTGGTGAAAATCCTGACCGATTTCTGCATTTCCACGGTCACCTATTTTTTCATCGGTTATTACATTGCCTATGGCGTGCAATTTTTTTCCGGGGCGCAAACCCTCTCACAAAACAACGGTTACGAACTGGTCAAATTTTTCTTTTTATTGACCTTCGCGGCCGCCGTGCCCGCCATCGTCTCCGGCGGCATTGCCGAGCGGGCAAAGTTCAACCCGCAAGGGGCGGCAACTTTTGTCTTGGTCGGTTTTGTCTATCCATTCTTTGAAGGCATTGCCTGGAATAAAAATTTTGGCATCCAGACTTGGCTGGAGCAGACTAATGGCGCTGCCTTCCATGATTTTGCCGGTTCTGTGGTGGTCCATGCGGTGGGTGGCTGGATTGCGTTGGCTGCGGTGATACTCCTAGGGGCGCGCCGTGGCCGTTATCACCGCGATGGCGGGATGTCTTCCCACCCGCCTTCGAGCATCCCATTTCTGGCACTGGGGGCTTGGATTTTGACGGTAGGCTGGTTTGGCTTCAATGTGATGTCGGCACAGACTTTGAACGCGGTCAGTGGCCTGGTTGCGATGAACTCGCTGTTGGCCATGGCGGGCGGCACGTTGGCGGCATTGATAGTGGGCCGCAACGACCCCGGTTTCGTGCATAACGGTCCTTTGGCGGGGTTGGTGGCCGTGTGTGCCGGCTCTGATTTGATGCACCCGCTGGGCGCACTGGCGGTGGGGGCCATCGCCGGAGTGCTTTTCGTCTACATGTTTGTGCTGACCCAGAATCGCTGGAAAATCGACGACGTGCTTGGGGTGTGGCCCTTGCATGGCCTTTGTGGTGCCTGGGGCGGGATTGCGGCGGGGATATTCGGCCAGCAGGCGTTGGGCGGAATGGGCGGCGTAAGTCTGGCATCTCAATTGATGGGAACAGGGCTAGGGGTATTGATCGCCCTTACTGGCGGGTTCATCGTGTATGGCGCTTTGAAAATGTCTGTCGGCATCCGACTGGATCCGGAAGAGGAGTTCAACGGTGCGGATATCACTATCCACAATATCAGCTCAACGTCTGAGACCGAAGGCGGCTTTTGAGAGGGAACTTTAATTAAATATCAGCATCTGTTAAGCTGCAACAGTTCAATCACGGCTTCCCGGTTTTCCTGTCAAGGATATTCGGAGGCAAGGCGACGTTGAGGGGGCTAGAAAAAACTTTTTGCGCCCGAGACACATCCGTTACCCCTAACACTATAAATATAACGAGGGAAGAGATATGCGAAATCTAACCTTTTTCAAAAGCTTGGCTTTGACCTTGGGACTCTTGCTGGCAGCGATGTTACCCGCTTCTTCGGCTTGGGCGCATGGCGGAGCCAGTGTGGACACCGATCAGTGCAGGATTTTTGTCGGCCCCCATTTAGTCCATTTCACCGCCTACCAACCGCAATTGACGGGTTCGGCAGAATTCTGCGGTGACATACCAGAACTGGGCACCACCGTCATGGTCTTTGACTATGAAGGCAAGGCACTACGCAACATGACAGTTGAGGTGGAATTCACCAAGGAACCCGAAGGTACGCGAATTGCCTATCTTCCCCCTTCGACCCACTCCAGCGGCACTTTCAACACCACTTACAACTTTACTGAGGGCGGCAAATATTTGGCCCATGTGACGTTGATCAATGAGGGACAGAAGATTGATGCCCATGTGGCGTTCAAAGTCGGCACAGCCAAGGGCGAGATATCCAGCAGCAGTAAAATCATCATCTTAACGGTGTTAGTGGCTGGCCTGTATATTTTTTACCTCTCCAGCGCAGGCTTCAAGTCGTTTATCGACCGTTTGTTCCAGCGCGTCAAAAAGTCAGTTTAAAGTACGGTGCCCCCTGTCTGGAAAACATTCCAGATAGGGGTGACGGCTTGTTTTCAAGTCCAGTTGCAACGGTTTTTTTTTATTATGCAGAAACAATCTCTCTTATTCCTGTTGGGTTACGCCCTTATGACGATTTCTTCCGGGGTCGGGGCGGTTACCACGCCCCCTCCAACGGTGAAAGTCGATATTGGCGATGCCGAACCTTTTTGTAAAAGCGGCGTTCCGCCTGAATGGCGCGACGCGCAAGTCGTGGAAGGCGTCAAGATTCAAGAACAAAGGGTCTGTAATCCCGACAATCCGGCAGACATTGCCGCATTCGTGAAGGGAACCAACAACATTTCCATGCAGACCTTAATGGATACCAATTTGGCGGCGGATGCCCTGACACTTTCCAATGATACGGATGGTGACGGCGACCCAGACCTCATTGTCATCAAACTGGAAATCATGGAATTAAACGGACACTCGCCGGATTTTCCCGGTGTCGTGCCCACTTTCGACATTGCCCCCGGTGTCCAGCCCAGCTTTTGGGTCTACACGCCGAAGACCCGCGACATGTCGACTAAAAGTTTCGCCAGTGCCGAAGCCAATTCGCTGCTGCGGATGCCATCACCGGCCATCCGGGTCGAGCAAGGGGATGTGGTTTGGATAGTGCTTGAAAACACGCATTATTTTCCACACTCCATTCATCTGCACGGGGTAGACCATCCGTACATGGATCATGCCGGGGAAGGCAACGACGGAGTGGGGCAAACCGCCCAGATGGACGTGATGCCCGGTCAAAGCAAGACCTACGTCATCAAACCGCGCCAGACAGGCACCATGTATTACCATTGCCATGTCCAGCCGCATACCCACATTCCAATGGGCCTTGCCGGTCTGTTCATTGTCGAGGAAAACCGCCCAAACAACTGGGTGCAGACTTTTAACGTGGGCAACGGCAAGGTTCGTGCGCCCTCGGTGGCAGTCAGGGAAAAGTACAGCCAGGAATACGATCTGTTCTTCCAGTCGGCTGACAAGGAATTGCATCAAATACCCCAGTCGGCCAACGATCCTCGGCTGATCGCCAAGGCCATGAACCAAGATTATGACATCACCGATGCGACCGACGACTACTTCATGCTCAATGGGCGGTCGTTCCCGTACACCTTGCGTGAGTCGCTGATCGTCGTCGAACCCAATGAAAAGATAAAACTGCGTGTCCTCAATGGCCACACCGAGTCACTGGCGCTGCACACCCACGGCCACAAAGCCACTGAAACCCATTACGATGGCATTGAGCAAAATCCCGCCGCGCAAATTACCCGTGACGTTTATGCGCTTGCCCCGGCCCAGCGTGTGGATTTGGAACTCAACACCACGGATGATGGGCTGCATAGCTATGGTCAGGGCCTGTGGATGTTCCACGATCATGTGGAAAGGGCATTCACCACGAACGGGATGGGGGAGGGCGGTAGTATCAGCCTGATAGCCTACAAGTCCTATTTGGATGACAAGGGGACACCGAAAGTCCACGGCATGGACTTGGCCCCTTATTTCTCCAAAAAATACTGGGAAAGAAAAATTCCGGTCTGGCAAAATTGGGCGGACGACTGGGGAAGCTTAGGCCAACCGGCAGAGGGTGTCTTGCCCACCGGCACACCGACCATGGCCATTGCGCCGCCACCGATATTAGGCTCCACAACCGCCACGGCGGGCACTGCAAACAGCAACGGAAGCGGTTGGGGCAGTTTGTTCATGGGATTGTTGCTTGGCCTCTTAGGCTATGTTTTGTACCTTAAACGTGAGCAGGTGATAGACATCGCAGGACGGCTGACCAACCAGTTAAGGGACAAGAAATGAGGAGAACGAGCATGAAAAATAGCTTATCCGCCATTGTTTTTGGCCTGTTTTTCGCGGCTTCCGCCATGAGTGCCGAGGAACCCAAGATCGTCGAGCATAACCAATTGATGGATCATGGCGATGGGCATCTGATGGACATGGAGGGTGGAATGATCATGGGCCAGAACAAGGACAAGTTGCCCGCAGGTTGCGACAAGGTTTCGGAAGACGTAAAGATTGAGGTCCGTGCGGGGCATAAATATTCCAAGCAGCACCCTGGGACTATGTTCGGGTTTGACAAGAACGAATGGCGCGTCAAGCCCTGTACCCGGTTGACGATAACCTTCATCAACGAAGACAACGTGAGGCATCAATGGATGATGCATGGCTTGCCGAAGTTCATGTACGACAAAGGCATGTTCCATCTTGAAATCACCGGCCCGGCGAAAATAACCGGCACCTTGATTCTTCCTGCCGAAGACAAGACCTATCTGGTTCACTGCGATGAAGCCCAGCATATGGAAAAGGGCATGAAAGCCCAGTTGGTTGTCGGCAAAGGCAGCGGCTCATTCCCGTCCATTCCCGGTGTCACCGACCCGGCCATACCCGACAACTACGGGCCAGGCGGAAACCAGCCGCCCAAGCCTGCCGCTGTGCCTGTGGCGGCCAAGCCTGGGGAGAAGCCAACAACACCAGCCGCATCTGCGGCTAACGTGGCGACTGCCGCCGTTGAGGATTCTTCCGGGTTCTTTTCAGGTTCGCTCATCATTGGTTTGCTTGCCGGTTTTGTCGGTGCGCCGTTTCTGTTCCGCTTAATCGAGGAACGTTGCAAGGGAATGACCACCGCAGATGCGTTGAAGTGTACGCTGCAATTGTTAACCGATCTGTTCAACGCGATTGTGCGGGTTGTGTCATGGCTGGTGCGCCGGTTGACCGGGAAAGATAAATTGCTGCCGAAAGATTGAAACAAAGCGACCGTCCCGCATCAATATTGATTGCGGATGCGGGATGGTCTTGTCGGATTGAAGCGCCTTACGAGGCGCTTTTTTTTATTTCGGGGAATGGAGTCTATTTGGAAATGACGGCTATCAGCATAAGGCGGGACAGGTTAAGCCGTTCGTGGTGAGCTTGTCGAACCATGAGACGACGGCATAGGCATGTCCCCCATCATTTAACATAATACCCATTATGCGCAATTGGGAAACCGTCGCAAGCAGTGATAAAATGACCGGACAAAAACCATAGGGGGTACGAAATGACCGACAATGTTGAAAACCTAGTCCTTGAACACTTGCGGGCGCTACGCGCAGGACAAGACAGGATAGAGAACGAACTACAAGACATCGAAGGCCGATTAAGTGCAGTGGAAACAGGCTTGAACGGCGTCAGAAGAGACTTAGTGGCACTGGCGGAAGCAGACGTAAGACTACAAATCACCGTAGACAGGTTGAGCGAACGTTCGGCTCGAATAGAAGGAAGGCTTGAATTACGCGAAACCAGCTAAACCAATCGGATTACCTAGACTTAAGCGCTCTGCTTGGTCAACCACACACCTATCGGAGAACACAATGGCCAGCGTTGAAAAAGTAAGCGTCGCCCTTACTCAAGAAATGGCCGCATTCGTGCGGCAGACAGTCGAAAGCGGCGAATATGCAAGCAACAGCGAAATCATTCGGGAAGCCCTGATGGAGTGGAAAGAGCGGAAGGACGCAGAGGCAAGCAAAGCCGAAGCCTTGAGGTCATTATGGCAAGAAGGAATCGACAGCGGGCCGGGACGGTTTGAAACCATTGAGGAAATTATCAAGGAAGCCAAAAGACGGCAGGCAGCCAAGGCATGAAAAAGGCGGGAAGATTCGAGCTTACAGCAGAAGCCGAAGAAGACTTAATCGCCATCTGGGACTATATCGCCCTAGACAACCCGAACGCGGCAGACCGTCTGCTGATGAAGCTCAACGAGAAATTTCAACTGCTGGCCGACAACCCGGAGCTTGGAGCGGCCCGACCTGATATCGCAAAAGAAATGCGTTACTTCGCCACTGGAAACTACCTTGTGCTTTACCAACTCAAAGCGGAGGGTACGGAAATCGTGCGGGTGCTGCATGGGGCAAGGAACTTAAACGCCATTCCATTTCATTAACTGATGTTACGCAGGGAGCGCCAAAGCTTGCTTTGGCCCGGATTGGGGTTGGAGCGCCAAAGCTTGCTTTGGCAACCTATCCGTCAAGGCTTCGCCTTGATGTCAAAGCAAGCTTTGACGCTCCAGCCATGGGTCCAT
>CAIODU010000189.1 GCA_903857165.1 uncultured Methylococcaceae bacterium | reverse complement strand
TTCGGGTTTTTGGCTTCGTTGGCGTGTCGGCATCCGTACACTGCCCGCCCGCCTAACCCGCCATTCAAGCGGACGCGGGTTGTGCTTTGCGGTGCTTCGTCTGGCTTCGTCCGCCGCGCCGCTTAATTGGGGCGTTAGGCAGTTACCAGGACATATCGCTGAACCAGTCAGTGCTTGACATCAAACTCTACAACCTCCAAGCGAAGCCGCACTTGCTGCGGCATACCAAGTTACTGCACAAATCTTACCAAACCGATAACTAACCGAGGAATACCAATGAAGAATATGATTTTGAATCGCTCGATAACTTATCTTCTACTGAGTTTGGCGGGGGCAATTATTAACCCTGCCAAAGCTTATACAGTAGATCAACTTTTAGGTGACCTACAAGGTTCCAGCGGTAAAATAAAAGATTTGCAAAGTGCCAATAATGCCCTGAATGGCATTGGGCTGCCTCCCATCGACATCAATGAGTTGACTGTGATTCTAGCCAACCCGCAATCTTTGAAATTTGTAGTGAGCGGCAATGGCACGGCTTATGATTTCAATACTGGACAAGTGACCAAAACACCTTTAGCCCCTACCTATGCCGTGGTCACTGACCGGGCTTCCTTTACGCAACTGCAACAATCCCTGAAATCGACCGCGACCATTCAGTATGATGCGGCAGGCAATCCGATTTCCCAAACCACCATAAATCCCAAAATACGTTCTGTCGTATCGGACATTAATGGGGATACCTTGGCTGGACAAAATGGAGTGCCAGTTTGCATTACTTCTGGAGGGCGTAGCACGGTCGTTACAACATGGAATGGTGCCATTGGTTGCATGGGTTTAGCTGCAACCCAACAGATGGTTTCTGGCTTGAATACCATAACGCAAATCCAGACTTCTAACTTTATTTTTAACCGGCCCACGACAGAGTTTGCAAATAACATACAATTTATGCGAAGCATGCGTCGCTATAATGCCAATGGGACGTTGAATCTTCAGCCTAACACAAAGGGTGGCTCATCTGGCGCGGATCAATATAGCAAGATAAATGAGAATTTGGGTTTGCTTTTTAGTGCCGGTGGAAGTTTCGGTAGTGTCGATGCCACCGCTGGCACAACCGGTTATTCGCTTTATCGGCGCACAGTTACCGTTGGCACGGATTATCGCTTCACAGATACATTAACCAGCGGGCTTTTGTTTAATTATCTGAGTTCAAGCAACCAACTAAACGGATCTGCTGGAAGTTTTTACAGCGACATTTTTCGTGTCGCCCCATATCTCAGTATAACCCCTTTTGATAATGCCTACATTGATGTGTCAGTCGGATATGGTTATTACGACAATAATACAAACAGAAATTCATTTATTAACAATAACTTTTTGCAAGGAAATTTTCATACTCATGAAGGTTATGGCAGTGTTAATTTCGGTTATTCTTACCCCATGGGTGCTTGGACCTTAACCGGTTATGGGCAAGGCTCGGCAATTGGCATGTACTTTAACGGTTATACTGAAAAGGGAACTACCGCCGCAGTCAGCGGTGTTCGGGTTTCGGATAATTATGCGTTATCTGTGACAACTTCGTTGGGCAGTGAATTAAACTATGCATGGGGTACACCCTATGGCGTGGTCATTCCACGGTTGTTTGCAGAATGGGTGCATGAATATAAAAACGACAGCCAATTGATTGCTTCGCAGTTTTTAGGGAGTGGACTGCCAGCCTTGAATAAAACATCCAGCCCGGTCAGAAATTGGGGGAACATTGGCTTGGGAGCGCAAATGCAATTCCAAAATGCGATATCCAGTTACGTCAACTTTCATAGTTTAATCATGGATGGATCTAACAACTATACGATTGACGGCGGTGTGAGATGGGCTTTCTGACAACGCGGTAAGGCGCAATGGCGGTACTCCGCATATTGCGCCGGATGAATAAAAAGAGCAAAATTCATGAATCCCCTGCATTGTTTCATTGCCCACCCGCCTAACCCGCCGTTCCAGCCGACCCGAGCCAACGTCTCGTGTGTTCATTCTGGCTCCTTTTGCGCGGGCGGCTGAACGGGGTCGTTGGGCGTAAGCGAAGAAAGGGCGGGGGTGCGTCGGGTGTCCGTGCCATCTGTAACATCGGGCTTTGGCGGTGCGGGAAGGTAAGGCATCCGTTTGCACCACGCGG
>CAIODU010000188.1 GCA_903857165.1 uncultured Methylococcaceae bacterium | reverse complement strand
TCAACGACATCAAAACCCTAACCAGCTACCTGTGCTTCGACAGTTGGGATGCCTTGATGGATTTCATGCTGGAAAGCTTCAAGAAACCGCCACCCCCGAAGCCGGAAACCGGGTAACTTCGTCAAAATGAGAATTGCTGCTACGGGGTCGATATTTTATTCGGTTTGCCGTCCGGGGGTGTCGCTGGCGCTCAACCCCCGGCTAATGGCTTGAACCCCTTCGGGGTTCCGCTGCTCCCGCAACGATTTGTGTATAATGACGAGAGCCGGAGCTTGGGAACCAGCCAAAATTTCTTGAATCAATACGCGGTCGTTAGGCGATTATACAAAGGAGATTCACATTAAATTGAAAACCGTAGACGCATTTCTCTCAAAGCGGATACCAAGGTATTTACTTGGCATTGCTGCTTTTGCCTTAATCGCTGGATGTGCGGAGCAGCCGACTGTATATTCAAAAGACAAAGCTGCCGCAACTCGCAACCTCGGCGCATTGGCCTATCTGGACAATACCCAGGAAGCCTTGCAAGCCTATCGCCGGGCCACCCAACTAGACCCCGGCAATGCCGATGGCTGGAACCAGTTAGGGCATTTACTAACCCGTGTCGGCGACCTTGATGCAGCCATTGCCGCTTACAACACCGTACTAGCCTTGGGCGAGAAGCACAACGACCGACAGGAAATTGCCGCCGCTTACGGCAATTTAGGGGTTGTCTATAAAACGCGCGGCGATCTGGACAAGGCCATCGAGTTTCTTCAAAAAGCCTTGAAGCTGATGGAAGCCTTAGGCAGCAAGGAAGGCATGGCGAACAATTACGGCAATTTAGGGAATGTCTATCAAACGCGCGGCGATCTGGACAAGGCCATCGAGTATTATCAAAAAGCCTTGAAGCTGGATGAAGACCTAGGCCGCAAGGAAGGCATGGCGAACGCTTACGGCAATTTAGGGAATGTCTATCAAACGCGCGGCGACTTGGACAAGGCCATCGAGTATTATCAAAAAGCCTTGAAGCTGAATGAAGACCTAGGCCGCAAGGAAGGCATGGCGGAGGATTACAACAATTTAGGGGTTGTCTATCAAACGCGCGGCGAACTGGACAAGGCCATCGAGTTTCATCAAAAAGCCTTGAAGCTGGCTGAAGAATTAGGCAGCAAGGAAGGCATGGCGCGGGGTTACGGCAATTTAGGGGTTGTCTATCAAACGCGCGGCGATCTGGACAAGGCCATCGAGTTTTATCAAAAAGCCTTGAAGCTAAATGAAGACCTAGGCCGCAAGGAAGGCATGGCGAACCAATACGGCAATTTAGGGAATGTCTATCAAACGCGCGGCGATCTGGACAAGGCCATCGAGTATTATCAAAAAGCCTTGAAGCTGGATGAAGACCTAGGCCGCAAGGAAGGCATGGCGAACCAATACGGCAATTTAGGGATTGTCTATCGAACGCGCGGCGAACTGGACAAGGCCATCGAGTTTCTTCAAAAAGCCTTGAAGCTGGATGAAGCCTTGGGCAGCAAGGGAGGTATGGCGGAGGATTACGGCAATTTAGGGAATGTCTATCTAACGCGCGGCGATCTGGGGCTAGCCGTCGAGTATTATCAAAAAGCCTTGAAGCTGATGGAAGACCTAGGCCGCAAGCAAGGCATGGCGAACCAATACGGCAATTTAGGGGTTGTCTATCAAACGCGCGGCGACTTGGACAAGGCCATCGAGTTTCATCAAAAAGCCTTGAAGCTGAATGAAGACCTAGGCCGCAAGGAAGGCATGGCGAACCAATACGGCAATTTAGGGATTGTCTATCGAACGCGCGGCGAACTGGACAAGGCCATCGAGTTTCATCAAAAAGCCTTGAAGCTGGATGAAGCCTTGGGCAGCAAGGAAGGCATGGCGAACAATTACGCCAATTTAGGGGTTGCCTATAAGCTGAAAGGCAATAAGACCGAGGCCAAACGCTATTTTCTGATGAGCATCAAACTGTTTAAACAAATCGGCAGCCCGAAAGAAAAATCCGTGCAAACTTGGTTGGATGCTTTGCAATAGGATTATTGCAGTCAGTAACCCATTGACACCCGCCATGCTGTTTTCGCTCGTTCCCAAGCTCCAGCTCTCATCGTTATACACAAGTGGTTGAAGCCCGTCATTCCGGCATGGACTGCCGGAATCCAGTCACAAGGATATGAACCTAGGGGCTGGCAACTTACCTGAATCAAGCACTTTTTCTCGTTCCCAAGCTCCAGCTTGGGAATGCGGCTTTGGAAGCTCCAGCTTCCCGAGACACGACAAGCTGGAGCTTGCCAGCGATGGGTTCCCAAGCTGGAGCTTGGGAACCAGCCAAAGTTAAGGAGATTGGCGGTATATGGTTTTGTGGGAGCCGCGCCCTCGCGGCGATAGAACAGGCAGGGAACATGGCATCTTGAACCCAATCGCCGCGAGGGCGCGGCTCCCACAAGTTCTTGAGTCTTTCAGCCATTCCCGACTTTGATCTGGTCGTCCATGGGTTTGGGGAAGAGTGCCGCGACGACTTGCTTGCGCGTGGTTTGCGCGAGGATGTCGCGATGCGGGCCGGCAGGCAGGGGCTGGCAGTAATGGACGCGCAGGGGGATGCGGTCGAGTGTGAGGATTTGCAGCAGATGGGGAAGGAAATCATCCTCGCCGATGAAGGGCGCAAGGCTTTTTGCCTCGCCCTGGTATTCGAGTCCGATGGCCTGAACTTGGGCCTGGGCCAGTTGCGCCGGGTGCAGCAGCTTGGCGTGGAAACGCAGCACACGTTCGCCGTTGGTGGTGGTGCCCTCGGGAAACAGCATGAGTTGCCGGCCTTGCCGCAACTGCCAGGCCATCTGTTCGGCGATGGCGGCGGTTTGCCCAATGTCGCCCCGGCGCACGAACAAGGTGCCGAGGCGGCGGGCCAGATACCCCATCACCGGCCAGTCCGCCACTTCCTCCTTGGCGACGAACAACAGCGGGTGGCGTGCGCCCAAGGCGATGATGTCCAGCCAGGAAATGTGATTGGCGACCCATAGCCGGGTTTGCGGGCTGGGCTGCCCAATGGCCTCGACTTGGACATTGAGGATGCGACAGACTGCCACGCACCAATTGCGCCGGATCAATTCCTGCGGAAAAGCGGCCTTGCGGCCCAGCATAAGTTCCAGCAAGGGCCATAGTAGGCCGGTCGCGAGCAAACCCCACAGGAACATCAGACTGATGAGCGCGGCCTTAAGCCAAGGCTTGAATCGTCGCATGGGCATCGGCAGCTTTGTTGGCAATGAAGCGTTTTTCGTAGCGGTTGTGCAAGCGCGTCAGGTCCAGCAGGATGAACACATCCATGACGTTGAAATCTTCATCCCAGTAAGGGTCGCCGCAAACTTGCGCACCCAGGCGCAAATACGCTTGCAACAGGGGCGGGATGCCGCTTTCGTCCTGTTGACAGCGTTTCCAGGCGGGAACCGGGTTTTTCGATTTCACCGCCAGTTCCTTCGGGCCGAACTGCTGCGGGTCGATCTGGCGGTAAACCGCATCGACCGCGAAGCCATGTGGGCCCGGCGTGATGCTGGCGCAGCCCATTAGGTAATTGAAGCGGCCTTGGTAAACATACTCGGCCAAGCCATTCCACAACGTCGATATGACGATGCTGCCACGGTGGGCCGGGTCCACGCAAGTCCGCCCGATTTCCAGGAAACGGCCAGGCAGTGCAAGCACGCCATTTAAGTCGAATTCCCCCTCCGAGTAAAAGCGACCGGGCTTGTCAGCCTGGGTGTCGCTTAATAAACGGGTGCATGCGACGATGTTGCCGGTCTCAATTTCGCGCACCAGCAAGTGGTCGCAAAAATCGTCAAACTCGTCATAATCCAAGCCGTCAATGCGCGTGTGCAACTGTGCGCCCATTTCCCCGGCAAACACCCGGTGGCGTAATTGTTGGGTTGCCCGGACGGTGGCTACCTCGCAGGCTACCTCCGCCACATAACGGCGGGCCCGAATCGCTTCTTTTCGTTGTGCTGGCATGAAAACTCCTGTTGGACATTAGTTGCCTAGCACATTACTTAAGCTAAATGATGAAACCGTTACGATTGGGTGACGAAATGATGAAAAATCGTAAGCGTTCACCTCCCCCTTGGGAGCGCGGGCGTCTCGCCCGCTGAAATGGCGGCCAAGATGGCCGCGTTCCCAGGAAAAGGCAGGGGGGAGTGAACGCTTACGAAAAATCCGCATTTTTAGGGCGGCAACCCTTTAGGTGATTCCTGAGAAAGAACATCCCATCAAGAATCTGATCCAAAGGCAAAAAATAGAGTCCACGAAAGACACGAAAAGCACGAACAAAAGCAAGATTCGTACGTGCCTTTCGTGTTTTTCGTGGACGATTCTTTTGGTGGATTCATTATTGGAAATCACTTTACGGCTAATGTCGCGCCGCCCGGTCACGCCTGGCTTCCTTGGGGTCGGCGAGCAGGGGGCGGTAGATTTCCACCCGGTCCCCGGCCTTCAGTTGCTGATCCAGTTTGCACAGTTTGCTGAAAATCCCGATTTTATTTTGCGCTAAGTCAATTTCGGGAAATCGCTGCAAAATGCCGGAATGAATGATGGCCGCTTCAGCCGTAGTGCCTTCGGGTAGGTCTAGCGTCAAGATGATTTGTCCGTCAGGCTTGGCGTAAGCGACTTCAATCCTCATCTTCTTTATGGTTGTAGTGATAGACGACTTTGGCGCGTTCGCCGAAAGCATCGACCATGGTGTTGCAAATTTGGTTGAACAGCTTGCCAAAAGCCAAGTTTGCCAGCTTGTTGGACATCTCAAATTCAAGCTCCATGCTGATTTTGCTGGCATCTTGCCGTAGCGGGGTGAAATTCCACACCCCTTCGAGATGGGAGAACGGGCCTTCCAGCAGGCTGATGCGGATTTGATTGGGCGCAAGCAGGGTGTTGCGGGTGGCGAAGGATTTGTGGAAACCTGCTCGGGAAATCTCCAACTCGGCATCCACCATGTCACCGGAGCGGCGCAGGATGCGGCTGGCGGAACACCAAGGCAAAAACTGCGGATAGGACTCGACATCCTCCACCAATTCATACATCAAATGCGCCGGATAGCGGACTAGGGCACTTTTGCTGACTGTGGTCATATTTATTCCGATTCTATTTCAAAGGTAAACCGTAGGGGCGGGTTCCAAACCAATGCTGCTGAATTAACTGATGTTACGCATGGGTCTATGGCTGGAGCGTCAAAGCTTGCTTTGACATCAAGGCGAAGCCTTGACGGATACGTTGCCAAAGCAAGCTTTGGCGCTTCAACCCCAATCCGGGCCAAAGCAAGCTTTGGCGCTCCCTGCGTAATATCAGTGAATTAAGTGTCTTTCCGTTCGCACTGATCTTGTCGAAGCCTGTCCGAGCTTGCCAAATGGGGAGGAACGGGTAGGCCGGTCATGGTTCGAAAAGGCTCTCCTGAGCTTTATTCGAAGGGCTCACCACGAACGGCTTAACCTGCCCCGCCTTAAGCGGGTAGCCGAATTAGATCACACCTAAGGCATCCAAAAAGATCAAGGCCACGCCGATGGGCGCAACGTAGCGCACCAAAATCAGCCAAGCTTGGTAATGGCGGGGGTCGTGCAGTTTCAGTTCGGCTTCGCTGTCGGCCCTAGTCATGACCCAACTGGCGAAAATGGCGATCAACACACCGCCGACGGGCAGCATGATCTCGGCGGTGAGCATGTCCACCCATTCATAAACCGTCTTGCCCAGCCATTTCACCTCCGACCAGATGTTGAAGGAGAAAACCGTTCCCAAGCCCAACAGCCAACACCCCACGCCACTATACAAGCAGGCTTTTTCCCGGTTCATGCCTTGGTTTTCGGAAAGAAAAGCCACCGCCGGTTCGATCAGTGCGACGGCAGAAGTGATCGCCGCAAAGAAAATCAGCGCAAAAAACAACATGCCGAACAACCAACCCCCCGGCATTTGGCCGAAGGCGATGGGCAGTGTCTCGAAAATCAGCCCCGGACCCATGGACGGCGACAAGCCGTTGGCAAAAACCAAGGGGAATATGGCGATGCCCGCCAGCAGGGCCACCAAAGTGTCGGCGGCGGTTACAAGCAGGCTGGACCGGGCGATGGACACATCGGGCGGCAAATAAGAGCCATAGACCATGATCGAACCCATGCCCAATCCCAACGAGAAAAAAGCCTGTCCCAAGGCGACAAGAACCCCCTCGCCAGTCAGTTTGCTGAAATCCGGGTTGAACAGGAAGGCCATTCCCCTGCCAAATCCCCCAGAATTCATCGCGTAAACATCCAGAATCAGCAGCACTAATAAAAGTGCCGGCATCATGAAGCGTGACAGCCGCTCCAGTCCGCCACTGACGCCGCGGCTAACCACAAACATGGTTGCTACCATGAATAAGGTATGCCAGATGCCCAAGAATTCCGGGGAAGACTTGAAATACTCGAACAGGCGGGTGGAATTGGCAGCGTCAATATGTTCGAACAAGGCACTGTTGATCTTAAAGAAATAGGCCATGGCCCAGCCGGCGATGACACTGTAATAGGAAAGTATCATAAAACCGGCGATGACTCCCAGCCAGCCCGCGTATCTCCATAACGAACTGGCTTTGGCTTCCCCGGCCAAGGTGCGCATGGTATTGATCGGGCTTTGCCTGCCGCGCCGGCCCAGCATGGTTTCGGCGATCATGATGGGAATGCCGATGGCGACCACGCAGAGGAGATAGACCAAGACGAACGCACCCCCGCCGTTGTCGCCAGCCAGATAGGGAAACTTCCAGATATTGCCCAGACCGATAGCCGATCCGCTCGCAGCTAGAATAAAGGCAAGCCGCGAGGACCATTGCGCATGGACAAAACGTTGTTCGGTCATATTTACCCCGGTGTCGATGGTTGATTAGATGAAACTTGATGCTTACCCCTTGCTTTTTGAAACATTGCCAACAGAATTTGGCTTGAGTGCGAGGGGACGGAATTGGCAATGGGGTTATTTTATCACCGCCGATCATTATCATCTGAATTTTAGCCATACGATTGGGCCGTATTGAGGTAAAATAACCGCCTAATCCTAAATTGTCCGGTAAAATCCAAACCACCCGATGGCAGCGAAGAAAAAAAAATCGACGCATGGTGAATCGACCATCGCCGTCAATCGCCAGGCTACCCATGAATATTTCATAGAAGAGCGCTATGAGGCCGGGCTTGTGCTGTTGGGTTGGGAAGTGAAAAGCCTGCGTGCCGGCAAGCTTCAACTCAAAGAAAGTTATGTCATCGTCAAGAAGGGGGAAGCGTGGTTGCTAGGCTCCCATATTTCGGCATTGCTTTCCGCTTCCACCCATGTGGTTGCCGATACCATCCGTACTCGCAAATTGTTAATGCATAAGCATGAGTTGGACAAGCTGATCGGTTTGGTTGAGCGCAAGGGGTACACCCTGATTCCGCTGGCCATGTATTGGAACAAGGGCAGGGCTAAACTGGAAATTGGCCTGGCCAAGGGCAAGCAACTCCATGACAAGCGGGCAACGGAAAAGGACAGGGACTGGCAGCGCGAAAAAGCGCGGGTGATGAAAGAGCATTAAGCTCGGAGTTTTTTTAATAGATTCAAGGGGTCGCCGTTGCCGGCGGCTGTTAAGTTAAAGTCACTGTTGTAGAAGACATACCGATGAGATTTTTAAATTTTGCCGTGGTTACCCGTCATATTGTCCGCCCGTTGGGTGTTTTGCTGTTGTGGGGGCTTGCCGCTTTGGCCATTTCGCCCCAAGCGAACGCTGGCCCTTACTCCGCTTTGGTTGTCGAAGTGGAATCTGGCCGGGTCTTTTATGAGCGGAATGCCGACGAATTGCGCCATCCCGCCTCGCTGACCAAGATGATGACCTTATATCTCGTGTTCGAGGCACTCTCGCGTGGTCAATTGTCACTGGATGACACCATGGTGGCCTCGGCTTTCGCCGTGTCCAAGCCACCGTCACGCCTAGGTTTGAGGGCTGGCGACACGCTCACGGTCGAAGAGGGGGTGTTGGGCTTGGTGACACAGTCCGCCAACGATGCCGCCACCGTGATTGCCGAGACGCTGGGCGGGTCGGAACCCGCCTTCGCCGTGATGATGACCGAAAAAGCCCGTCAATTGGGCATGGATAACACCGTTTTTCGCAATGCCCAAGGTCTGCCGGATTCCGCACAAGTCACCACGGCCCGGGACATGTACCGGCTGGGCAGGGCGCTGCTCAAGCATCACCCACAGTATTACTCCTATTTCTCCACCGACAGTTTCTGGTTTAGGGATCATAATTTCCACAACCACAACCATTTGCTGGACAAATATCCCGGCACCGATGGCATCAAGACTGGGTTCATCAATTCGTCCGGGTTTAACCTGGTCGCTTCGACCAAGCGCAATGGGGTGCGTCTGATCGGTGTGGTGTTCGGGGGCATGTCCCATTCGATCCGTGATGCGCATATGATGGAGATACTGGACGACGGGTTTGCCCAAATGGAGGGGCATGAACCGGCATTCCACCTTGCCAGTTTCGACGGTTCGCAGTTCCCGGGCATGCTGCGCAAGCCACTGGAAAAAGCGGTGGGCCGGCAGCCTGTTGAAATCGAAGGGCAAGACGAGCCAGAGCCTCCCAAACTGCGGCAGCCCAAGCCCAAAAAGGCAGTGGCGGCGAGTGAGGAACCCGTCGGGCATGATGAGCGCGAACCTTCATGGCAGGTGAGGGTGGGTGCCTTTGACCAAGCGAAAGCGGCGGAACAGCGCCTTGCCGAAGCCAACAAAACCGCCCCCTTCGCGTTCCGCCATGCCAAATCAGGGGTTGTCTCGCGTACTCATCTTGGAAAAAAGACTTACATCGCTTATTTCAACGGGCTGAGCAAGGAAGATGTGGCACTGGCCTGCCAGTCGCTAAAGCGCAAGAAACTCGAATGCTCGCCTTCGGTTTCCGGTTGAGTGCAGGTTGATCGAAAAAGTCGCCGCCGTTCCTAGCAGATAACATCCTGTTTAAGGATGTTATCTGTGGATTCAAGTAGGGGTTGGGTGTGGATGGTTTTGGCAATTTTCGGCTACCAGCTTAACGCGGGACGGGTTAAGGTGATTTCCAATAATGAACCCACCAAAGCATCGTCCACGAAAAACACGAAAGGCACGAACAAGACATGCTTTTGTTCGTGCTTTTCGTGCCTTTCGTGGACTCTGTTTTTTGCCTACGGATCAGATTCTTGGTGGGAT
>CAIODU010000187.1 GCA_903857165.1 uncultured Methylococcaceae bacterium | reverse complement strand
TCTATATCTACTTGTTACTTTATTATTTACGCCCATGTCGGCAAAGGGTTGCCGACCTACTGCGTAACAAGGGTTGTAGGGCGGCAACCCTTTGCCGCCAACGATTATAAAGTAATCAATGGACATTAAAAACGCTGTAATTCAACAGTATTGACGCTTACTCCCCGCCCATCAACGGCACATGGTAAGTCATCAGTATTTTGCTGATTTCCTTACGCTTGGCTTCAATCAACCCGTTTAATTCTTCCTTCCTGCCCTTGTCGGGTATGCGGACGGCCATCGACATGGGGAAGTCGAATTTGATCCCTTGCTCCGAACGCATGGGGATTATTTCCAGCGGGCCAATTTTATCATGGTATTGCAGCCAGCCGGCGATAGGGCCCCAAACGATGGCCATGTCCAGTTTCCCCTCTTTCATGTCTTTTTCCAGCCTCTCGGCGGTATTGACGGAGGCATCCCCGGTCATGGTTTGATAGGGGATGGCATGAACGACTAGGTTATGCTTCAACAACCAATCGGTCGCGGGCGAGGCGTCAAACATGGCCAGTTTGAGCTTGGCCTTGCGTTCCTCAGTGAGGTTGGCGAGATCGTCAGGGGATTTGATATCGTCAAAACCGCGTTTTTTGACATACACCAAGGCATAAGTGGAATGGTAATAGGGGTTCGTCGTCGCCGCCATATCCGCCCCGGTGGGGTAGCCTATGATCACATCGCACTTGAATTCGCCGGTGTCGGCCAACTGGGCTTTGAGGGTGTTGCGGATAAACCCCATGCGTTGGGGAAACCAAGTATATTCCACCTTCTTGCCCACAGATTTCCCAAACAGTTCGGCGATTTTATTTTCAAACCCTTGCTTTTTCTGATCGGAATAAGGCGGGTTGTTCGGGTCGGCACATACCTTGAAGGTTTCCCCCTCCCAAGCCTGCACGGCGGGCACGAGCAGCAGGGCGGTCAAGCCGGTCAATAGCAGTTTTTGTAATCTCATTATGATTCGTTTCCTAATATTGCAATCTAAAGTTTTTTACTCACTGATGTTACGCACAAGTCGGCAAAGGGTTGCCGACCTACGGCGGTTATGGCCATTCCAGCCCCTAGACCGTAGACCCCTAGATCGTAGGGCGGCAACCCTTTGCCGCCAACGGTTTTGGTGGCTGCGCGTAACATCAGTTACTCACGCAACGACGCAACGCTAAGAGCAAAGCATTGTGGGTAGTAACAATACGCGATTTTGAAGCCTAGACGCAGCTCGCTTTGACTTGAGATTGGAAAGGCAAAGCGCGCTTTGCCGGTCAAAGCAAGCTTTGACGCTCCAGCCCTCGGTCGATGCGTAACATCAGTTATAAAGGCCATTCACAAAAAAAACGCCCCGGCCGATTGCCCGGCCGGGGCGTAAATCAAGCAAATAAGCAGAAAAGTGTCAGTTTATTTGGCCGACGGCAAGGCAAACACGGTGAACACGCCACCCAGTTTAGAGTGGGCTTTCAGGCCGACGTATGCGCCTACCGCGCCGAGGCCCTCGGTGCCTTCTTTGAGGCCGGCCGCTTCGCCTATGCCCGCCCAACCGCCCAAACCGGAGAGGATGCCGACAAACTGTTTGCCCTTGTATTCCCAAGTGCTGACGTTGCCGATGATGCCGGACGGGGTTTTGAACCGGTAGAGTTCGGCACCCGTGTTGGCATCGCGGACTTTAAGGTAGCCTTCCAGCGTGCCGTAGATGACCACGTCACCCGCAGTGGCGACCAAGCCGCCCCACAAAGAGAACGGTTCGCTGATGTTCCACGCGATGGTACCCGTGGTCGGATCCCATGCGGTGAAGGAACCCATGTCGGTGCTGCTGTTCTTTTCGCCGGTCTTGACGTCTTTGCCAGCCGGGAAAATGTTCAAGGTTGCGCCAACGTAGGGCTGTCCAGCGGTGTACTCAACTTGGAACGGCTCGTAAGTCATGCAAGTGTGGTTGCCCGGAATGTAGACGAGCTTCGTCTTTGGCGACCAAGTGACTGGCGGCTGGTTCTTCGCGCCCATGGCGGACGGGCAGACCAAGTCGTTGTCTGACTCGAAGTCATGAACTAGTTTACCGGTATCTTTATCATACTCGTTTGTGGGTTTCCCGTCCGGGCCAGCGCCCTGTGCCTTGTCTTCGCCACCCGCTTGGGTGGAGTAGGCGGCGTTCAACACCGGCCTGCCACTCTTCATGTCTACGTGGTCAACCCAGTTGGTGGCCTTATCGAACTTCTCGGCAATCAACAACTCGCCGGTTTCACGATCCAAGGTGTAGCCTAAGCCATTACGGTCGAAGTGAGTCAACAGCTTGGTGTGCTCTTTGCCTTCCTTGTCTTTCATCGGGGTGTCAACCAGCATCATTTCGTTGATGCCATCATAATCCCATTCATCATGCGGGGTCATTTGGTAAACCCACTTTGCAGCCCCCGTGTCTGCGTCACGCGCCCAAATGGTCATCGACCATTTGTTGTCGCCTGGACGCTGCACCGGGTTCCACGTAGACGGGTTGCCCGAACCGTAATAGATCAAGTTTAGCTTTGGATCATAGCTGTACCAGCCCCAAGTGGTGCCGCCGCCGATCCTCCACTGGTCGCCCTGCCAAGTCTTCAAAGACGAGTCTTTGCCGACTGGGGCCATCTTGCCATCAGTCCACGTCTGGGTCTTGTCGGGGTCAATTTTCATGTCAGCATCAGGGCCGGTGCTGTAAGCCTTCCACTGCGGGCTGCCATCTTTGAGGTTGTAGGCGGCAATGAAACCGCGCACACCGTATTCACCGCCGGAGATACCGGTGATGACCGAGTTCTTCACAACCAAAGGCGCATTGGTGTTGGTTTCGCTTTTCTTGGTGTCACCGTTCTTAACCTTCCAAACCAGCTTGCCGGTTTTCGCATCAAGGGCGATCAGAGTCGCATCGCCTTGGGACAAGAACACTTTACCGTCACCATAAGCCAGACCACGGTTCACCACGTCACAGCACATCACACCAATGACTTGCGTTGGGTCAGTGTCTGGATCAGCCTTGTAGGTGTATTCCCATACAACGCTTTGGGTATCCTGGTTCAAAGCGTAAACTCTGTGGGGATAGCCGGTATGGATGTAGATTAACCCACCGACCACCAACGGGCCGCCTTCATGACCACGCAACATGCCAGTGGAGAACGTCCACACTGGTTGGAGATTTTTTGCGGTGTCTTTGTTGATCTGGGACAGAGGGCTGTAGCGGGTTCCATAGTAATCACCGCCCCAAGTGGGCCAACTACTGGGGTCCTTGGACAGGCCTTCGATTTCGGGGTTAGCTTGAGAAATGCCGGACACCGACAGCAGTGCTGCAACGGAAGTGGCCACCAGCCAATTGTTTACGGGTTTTTTCATTTGTTTCCTCCTCGTAAGCCCCTTGCGGAGTACGGTCAGTTAATGCCAAGTTAAAACTAAAGCCTAAGGACGGATTCTTTATGTTGTGGGATATTTCCTTAAGATAAGGAGATAAAGAAATCTCCCACACAAGCCCGTCTGGGTGCATAAATTGAATTATTTCAAGGTAAATGTCAAGATGAATCGCCGATCATTCGCGGCTTTTCGCAAAAAATCAGCTTTCGGACGGGGATGATCCAGTAAACTTGCGCCTGTGTCGGATGCCGGTGTTGATCGTGTCCTGTGGGCCACCGTCAATTTTCGCAGTATTTTTCTAGGAAAAAAACGTCAAAATGACTTAAAATTAGGCCCGCACCCCAAATCAAGGGAAGCGGACATTTGCTTTTTTGAGACCTTCCCACCGTTTTTGATTGCCTTGGAAGAATCGACATGTTCAAACGGCTTTTATGTTTCGCGATCTTTTTTTTCGCCTCCGTGGCACTTGTTCCGGCGAACGGCACGGAGTTGAGCCTGAAGGAGGTTGCCCCGGGCGTATTCGTGCATCAGGGCGTCCATGCGCTGCCGGACCGGCAAAATCAAGGGGAAATTGCCAACATCGGCTTTATTGTCGGGGAGCGATGCGTGGCAGTCGTCGACTCGGGCGGAAGCCCCGCACAAGGCCGTGCCCTTAAAGCCGCGATCAAGGGGATGACCAAAGTCCCGATATGCCATGTCATCAATACCCACGCCCACCCTGACCATATTTACGGTAACAGTGCCTTCAAGGAACCCGGCGTTGCTTTTGTCGGTCACAGGAAATTGGCTCAAGCCATGGCTGCGCGGGCGCCCTATTTTCTGGAAAAGGCAGGCCGTGATTTGGGGTTGGTTCTTAAACAGGAGGATTTCATTGCCCCCAGCCAAATCGTGGAATCGACCTTGGAACTGGACTTGGGCGGGCGCAAATTGACGCTCACCGCCCACGGACCTGCCCACACCGACAACGACCTGAGTGTTTTCGACGACAAGACCCGGACATTGTGGCTGGCGGATTTGTTATTCATGGGCCATCTGCCGGTGGTCGATGGCAGTCTTTCCGGCTGGCTGAAGGAATTGGCAAAATTAACCAAGATCGAGGCCAAGCTGGCAATCCCCGGCCACGGGCCGGTCGCCAGCGAGTGGCCCAAGGCGGCGGATGCCGAAATACGCTACTTGGAGATGTTGAGAAACGAAATTCGCGTGTATATTAAGCAAGGTAAAACCATGGAACAGGCCATGGCGGAGGTGGGGCAGTCGGGACGGGGGGATTGGCAATTGTTCGACGACTTCCACAAGCGCAACATCGCCACCGCTTTCGCCGAATTGGAGTGGGAAGACTGACCCTAAATCCTGTAGGGGCGGATGAATTCGCCCCTACAAATGTTTGTTGCATGACATCCGATATCGACTTACAGCGTTTTTAATTCCAATTGATTGCGTTGTTTAAGTTTTGAAATCGTTGGCGGCAAAGGGTTGCCGCCCTACAGTCCTTGTTACGCAGTTGGCGGCAAAGGGTTGCCGCCCTACAGTCCTTGTTACGCAGTAGGTCGGCAATCCTTTGCCGACATGGGCGTAAAGTAACTAAATAGATATAGAAAACGCTGTAACTCATTCACTAGGGGATAAACAAATGAAAACCAAGATTTATATCAAGTCATTTTGCCTTTTGCTTGTAGGCTTGATGTTCGTGAATATGGCACTGGCCGCCGGTGAAGAAGACGCCGTTTGGAACAATGCGCTGAAGCAGAAGCACTTCGGCGACCGCGCCATTGACGAAAGCGCCGCCACCATCGAACTGACGGCACCTTACCGCGCCGAAGACCCCGCGCTGGTCCCCATTTCAATTACTGCAAAAACCCCGCAAACCCCGGGCAACTATATCAAGACCATCACGCTGATTATCGACAACAACCCGGAACCCTTCGCGGCGGCTTTCCATTTCACGCCCGAAAGCGGCAAGGCGGACATCGCCACCCGGCTGCGGTTTAATGCTTACACGAACATCCGCGCCATCGCCGAAACCAATGATGGCAAACTCAGCATGGTCAAGGCATTTGTCAAGGCCAGTGGCGGCTGTTCCGCCCCCATCGGTGCCGACTTGGAGGCGGCGATGGCGCGCATGGGCAAAATGAAATTCAAGCTGGAGGGCGACAAGATCGTCCCGAACCAACCCAACCAAATCCAGTTGCTGGTCAGCCATCCCAGCATCAGCGGCATGCAGATGGACCAAATCTCCCGCCAGATCAAACCGGCCCATTTTGTCAATCAAGTCAAAGTGAGCTTCAACGGCAAGCCGGTCATCAGTGCGGAAACCGATATCGCCCTCAGCACCGATCCGAACTTTCGCTTCTATTTCGTGCCAGACAAGGCCGGTGAGTTGAAGGCCGAAGTCAAGGATAATCTGGGCAAGGAGTTTTCCTACACGCAGGCGGTTTCCCCATAGGGATAACATCCCTTCAAGGGATGTTATCCCTTTTAAATTTCGGAGTCCCCATGCCAATCCCAAAACAAACAATCCTTGGCGCATTGTTTCATGCGGCATTGCTAACGGGTGTGGCTTGTGCCGCCGAAACACCCAATCAGGAGACTCAGCCTATGCAATTGGAATCCACCGTTTTTTCTCACCAAGGGGAAATACCCGTTCGATTCACCTGTGATGGCGGCGATGTTTCGCCGCCTTTGAATTGGTCCGATTTGCCAGCAGGCACTAAAAGTCTGGCATTGATTGTGGACGACCCGGATGCACCCGACCCAAAAGCCCCCAAAATGACTTGGGTGCATTGGGTGCTATACAACCTCCCGGCCGATGCCAAAGGACTGCCAGAGGCGGTCAAGGCGGGCAATCTCCTAGGTTCACATCCTTGTGACTGGATTCCGGCAGTCCATGCCGGAATGACGGGCCTCTTACACTTGCGTATAACGGCGAGAGCTCCGCTTGGGAATGCTGTTCTGGAAGCTCCTGCTTCCCGGGCCATCGGAAGCCTTAGCTTCCAAGAAATAGGTTCCCAAGCGGAGCTTGAGAACCAGCGTAGATAAAAAAACCGACTCGGTTTCCAAACCGAGTCGGTTTTTTTTAGTTGACATTTAAACAACTGTTTAATACTATCGTTTCTAACGTTAATTTCAAACAGTTGTTTTAAACATGTCCGATTCCCCCTGCAACGACCCAAGCCGTGACCGGTTGCTCTTGGCTGCTGTGGAAATTTTCGCCGAACGTGGCTTCCGCGATGCCACCGTGCGCGAAATTTGCGCCAAGGCCGAGGTCAACGCCGCTTCTGTGAATTATTACTTCGGCGGCAAGGAGAAGCTTTACGCCGAGGCGCTGGCCTTCGCTTTATGCCAAGCCAACCAGCGCTATCCGCTGGGCGATGCCTTGAATTTAGGCTTACCGGCTGAGCAGCGCCTGATCGCATTCATTCAGGTGTTCCTGCATAAGTTGATGGACAACACTGCGTTAGGCCACCATGGCAAGCTGATTGCCCGCGAGATTGCCGACCCCACCAGTGCCTTGGATGGAATCATCAACACTGCCATAGCACCCCAGTTCGCCATGCTTAAAGAAGTGATTCCAAGCTTGGTTGGGCCGGGATGGTCAGAGTCAGACATTTATCGCTGCATATTGAGCATTGTCGGCCAATGTTTGATGTACAAGCATTCCCGCTCCGTCGTCGACCGTATTTGTCCCAATGTCATCGCCAGCCCAGACGAAATAAACAGCACCGCAGACCACATTGCCAAATTTTCGCTGGCCGCACTCAACCACCTACGCATAGAGAGGACGCAAACATGAACCATATTGCATTAAAAATGCTCATGGGCGACCGTGGCAAGTATTTGGGCATCGTCATGGGGCTGACCTTCGCCTCACTGATTATGACCCAGCAGCCGGCGATTTTCGTCGGGATTCTGAGCCGCACTTTCAGTTTCATCGACGACACCGGGCTGCCGGACATCTGGGTGATGGACCCCAAGGTGCAGTTCGTCGATGACATCAAGCCTTTGCAAGACACTGTGTTGTACCGGGTGCGTGGCGTGGCCGGGGTGGGGTGGGCAATGCCCCTTTACAAGGGCTTGTTGAAGTCGCGGCAGTATGACGGAACTTTCCAGACCTGTAACGTCGTCGGCTTGGACGACGCCACCCTCATTGGTGGCCCCCCGATCATGCTGGAAGGCAAGCTGGAAGATCTGCGCCGCAGCGATGGGGTCATCGTGGACATCGACGGGGCCACGGAGAAGCTGGGCAGGCCGTCGAAAGTGCCGGGAGGCAAGCCCGAGCCCTTGAAAGTCGGCGATGTCCTGGAATTGAATGACAAACGCGCCATTGTGGTGGGCCTCGCCAAGACGACGCGAACCTTCCAATCCCAACCGGTGATCTACACCACCTATAGCCGCGCCCTTAGTTACGCCCCCAAAGAACGCAAGCTGTTGTCTTTCGTACTGGTTAAAGCCATGCCCGGCCAGGATGTCCCTGCGCTGGCGCAACGCATCCGCAAAACCACAGGGCTTGCCGCCTACTCCCATCAGGAGTTCAAGGACCTCACCGTCAATTATTACCTGAAGAACACCGGCATCCCCATTAACTTCGGCGTGTCCGTGGCCTTGGGCTTCATTGTGGGCGCGGCCATCGCCGGGCAGACTTTTTACAACTTCACCTTGGAAAACCTGCGCCAATTTGGCGTATTGAAGGCCATGGGCGCGAGCAACTGGACCTTGCTGCGGATGATCCTGCTACAGGCCGTCTTGGTGGGTTCCATTGGCTATGGTTTGGGCGTCGGCTTGACCGCGTTATTCGGTTATGCCATGCGCAACACCATCCTGGCCTTCAAATTTCCTTGGCAATTGCTCGTCTTCAGCGGAGCGGGCGTGACTTTGATCTGCATCTTCGCGGCACTCATCAGCATCCGCAAAGTCATCAAGCTGGAGCCGGCCATCGTCTTCAAGAGTTAAGCCAATGGAGGCACAAACCACAGCGGCCGTGCGCTGTAACGGCGTGTTCAAGACCTACGACACCGGCGGCGACAAGGTCGTCGCCTTGGGCGGCATCGACCTTGAAATCCGCATGGGCGAATTGATGATGCTGGTCGGCCCTTCCGGCTGCGGCAAGACCACGTTGATTTCGGTGATCGCCGGCATTCTCGACCAGGACTCGGGTTCGTGTGAAGTGTTCGGTGAAGACCTGTGGCACATGCGCAGCGGCGAGAAACTGAAGTTCCGCGCCCGCAACATTGGCTTCGTGTTCCAAGCCTACAACTTGCTGCCTAGCCTCAACGCCATTGAGAACGTGTCCATCCCGTTAATTATCAACGGTATCAAGCGTCATGAGGCGGAACGGCAAGCCGCCAAGGTATTGGAGCAAGTGGGTCTGGGCACACGCGGCAAGTCCCTGCCATCGGAGCTTTCCGGCGGGCAACAACAGCGTGTGGCCATCGCCCGTGCCCTCGTCCACAATCCCAGGCTCATCGTTTGCGACGAACCCACCAGCGCCCTCGACCATGAAACCGGCCACAACGTCATGGAACTGTTGAAGCAGGTGGCCTTGCACCATGACCGCGCCTTGGTCATCGTCACCCATGATTCAAGGATTTTTGGATTCGCCGACCGCATCGCCCGCATGGACGACGGGCATATCGACAAGGTGGTGGATTCGGCGGAAAAACTGTAGGGGCAGGTTCAAAACCCGCCTCAACCCAATGCTGTTGACACAGGATTTTTACGCTCGCCCTGAGCTTGTCGAAGGGTGAATGGAAAAACCAAATAACTAACTGATGTTACGCAGGGAGCGCCAAAGCTTGCTTTGGCCCGGATTGGGGTTGGAGCGCCAAAGCTTGCTTTGGCAACCTATCCGTCAAGGCTTCGCCTTGATGTCAAAGCAAGCTTTGACGCTCCAGCCATGGGTCCAT
>CAIODU010000186.1 GCA_903857165.1 uncultured Methylococcaceae bacterium | reverse complement strand
GTAGGTCGGCATCACATTGGAGACATGGAGTCGGTCGGCATCCCCATGCCGACAGGTAGTAGGTCGGCATCCCCATGCCGACAAGGAGTAGGTCGGCATCCCCATGCCGACAAGGAGTAGGTCGGCATCCCCATGCCGACAGGGAGTAGGTCGGCATCCCCATGCCGACAGGGAGTAGGTCGGCATCCCCATGCCGACAATGAACTTGTTCTTCCCTCGGCGGCAAAGGGTTGCCGCCCTACGGATTCTGTTGACCTGTGGGCACTGCCCAAGCCGGCCGTCCGCGCCGTCGAAGCGGATGACGGTGTGCAGACCGCAGAGATATCTTCCCCTATTCCCATGCCTATTCATATCAGCAAAATGCTGATTTTTGCGTATGACTGAATTTTTTTTTGCAAGGGCAATGCTGTTGAATTAAGCCGTTCGTGGTGAGCCTGTCGGAGCATAAACGGCTTAATTATCAATAGGCTAATATTTTCCGTTCACCCCCATTCGGCAAGCTCAGGACAGGCTTCGACAGGCTCAGGGCGAACGGAAAATCCTTAACTTACTGATGTTACGCACCGTAGGCCGGAATAAGCCCGTTCACGGGCGTTTCCGGCATAAGCACCCAGACAAGTGCGGCTTACTTCGCCGGAAACGCCTGCCAGGGCGGGTTTATTCCGGCCTACACACGGGCATCGGCGGCGCAGTGCGTGACACCAGACCCTAAGTCAGGCAAATAGTCGCGCAATCGAAAGAAAAGTCCATGCAAACGAAAGCGGCGGTTCGGCGGGTTTGAGACACTATGTCCGTGCTTGGTGCAACTGGATTCTTCAGTGCATCCTCCACGCAGGTCAACCCTTTAGGTGATATCCAAATATATACGCCTATTGGGGTGTCCAATACAAAGTTAGGCGTTCAATCAATGGAGTCTGACCCCGTTAATTGCAACACTACCACCTGTTGTTATAATCACTGCTCTTCTCGCAGTCCCTATCCCTTAATCAGAATAAGATTTTTATGAAAAAATTTGGCAAAGAAGCAAGCAAGTCGCATGAAAAACGTCCCAACATCATGATCATTACCACCGATGAAGAGCGTTACCCGCCCCCCTATGAGAATGAAGCCGCGCGCTTATTCCGCCAGGAAAACAGCAAGGTACTCGATGAAATGCGTGCCCATGGCATCGAATTTAAACACCACTACGCCGCCTCCACCGCTTGTGCGCCCAGCCGCACCACCCTCTATACAGGGCAATACCCATCGCTACATGGCGTCTCGCAAACTCCCGGCATAGGCAAAAGTTCGTATGATCAAAACATGTTTTGGCTGGAACCGAACACCGTGCCAACACTGGGCAACTATTTCCAGGCTGCGGGTTACCAAACGCATTATCGCGGCAAGTGGCATCTGAACCACCCCGATCTCAATGTCCCCGGCACCGAAACTTCGGTGCTGTCCAACGCGCCCGACGGTACCCCCTTCCCCGACCGCATCGCGCTGTATGAACACGCCAACCGCTTGCGCGAATATGGCTTCAATAACTGGATCGGGCCGGAACCGCATGGCAATCTGCAAGCCAATTGCGGCACCTCGCGCGACGGCGGTTTTGCCAATCAAGTGTGCCGCACCATCGACCAACTGGAACAGCAAGCCAGTGATGGCGACGATACGCCGTTCTTGCTGGTGTCGTCATTTTTAAACCCGCATGATATCGTGCTGTTTGGCGCGCAATGGTTCACTACGTTCCAGCAATTGCAGGCCGACGGCAAACTGCCCCAAGTGGATGAAGCACCCACTGCCAACGAAAGCCTGCTTACCAAGCCGCGCTGCCAAAAAGATTACCTGTACACCTACCCGCGCATGGTTTTGCCGCAGCCGCCCAACGAAACCTATCGCCAGTTTTACTACTTTTTGATGGCGGAAGTGCATAAGCACATCGCACGGGTGTACCAACATTTAAAGAACAGTGCGCTGTTCGACAATACCATCGTCATCTTCACTTCCGACCACGGCGAAATGCTCGGCTCGCATGGCGGCTTACATCAAAAGTGGTATAACGCCTATAACGAAAGTCTGCATGTGCCCTTAATAATTTCTAATCCTAACCTGTTCAAACAAGCTGAAACCAGCGAACTCTATACCTCCCACATCGATTTACTGCCCACCATTTTGGGCTTGGCCGGCATCGATCAGGAAGCTACCCGGCGCGAACTGGCCAAGAGCCATTCCGAAGCGCAAAAACCAGTCGGGCGCGATTTGTCAGGCGTCATCACGGGCAAGACCAAAGGCAACGATGAACCGATTTACTTCATGACCGATGACAACCCGGAAGTTGGCTCGCAAATGTTCAATCCGATGACCGGTTTTGCCTACAACCCCATCATCCAGCCCAAACATGTGGAAACCGTGATTACCAAACTGCCGCTCTTGACGGGCGAAGTGGTCTGGAAATACAGCCGCTACTATGACAATCCGCGCTTTGCGGTCGGGCAAGTGGGCAACCCGGATAATATCACCACGCCGCGAGGCATACCGGATGAGTATGAATGCTACGACCTGAACGCCGATCCTTTGGAACAGGAAAACCGCATGTCTCCCATCTGCCCCAACCCATTACCTGAGAATGTGCAAAAGGCGCTGGATCACGAATTGAAAAAACAGCACAGGGAAAAACGCCTGTACCCGCAAACGCTGAATAACCAAGATACCGACGACGATGAAGACAGCGGCAGCGACAAAAACAGCAAACCACAGGTGCCGATGCGCAATTAATCGGCGTTCAAGAATCAATGGGGGCAGGGCCAAGGGCTCAATAGCGGTACTCCGAGTATTGCGCCGGATGGATAAACAAGGGCCGTAGGATGGGCTGAGCTTGCGAAGCCCATCAATCGCGGTGGATGAAACACGACCGATGCGCCGCGTTCCTCGGCGCATCCTACGGGCCACATTCCAAACTAAAACGGCAGCCACGTAGGTCGGGCGCGTCTCTTGTGCGTTGCGCCCGACATTTTCTGGTTCCCACGCTCCAGCGTGGTAACCAGTCTCGACCGCTCCTGCGGTCAGCTATGCGACGCTGGAGCGCCGAAGTATGCATTCCCACGCTGTGGAGCGCCACTGCCATTAAGTTAGGCCGTCATACCGGCAGGGATTGCCGGTATCCAGAACACAGGGAGGTGAATCTAGCCACGTAGGTCGGGCGAGTCTTTTTTGCGCCCGACATTCGGTATTGTCGGGCAACGGTAAAGCTGTTGCCCGACCTACTAGCCTACACACGGGCATCGGCGGCGCAGTGCGTAACATCAGACCCTAAATCAGGCAAATAGTCGCGCAATCGAAAGAAAAGTCCATGCAAACGAAAGCGGCGGTTCGGCGGGTTTGAGACACTATGTCCGCCGGATCAAAAAGTTTGACAAGGCAAAAATGGCGGAAACGAAGCAAAGTCGAACAGGGTTTAATTCGCGGCATCAGCGCATCATTCCCTTCAAATCACTTTTCCATAACCTACAAAACCGGAGAATATCATGGCTATACCAAATAACAGCGCCGCCGTCGCGGGCGCAAAACCGAACATCCTGTTTATCCAAGTCGATGAAATGCGTTTTCCGATGGGCTTCCCAGCAGGAATAGAAAATGCCGGGGAATTTCTACAAAAGTTCATGCCAAACGTGTATTCGCTGTGGCAGGACGGCGTCAAGTTCAGTCGTTTTTACACGGCGGCATCAGACTGCACCCCGGCGCGGGCGACCCTAGTCACCGGGCTATATGCCTATCAAACCTATATGATGGCGACCCGTGCGAATCCGGATAACCCCACGGGGGTTGCACAGCTCCAGCCGAGATTATCGAGGGATTTTCCGACCTACGGCAAACTGCTGCGCGAGGCGGGTTATGACACACCGCTGGTCGGCAAATGGCATTTGTCCAACTGCCCCGACCCCAACACGGCCAGCCGCGAAGAATTGGACACCTATCTCCAAGACTATGGCTTTGAAGGACTAACCGTTCCCGACCCACTGGGTATCCCGGGCAATGGTGTCGGTGAGATTTTGTACACAGCACAGGATACCCAAGTACATGTATGGGACGATTCCGAGATTGCCGAACAAACCGTCAATTGGCTGCGCCTGCGAGCCGAGTCCGGCAATGACAAGCCCTTCTGCCTGAGCGTCGGCTTTATCAACCCGCACGATAAGCAGTTTTTCTGGGGCGGCACGGAAGCGGTAGCGTTCCTGAAAACCTATGCGGACAACCAGCAAACGCCAAATCTCGATTACGGCATCACCCCAAGCATGGGCAATCCTCCGAAATTGGGATACGCCTTGCCGGCGAATTGGCAGTCGCGGGCCGATTTGACTGCAAAAGTCGAGGCGGGCCAGGCACCCAAGCTGCATTTGTTGCTTCGGGATGTTTTATCCAGATGGACCGGCGGTGTCACCGACTCGCCCGACCAGCAAGAAGTGTTCACCACCGTGCCAAACCCGGTTGCCAAAGGCACTTACACCGCAGTCGCGCCCTTTGGTTACTGGACTCGCGCACTTGATCTGTACACCCAATTGATGACCGATGTGGACGGCCATATCGGCACGGTCATCAACAATATCCCGGAAGCCCTGCGAGACAATCTGGTGGTGGTATTCACGTCGGATCATGGCGATTATGCCAGCTCGCATGGTCTGCAAGGCAAGGGCGGAACGGTCTTTGAAGAATGCTACAACATCCCGCTCATCGTGCGTGATTACACGGGCCGGTTTACTGGCGACATCGAGAAAACGCGGGAACAGCTTTTCTCTAGCGTGGATCTGTTGCCGATGCTGGTGTCTTTGGGCCATCAAGGCAACACCGATTGGCTGCACACTAACCCGGATTGGCAACAACTCTACGGGCGACGGGCCGACTTGCTGGCCTGTCTGCGCGATGCCGACGCGCCGGGGCGGGAGTATGTGGTGTTCACCACGGATGAATTTTTCCCTATCAACCTCAACTATCTGCACGCCGAGCAGCATGTCGTCGGGTTGGTCACCGCCAGCGGTAAACTAGGCGCTTACTGCCGATGGAGGCCAGGTACGACAGAGCTTATTACCCAGGCCGGCGAGCAAGTCGAGTATTTTGATTACACAAACGATCAGGCCCGACTGGAAATCCATTCCACGCCGGACAGCCCCAAGGCGCATCAGGCTTTGAAATTCCTGTTCGATGAAGTGGTGCCAAACGAACTTGAAGCGCCCATGCCTAAGGCGCTGGAAGCTGCCCGCGCAACAGCAAGAAAGCATTTTCTTGAGTACATGGCTTTAGCCGATGTGTCGGGTTTGTTCACAGGCTTGGCACCCGTTGGGCACACCATCACCGAGCCTGAGTAAACGAACGCTTAGGACGCAAGCTGGGTAGGCCGGGCGGTTTTTTTTTGCGCCCGGCACTCCAGCCTGATTGTCTATAGATTTTCAGATAAATAATTTCGATACTAACAGATACCATCCCTTCAAGGGATGTTATCTGTATCAGCTTACAACAACGTGAATGGAAATTTAATTTCTGAAAGACTGTATCTGCCCCCAATAGCCGGTAGTCGTCTCGCTCTTTCCCCTTTTTAGGAATATTAGACATGATTGATGAAACAACCGATCCAAACCCGGATAATTTTTCCCTAAGCCTCCCCCAAAGAAGTCTGCAATTGACAAACAATTGGGAGGAGGAATATGCCTATTCACTGGGCATTCAGGCATACGTCTATGGCTTTCCATGGATTTATAATGCCCAGTTGCGCTGGTTGTGGGCAACCGAGGCAGGACAGCAAGTTTCCCAGAAATTGGGGCTCCCCGATCTTTATGCGCCGGTAAATTCGTTTCATCATATGCAAAAACTGGCGAGCCCGGCTGATCAATCCGGTGGCTGCCCCAACTGTGATACCTTATATTCAACCGCTTGGCTAGATGTCGGAAAAGATCCTGTCGTGTTGTCTGTACCCGCTGTTGCGGATCGCTTCTTTTGCATAGAAATGGTGTGCATGGATGCGGATAATTTTGCCTATGCCGGTACCAGCGCAACGGGAACACAAGCGGGCAATTTTCTAATTGCCGATGCGCACTGGAATGGACAAGTGCCTGATGGCGTGTTGGATATTCTTCCGAGATCGCGCACGGCAACTGTATTGTTGCTTGGGAGAACTGGTGTCAACAACACCAGTCAAGAAGATTTGGACAAAGCCAACGCGATACAAGAACAGTATCTATTGACGCCGCTTTCCGATTGGCCGAATGCTCCATCTCCACATTCCGAGCCGGTGATGATCCCTTATGGGATTGATTACAACCACACTGCGGGCGCATGGCAAACAATGAACAAGGCCATGACAGAAAACCCGCCGGGCTTACCTCCAGGAATTAACCAAGAGCAGATGCTAAAGTTATTTGCAACGATAGGAATAGGCCCAAACCAAAACCTGGATGCACAGTCTGCGGCAACCCGCATGGGGCTTCAGCGAGCCGCCAAAGACGGTTTGGCAATACTCAAAAAAATGGCAAAAGGCAGAGGCAAGCGCGTCAATGGCTGGGCATATCCGCCGGCCGACATTGGCCGGGCGGGTCAGAACAGTGATTTCATCACCCGCGCTGCACTGCAATCGTTAGCTGGTATTTGCGCCAATGATCCGGCGGAAAATGTTTATCTCAATGTCCACACAGACAATGAAAATAATCAACTGAACGGCCAAAATAACTATACCCTGACATTTAAAAAAGGGACGTTTCCTCCGTTTGAAGCGTCGCAACATGGCTTTTGGTCGATAACGATGTACAACTCTACATTCAATCTTGTGCCTGGTTCGACTAGCTACTCCATTAATAGCCGCTATCCTCAGTATCAAGACACAGATGAGTCCGGCACCATGACCCTCTTGATTCAAAGCGATCCGCCAACAACGCTCCTTAAAGGGACTTACTGGCTACAGTCGCCGAGCGGAACAAGCGACTACACATTTTCTCTGATACTTCGGGTTTATGTACCAACACCGGAAATCAGCTTTACTCAAACTTGGGAACCACCATTGCTTGTAATCAATGGAGTCAGCTAGGTAGGCCGGAATAAGCCCGCCCATATTGATGTTTTGGCTATATAAAGGTCTGTAAGTCGGGCGTTTCCGGCAATTCCGGATATCTGCCGGAAACGCCGGATCGCGCTCGAACTGGCCAATTCCGTCTGGTTAGACGCCGCAAAATCGCCTGATCTTGGATGCGCTTCAAATCATTAAGGAAGCCCTGTAGGTCGGGCGCGTTTCTTGTGCGTTGCGCCCGACATTTGGGCAGTCGGTCAGGAAAGTCGGGCAACGGAAAAGAGGTTGCCCGACCTACAGGGTTGGGTTTGAAGGACGTTTTTATTACTTTACTGATGTTACGCATCGACCTAGGGCTGGAGCGTCAAAGCTTGCTTTGACAGGCAAAGCAAGCTTTGCCTTTCCAATCTCAAGTCAAAGCAAGCTTTGACGCTCCGTAGTGTTAGGCGGTAAGTCATCGTCTCATGCAGC
>CAIODU010000185.1 GCA_903857165.1 uncultured Methylococcaceae bacterium | reverse complement strand
GGGTGTAAATCATTGTCGTCTCCACGTCCTTATGGCCCAGTAGCTCCTGTACCGTGCGGATGTCATAACCCGACTGCAACAGATGCGTGGCGAAGCTGTGGCGCAAGGTATGCGGCGTGGCCGGCTTGACCAGCCCCACATATGCTTGCTTACGGCAGTTTGATGTACTGGTTTGACATGTGTTACCCACGCCATTGGCGTTGGCCGGTATTCTTCGTCACTCTGGGGATAGGCTTGGAAATAGTGCAAGGAGTGACCGGTTTCAGGAGCTTCGACGCCTATGACATGCTCGCCAACATGGTCGGTGTCGTCATCGGTCTGTTCATGGTTGACACGCCCATGGGGCTTTGGCTGGAAATTGTTGACAGAAGGTTAGCGGCGGCGCATCGTTAACCGATGTTACGCACAGCTTTGTCTAAACGAGTGGAAAGGGGGTTAGTTGCTATGAGTTACGCTGTGAGCTCATGGACAAAACGATCACAGGCTTTGATAGGCTCAAGGCGAACGGAAAAATCGTTAAGTTAATGGCTTTGAAGTCGGAGCTTTGAAACCAGTTTGTCATAAATCAAGCTTCCTTTATAAAAAAATAAGCCTACTTTCCTGTTAAACAAGCTTGGTTTTTTCATAAGCAAGCTTGCTCTATCATTCTGCAAGCTTGCCGCGTCATTATGCTATTAGCTTGGTCGCTTTCTCAGCTTGCAAATTGACTTTGCGCTCAACAATTCCATTGTGCTAAAAATAAATTGACAGATGAAGGCTTGTCTGGTATTATCTTTGCAACTAAGGCACGGAAGGGGCTTGAAAATCCATGTTCTTTAAATTAACTGATGTTACGCATGAACCTATGGCTGGAGCGTCAAAGCTTGCTTTGACATCAAGGCGAAGCCTTGACGGATACGTTGCCAAAGCAAGCTTTGGCGCTCCAACCCCAATCCGAGCCAAAGCAAGCTTTGGCACTCCCTGCGTAACATGAGTGATTAACTTAGCTCAAGCCCCTTGCCGCGCAACCTATGTTCAAATGATTGGAAGGTAAAAGCCATGGCGCAGTTCCCCAAAATAGAATCAGAAATCATCGCGTTAGCGCAAGCCGTGTTACGAGGCTTGAAAGCCCGCCCCGACGTGTTCCCCACCCCACCAATATGATCTCGAACAATTCGAGGGCAAACTCAACGAACATAGCACTTTGGAACAGCAATGGAACACCATCCAAGCCCAAAGTGTGCTGATGACCGCCCAAAAGAAAACCAGCACCGAAGCCATCGCCGCCGATTTACACAATTATCTGCGTTATGCGGAGATTGTCGTTCAAGATGAAGCCCAATTGGGAATCATCGGCTGGTCGGGCCTCGCTGCCCGCACACCCTTGGAAGCCCCCGGCCAATGCCGAATGTTGGAAGCCTCCGTGCAAGGCAACGATTCCATTTATTTCAGTTGGAAAGCCCCGGCGGAAGGCGGCAGGCCGAGTGCCTATGAAATCCAACGCCATGAACTTCCCAATCATGTTTGGGTGCCTGCCGGCACAGCCATTGACACGGAAAAAACCATCACCGGACAACCGACGGGTAAGAAATTGGAATTTCGGGTTTTCGCCGTCAACAAGGCGGGCGATGGGCCGGTCAGCAATGTCGTGGTGGTGGCTTTGTAGAGTGGGCGCACTCTTTATGCGCATTCAGCAATTTTCATTTTGTCCCTGTCACTCGTCATTCCGGTCAGGGATGCAGGAATCCAGTGCCAAGGATGGTAACTTGCCGACTGCATAAGTATAATCGGTGGGCAAGCAAAAAGACGCTTGGCCCACCCTGTTGAATTCTTATTTCCATGGCATCTGCTCGTTCTGAGGCCGGCACTTGGAAACGGGCAAAAAATTTTTATTTGGCGCAATTCCATCAGGGTACGTTAAGTACGATCTAGGGTTAGAGGTAAATCAAATGGGCAAAACTTTATTGGAACAACTGCCGCAGATTGTTGCGGCGGGTAGACGACAAGCAGAGCAAATTTTGGAGGGTTTGGAAAGCAGACATCGAATAGGGCTGCAAACCCGCGAGATTGTCATTCCCGCCAAAGACACCGTACATGATGATTGGATACGGCAACAAGAGCGAATAAAGAATTTCGCAGCCAGCCAGCCAGCCAGCCAGCCAGCCAGCCAGCCAGCCAGCCAGCCAGCCAGCCAGCCAGCCAGCCAGCCAGTTTAGATAAGGCGGTATCGTCGGAAAGTTCCCCTGTAGGGAACATCAATTCGCCCTTACAAAACCGCCTAATTTATGGCGACAATCTGCTCGCCATGGCCGCGCTGCTGGCCGGTGACGAACAAACCCCTTCCTTACGCGGCAAGATAGACCTGATCTATATTGACCCACCGTTTGACTCCAAGGCGGATTACCGCACCAAAGTTATACTCCCTTCTCTTGCCCGTGGCAAAAAGGGCCAATCCATGGAACTGGAACAAAAGCCCACCGTCATTGAACAATTTGCATATTCCGACACTTGGGCGGATGGCACGGCTTCCTATCTGGCGATGATTACTCCCCGCTTAATTTTGATGCGGGAACTCTTGAGTGACAGGGGTTCAATTTTTGTGCATCTGGATTGGCATGTGGGGCATTATGTCAAGATTGTATTGGATGAAGTATTCGGGAAAGATGCATTTAGAAATGAAATAATTTACTGTTATAGTGGTGGTGGCATTCCAAGAGATGAAATGCCAAGGAAACATGATGCAATATATTGGTATACTAAAGGGAATAAATGGATTTTCAATACTCAATTTCGTCCATACTCAGAGGGTACAATACAGAGAGGTCGAACAGCAGTGAAAGGCGAAGATGCTAAGCTAAGAGATGAAGGAACACCAATCAATGATTGGTGGGCAGATATAAAGAAAATTACAAGTCCTACCGATCCTGAAAAATTATATTATGACACACAAAAATCTGAGGAATTATTAAGCAGGATCGTTAAAATGTCTTCAGATAATAATTTAATAGTTGCTGATTTCTTCGGTGGTTCTGGTACAACCGCTGCCGTTGCTGAAAAACTCGGCAGGAATTGGATTATTTCTGATTTAGGCAAACCCGCTTGCATGATTATGCGAAAACGCTTAATTGACCAAAACGCCCAGCCATTTTTATATCAGGCGATTGGCGATTATCAGGTGGAGGCGGCAAAATCGACACTGGGCCGAAAATTCCGCATTGGCGAGTTGTCCCAAATCGTTTTATCGCTGTATGGCGCATTGCCTTTACCACCGGTGGAAAACCCCGGACGAAATTTAGGCTATTTACCCTCACCCCAACCCTCTACCGCAGGGAGAGGGAGCAAAATATTGATATTGGTTGACTCGCCTAACAAAATGACCGGGTTACCGACGCTCAAAAAAGCGATCACATTGCGCGATTCAGTGATGGGCGGTTGGGATAAGGTCATTGTACTTGGTTGGAATTTCACGCCGTCCATCGGTCATGACATCCAAGCCTTGAATGATGATCGGCTAGAAGTGTTGGTCATTCCGCCGGATTTGCTAGACCGCCTGAAAAAGAAAGGCGGAGTGGAGAGAATGAAAGGCTCGGTGCGGTTTTCCAGTTTGCAGTATTTGACGATTAAACCTGTAATCAGAAAATCCCCCCTACCCCTTCTTTCTCAAGGGTGGAACAGTGCGGATGAAACCCTCACCGTTGAACTGGACAATTATGTGTTGCTATCGCCCGATGCCATCAATTTAGATGAGGCGAACCGGGAGAAATTGCAAGCGGTGATGAATGCCGAGCCTTTGGCTTTGATCGAATATTGGGCCGTAGACCCGGATTATGATGGTGAAGTATTTCGCTCAGTCTGGCAGGATTATCGCGGCAACACGGAGAATGATGCCGACCCGCTGCGCGTGGTGACAAAAGCCATATTGAACCTACCCTATAAACCAGAAACTCGCCGCGTCTGCGTGAGGGCAGTGGATGTGTTTGGGTTTGAAGCGGAAGCCATCACGGAGGTGCAGCCATGAGTAACTTAATTTTAGCCAAAAACCTGACCACGAAAACCCAACAAGTGTGCATAGGGCTTGATGACGGGGTTGCCGATATATTGGAGATGGTGACACCCACCACGGCGGAATTGTTGAAATTCTGGTTTCAAACCGATTATTGCCAGATGCGCCAGTTTAATTTTCATGACGGGCAAAAGCAAGCTATCTTGAATATGATTTATGCCCATGAAATCATCAACCAACCGAGCTTGAAAGCTTTATACCAAGCCATTGCACCGGATGAATTGTTGATCGGTAAACGACTACAAGAAGTTTCTCAAGTCAAGCATAATCATCCAAAATATTGCCTGAAAATGGCAACTGGAACAGGCAAGACATGGGTATTGCAAGCCTTATTAGTGTGGCAGCTATTGAACAAAGCCGCCAACCCCGCGGACGAACGCTTTACCCGGCATTTTCTATTGGTTGCGCCGGGTTTGATTGTTTATGACCGCCTGCTGGATGCGTTTTGTGGAAAAGAATCGAGCGGTCAACGCGATTTTTACAAATCGGACATCAAACGCTATGCCGAGTTGTTCATACCGGAAGGGCATCGGGAGCAGATTTTTGGTTTCGTGATGGGCAATGTCTGCGCCAAGGATGAGATCGGCAAAAAGACCACGGGCGGCGGCATGATAGCCATCAGCAACTGGCATTTGTTAGCTGAGGTTGACAATGAGGAAGAAACCGACACACTGGAAATCCCCGGTATTGAGGCAGACCCAAAAGCTGTGGTGGAGTCCATATTCCCCATTACACCGGGCAAGAGTGCGGGCAATAGTTTGGATATGCTCGATCAACGGTTTGCGCGAGGCGGGGTGCTGGATTATCTTGCCGACTTGCCTGAGTTGCTGGTTTTCAATGATGAAGCCCATCATATCCACGATTTCAAAATAGAAGGTGAAACTACCGAGGTCGAATGGCAAAAAAGCCTGTCACGCATTGCCGAGAGCAAAGGGCAACGCTTTCTTCAAGTGGATTTTTCCGCCACACCGTACAACGATGTCGGCACTGGTAAGAACAAACGCAAGGTTTACTTTCCACATATCATCGTCGATTTTGACTTGAAAGCTGCCATGCGGGCAGGATTAGTCAAGGCATTGGTGTTGGACAAACGTCGGGAAATCGGCGCATTGCCGTTGGACTTCAAAGCCGAGCATGATTCAGACGGCAATCGGGCACTATCGGAAGGGCAGCGGGTCATGCTTAGAGTCGGACTAAAAAAATTGAAAATCTTGGAAGCGGATTTTGCCAAACTTGACCCGGCACGACACCCAAAAATGTTGGTGGTCTGTGAGGACACCACCGTATCGCCGCTGATCGTTCAATTTTTGCAGGAACAAGGTCTGGGTGAGGAAGAAATCATGGCGATTGATTCCGGCAGGAAAGGCGAATTAAAACCGAGCGAGTGGGCGGAAATACGAGAGCGTTTATTCGATGTGGACCGCCACGCCACGCCAAGAGTGATTGTCAGTGTGTTGATGTTGCGGGAAGGATTCGATGTCAACAATATTTGCGTGATCGTTCCCTTGCGCACCAGCCAAGCACAGATTTTATTAGAGCAAACCATCGGACGGGGTCTGCGCTTAATGTGGCGTGAGGATGAGTTTGACAGCATCAAGCACGAAAATCGGGAACGTATCAAAAATGGTCAAGAACCGAATAGCTTGATCGATATTTTGACGGTTGTGGAACACCCGGCTTTCCAGCAATTTTATGATGAATTGATGCAAGATGGCTTGGCGGGTACGACGGATGACGATAGCGACGGCAAAAGTGCTGTGTCGGATTTGATCACTGTGGAGTTGGTGGAAAATTATCAAGATTTTGATTTTGCCATTCCGTTTGTATTGCGGGAGGGCGAAGAAACTCTGCAACAACTCAACCTAGATACTTTGTCGCTTCCATCATTTAGCGGATTTAGCCTGACACAACTTAAAGCGATGATAGGCCGGGGCGATGTCATTTCCTCCCACGATGTGCAAACACAAACCCGCTTTGGAGATTATCGAGTCGATGGCGGGGTAATGACGGCAACGGGTTATAATGACTATCTGGCAAGGCTGACTAAACGATTGGGGCAAGCATTGAGCCAACCGTTGACAAAAAGTAGCAAATCATTAAATCAAAGCAAGTTTCCCTATTTGCAAATTGACCAGTCAGCCATAGCGGGCAGTTTGGACATTTACATCAAACAACAGCTATTTGCCAATTCGTTTAATCCGTTGGATGATGAAAATTGGCGGATCTTATTGTTGGAACCCGTAGCCGAGCATCTGGTTAAGGTGTTCGCCAATGCCCTATTGAATGCGGAAGACAACGAGACCGCTACACTTGCCGAGGTGGTCTACCGTCAGCTATCGGAAGTTGCCAAACTGACCGTGCGTGAAAGTTCCTCTTTGCCGGTCACCAAGTGCATTTACCAGCGACTCCCCTATCCGGCACGCAATGGCGGCTTGGAGCAAGCCTTCATTGAATGGGCGATGCATGATGCCAGTGTCGAGGCATTCTGCAAGATCAACGAACAAAAACATGATTTTGCCCGGTTGCGATACCTCAAAGAGGAAGGTTTACCGGCGTTTTATTCCCCCGATTTCATTTTGCGCGTACCAAAATACATTTATTGGGTGGAAACAAAAGCCCAACAACAAGTCAACCATCCCAATGTACAGCGCAAACTCAAGGCCGCGTTGGCTTGGTGTGGACGGATCAATGCTTTACCCGCCGAACAGCGGGGAGATAGGGAATGGCATTATGTCCTGCTAGGGGAAGCGACCTTTTATGATTGGCGGAACAAGGGTGCGGGCCTTGACCAATTATTGGATTTTGCCCGGTTGCGTGACGTTGACAAAGGGCAATTAAAGCTGGCGTTTTAACGCAGCCCGCGTAGGGAGCAATAGCGTACTCGCGTATTGCGCCGTATAAAATGCGCCAGCCATCCGGCGGAATATGGCAGTGTGCCGCCTATTCCGCCCCACGCGGCATGTTAAAATGGCCTTAACCGTCAACCCGTCATAAGAGCCTCAATGAAACACCGCATAGACCCGAAAATAGATTGCGTATTCAAAGCCCTGCCCGGTTCTGAGGAAAACCGCAATCTGCTCATCCACTTCCTTAACGCGATATTAGCCGCCGACTTGACCGCGCCGATAACCGGTGCAGAGATTCTCAATCCATACAACCAATACCTTCGCCAATCAGCATGAGTGATTTTGGGTTTGGTTATCATCCGGCAAGGCTTGCTGTGGCATGGCATCCGGGGGATTCAACGATGCTTGTGGGCCGAACGATGGCAAAGGCGTAAAAGTTGTGCAAGGATGGGTGGTCGGAAAAGGTAGAATACTAGGGTTTACCACAACGTCCGGCATCCAATCCCAATCCGACCATGAATGAAATCATAGCAACCCTAGGCGCTTTGAGTCCACACTTGAATCGGCGCACGCTGAACCAGATGGTCATCATCGTTGATGCCATGTTGGCGATGACCGGGCGAGTTACCATGTTGGGCCTGTCCCGCTGGGCCGAAAAGGGCGGGAGCTATCGGACGGTGCAGCCAGCGTAGCCCGGATGGAGCCAGCGTAGCCCGGATGGAGCCGCCTTGCGGCGTAATCCGGGACAGACATGACGACGGGGTTTGCCATCGCCCGAAACCTACATTAACTCGACGCAATAGTGGAACTTCTCGTATTGCGCCGAATGGGAAAAGAGAGCAAAATCTACGAATGTCCGGCATAGTTTCTCTGCCCACCAGCCTAACCCGCCGTTCCAGCCGACCCGCGTCAACGTCTGGTGTGTTCATTCTGGCTTCTCCTGCGCGGGCGGCTGAACGGGGCCGTTAGGCGCAAGATTGATCCCCCCACTTTCTGCCTTTCAAACACCGATTAAAGGGGGTTATTTTGGAGAAATGCAAATGCAAAAAAGCATCATGCTTGCAATTGGACTAAGTGTGGTAGTAACCATTGCTTATGCAGGGGTTCGCAGTATTAAAGACAATGGAAAATATGATGGTGTTCCATCCTATCTTGTTGAGTGTACATCAGGTGCAGATCATGTCTTCTACAAGAAGAATGGAACATGGTATCATGGGCTTCTTATGAGTATAGGAACTAAGTACGACTCTTGGTCTATCGATCAAATTGCCCGCGATTTCTGCGATAGATAGAGGAAGAATGAGCGCAGTTGGTTGGGTTGTGACCATATCGCAACCCAACCAACGTCAACAGGCACTAACTGTTCGTTCCAGCAAACCGGTGCGATAAAGCCTCGGCAACTGCAAATTAGCACAAACTTTAGATTTTTTTGACCGCTTTCATGATACGGGGTAAGCATGGCGTTTTTTCAGATCATCTGGTCAAACTACCCAAGTTTCGACCCTTGCGATGCCAAAGATAAAAAGGGGGATAAGCTTTTTAAGAACCAATGCGCCATAAGGATGAGCTACGCACTGAAAAAGTCCGGTGTCAGCCTTGCATCCTACCCAAAAACCCGTAAATGTTGGGTTCATCCTAATGAAGATCACGTTTTAGCAGCCAAGGAACTTGCTGATTGGTTAGAACGAAGCCCTTTTACAGGCATTAAATTTGTTGAAAGTGTAACTGGCAAAGAGTGGCGGGAAAAAGTCATAGGTCGGACAGGAATTATATGTTTTGAAGACTATTATGCTCCTAGTCAGGGAAGCGGTGGAGACCATATTGACTTATGGGATGGAACCGCATTGACTGGACTCGGTTCTTGGTTCCGAACACGCTTTAGTATTGGAGTTCTAGGATTTTGGTCAGACTTTCGAGGTTCACAGCGTATCAGGTTTTTCCCGATCAACTAATGAAACGATTAGTCTACGCTCTAATCGGTGTGTTAGCGGGTTCGGTGCTAAGTTTTGGAATAATATTTCTCCTTGGTTATACGCTACAAGCCGTGGGTATTCATCTTTACCAATCAGAGTTTGACCAGCAGCGTAATTTTAATATTTTTATAGTATGTTGGCTGATCTCTGCGATTGCAGGGGGCTGGCTTGGTTGGCGTGTTGGTGTAACAAGAAATTAGGATCGTAGAGCGCAACGCGGTAAGGCGTAATAGCGGCTCCGCCGCATATTGCGCCGAATTGATGATAAAGAGCAAAATCCATGAAACTCCGGCATTGTTTCTCTGCCCACTCGCCTAACCGTCCGTTCCAGCGCACCCTCGCCACAAAGCGCCTCGGTGTTTTCGGGTTTCGCGGGGTGGCGCGAGGCGCTGAAGGTAGACATAGAGTAGAATTTTGGAGTTTTCTTGAAAGCATCCGTTTATATTGAAACGTCGGTTTTCAGTTATCTGACTGCCCGGCCAAGTAATGATTTACGCGCCATGGCAAACCAAAGCGCGACATCAGAATGGTGGGGAACACAACGGCCTAATTACAGTGTCTTTGTATCTGATCTTGTCATATCCGAAGCCGGTAAAGGTCATCCAGAAGCTGCGCAACGTCGATTAGCATTAATCGCTGACCTGCCATTACTCCAAATTTCCCCCGAAGTCCGGGTTTTGGCGCAGGCACTCATCGAAAGCCATGCTCTGCCCCCGAAAGCCGAGGCAGATGCCTACCATGTGGCTATTGCTGTCGTGAATGGTGTCGAATATTTGCTAACATGGAATTGTACGCATATTGCCAACGCACATACGCGGCCTAAAATCGAAGCCACCTGCCGGACTTATGGCTATGAACCACCCGTTATCTGCACCCCGTTCGAACTTACGGAGGATTAAACATGTGGCAAGACCCAATTGTTGCCGAAACTCGCGATCTTAGAGACGAGTATGCGCGTCAGTTTAACTACGACGCTGACGCTATTTTTGAAGACCTTATGGCAAAACAGGCAATGCACCCAGAGCGTGTAGTTTCATTATCGCCGCGCAAGATCAAACCCGTAGTCACTGTTAAGCGTATTGCGCAGGATGGATAAAAGAGCAAAGAGCAAAATCAACGAATCTCCGGCATTGCCTCTCTGCCCACCCGCCTAGCCCGCCATTCCAGCCAGCGTACCGGGATGATCGAAGCCACGAAAGCCCGCATTTCGCTGCGCTTCATTTAGACATTGGGCTTACTGAATCAACCGATCCATCACAACCACTTAGGAACAACATAATGCCACACCCCTCGATCCAGCCACAGAAACAGATGACCGGAATGTTCGGCCATCCCGTCGCCGAAAATCCCATAGACCGCATGTTCGACGCCGTCTATCAACACTATGGGCTTAACTGGCAGTTTTGGAAATGCGATATTGCCTCCGTGGATGACCTGCCTGCGGCAATCCACGGAGCAAAAGCGTTAGGGTTCGCGGGCTTTTGCATAACCGTCCCCTACAAAATTGCTGCAATTGCTTCCCTTGATGCCGTGGATGAGGATGTCCGGGTGATTGGGGCGGCGAATTATGTGACGTTTGAAGGCGGTCGCAGGATTGGCCATAACAATGATGGCAAAGGTGTCGTCAAGGCGATTGAAAAAGTGACGCCCATCGCTGGAAAGCGGGTGGCGATGCTCGGGGCGGGCGGTGCCGGTCGGGCGATGGCGGTTGAAATCGCCCGCGCCGGCGCAGGGCAGTTGACGGTGATTACGCGCCGGGAAGCCCAAGGCCGGGAGGTGGCAGAACTTGTCCACCGGGCGACCGGGGTTCCGACGGAATGGTTGGCTTGGGAGGGAGCCATTACACTGCCGGCAGGCACCGAGATTTTGTTGAATGCAACCCATCTCGGGTCCGCGCCGGAACTGGAGCCGGTTCCGCTGGATTGGACAAGCATTTCCTCTGCGATGACCGTGGTCGATGTCATCACGAATCCGCGCATCACGCCATTTCTTAAAACCGCGCAGGAAAACGGCTGCGCCGTGGTCGATGGCGTGGAAATGCTGGTGCAACTCGCCATGCAGATATTCGAAGATTGGACGGGCATTCACCCCGACGAGGCGGTGTTTCAGGCGGCGGTGACAGCAGCGTTAGCTGAGTAAACTTTTTTTTGTCATTCCTATGAAAACCTACCAAACCCTTCCCTTTCTTGTCAGCCTTTGCTGCGCTCCCTTTGCATCCTTGGCAGACCCAGGCCCCTTGCCTTGGACCGTGGTCAGCGCCACCAGCCACTCAATGGAACCCAACCATGGCTATGCCGCCATTAGTGACGAATTAACCACTCTCACCCTGCCAAGTTCCCCAAAAGAAGGCGATTTGATCGGGGTGATGGGTCCGGGCAAGCATGGCTTCAAGTTGGCGCAGAATGCCGGCCAGTCGGTGAAAACCCTGCACCGAGCGGTTGGCGCCCAATGGAAAACCCGTTGGCAGGCCCCGGACTTCCCCTATGACTTTTGGTTGTCCGCAGCCTCCTCGGCGGATGGGACAAAGCTAGTGGCGGTGGATACTTCGGCGATGGGCAACGACACGGAACCTTTCAACCGCAAGGGCTTTATTTTCACGTCCACCGACGGTGGGGCGCACTGGATCGCACGGGGCCAAGAGGCTCATTGGAAAGCCGTGGCCTCTTCGGCGGATGGCAACGGGCTAGGAGCCTGTCCGACTTAGAGTTGTACGACAGTTTCCCTTCCTCAAAAAGGCTGAAAAACGATTGCCACGCCTTAATTCGCCCCTGTATAGGGCGTTTTTCGACATTAATGCGGCTTTTCCTTCCCTTTGGGCAAAG
>CAIODU010000184.1 GCA_903857165.1 uncultured Methylococcaceae bacterium | reverse complement strand
TACTGCGTAACAAGGACTGTAGCCCATGTCGGCAAAGGATTGCCGACCTACTGCGTAACAAGGACTGTAGGGCGGCAACCCTTTGCCGCCAACGATTTCAAAACTTAAACAACGTAATCAATTGGAATTAAAAACGCTGTATAGCGACCATCGCTTCGCTCAAGGTATTGCTGACCGTAATGATTTCTGGGATGCCACTCAGTTTGAGTGCTTTTTCTATACTTTGATTTGGATTGAGCAACACCAGCTTGCCACCGCGACCTTCTACGGCCCTTGCCACAAGCAAAATCATGCGTATACCAAGAGACGATAGAAATATCACTTCAGAAATATCAACGATAATATATTTTCTGGGGGAAGCAGTCATGCCGGAAAACTGAATATCTATTTCATCACAGCCTGCTATGCTCAACCTTCCTTTTAAGCTAACTTTATAAACACCCTCAACCAGTTCTTCACTACTTACACAGGCTATTTTCATGAGTACGCCATAATCGAAAAAATAATAATATCAATGTTAAAAAGGAACCCTCTGATGTAGCGGAACACACCGATCAGTGTTGGCTCTCAAAAGAGATTTTTAGGATATTTGTTAGCACATGAACATCCAGCATACTCTAAAATTGTTACAGTTGCATGACAATGGGAGACTCGATTGGTGTAGCCACAGGCCATGAGTGAGTCCCCTTCCACTGGTTGATTTTAAGTTATAGCACTACCGCAAGTAATCCTATTTCCACACAGGTGACACAAAATTCACTGTTGGATATTAAACAGGTGTTTGAATCCGAATTTCCCTTGTAATTAAGGGAAAATATGGCAATATCATCTGACGGAGGCAAGTCGTTATTGACAAACCCCTTTAAAGCCGAAGTAATTGAATTGACTATCAGTTTGGGATTTGTGCAATCCAGTGATGCCAGACAGTTCATAAGTCTTTTCTCTCCAAATGGTATCTGGGCGCAATTCATGGCTTCGGTGACGCCATCAGTGTACATCACAATCGCTTCGCCTGGCTTCATATAAGTTGTCGTCTCTTCGTAAGGAAAGTTTTCTTTGATGCCGAGGATTAAGCTGCCGGATATATCAGAGAATCCGAGTGTGTGCCATGCAGCCACCTGTTCCTTTGCTTCATTCTGGTTGCCTTCCTCGAACCAGAGGGAAGGGGTTGCCGAAAAATTACCGAGCGAGTCACGGTTACGAATCATTATGGGTGGATTATGACCGGCATTTGCATAAACCAGTTTACCATTATTAAGATCAAGTATCGCACAAAAAGCGGTGACGAACAAAAGCTGTGAATTGTTATGCGATAGGCGATTGTTCAGGTTGTATAACATGTCTGCTGGCTCAGCATGATGCTGCGCTTCATAGAACAGGATGTTCATGCATTTTGTCATCAGTATGGCAGCCGGAATACCCTTTCCGGACACATCACCTATTACAAAGAAGATACGATGACTGTCAATAAAGAAAATATCATAGAAATCGCCGCCCACATAGCCAGCCGCCCTGTAATATCCATAGCAATCAAAATCATACCTATCCGGAAAAAGTGGAAAATCTGAAGGTATCATGCTGGCTTGCAGTTCTTTAGCGTAAAGAAATTCCTTTGCTAAAAGATCATTTTTTACTTTCTCGTTATATATACGGAGATCATTAGCATTCGTTTGGTATTTGATAATATTATCAATAAGATAATTAGCTATAATGACCGAAAAGCCTGAAGTAAAAACTATTGTCATTGCATGGGACATATATAAACTGATATTTCCAAACAATAATTGCTTGGCGGTTTCATAAACGGTCATTATCAGCAATGATGCTATAAGGACAACAGCTAAATAATTGGGTTTATTCATACCCGCTCACATCCCCAAAATATCCAAGCCTTCCCCGTTATCGGCCTCGCCCCGTTTGCCACTGCGCAAGGTATCCAAATGGGCAAAATCAAACACATTAGGGTCGGCCAAGTGCGAGGGGGCGACATTTTTCAGTGCGCCGAAAATCGTGTCACTCCGCCCAGGAAAGCGTTTGTCCCACTCCCGCAGCATCTCCTTCATGGCTTGCCGTTGGAGGTTTGGCTGCGAGCCGCAGAGGTTGCACGGGATCAGGGGGAAATCGCGCAGGCGGGCATATTCGGTGATGTCCCTTTCTTTGCAATAGGCCAGCGGGCGAATGACGATGTGCTTGCTGTTGTCGCTCAACAACTTGGGTGCCATCGCCTTGAGGGTCCCACCGTGGAACAGGTTCAGGAAGAAGGTTTCCAGAATGTCGTCCCGGTGGTGGCCCAAGGCGATTTTGTCGATGCCGTTCTCGCTGGCGTAGCGGTATAGCGCCCCGCGCCTCAGCCGGGAACACAAGCCGCAGGTGGTCTGTCCCTCGGGCACGACGCGCTTGACCACGCCATAGGTGTCCTGCTCGATGATATGAAAGGGAACACCGGAATCGGCGAGGTATTGCGGCAGGACATGTCCGGGGAACCCCGGTTGCTTCTGGTCTAGGTTGACCGCGACAATGTCGAAGCTGACCGGGGCGTTGAGCTTAAGGCTTGACAGAATGTCGAGCAGGGTATAAGAGTCCTTCCCGCCCGACAGGCAAACCATCACCTTGTCGCCGTCATTGATCATGCGGTAGTCGGCGATGGCCTCGCCGACCTGCCGCCGCAGACGCTTTTTCAGCTTGTTGAATTCAAAGCGCTGTTTTTCGGTTAAAGGCAGGACGGCCGATTGCTTATCCGGCATACCGCTGGAAAATCAAGGTGGCGTTGGTGCCGCCGAAGCCGAAGCTGTTGGACATGACCGTGTTCAAGCGGGCGTTGTCAATCCGCTTGAGTACGACCGGGACCCCGTCGGCACCGGGGTCGAGTTGGCCGATGTTGGCCGAAGCACTGATGAAATCCCCGTTCATCATCAACAGCGAGTATATGGCCTCGTGAACACCTGCCGCACCCAGGGCATGCCCGGATAGCGATTTGGTGGAGGCCAGTGGAGGAACCTTGTCGCCGAAAACCCCTTTCACCGCCTGCAATTCCTTGATGTCGCCAATCGGCGTACTGGTGCCGTGGGCATTGATGTAGTCAATGGGGTCGTTGATGGTGGACATGGCTTGCCTCATGCAGCGCACGGCCCCTTCACCCGAGGGCTGGACCATGTCGTAACCATCCGATGTCGCACCATAACCCACCAGTTCGCCATAAATTTTCGCCCCTCGCGCCTTGGCGTATTCGAGTTCCTCAAGCACCAGCACACCGCCGCCCCCGGAAATCACAAAACCGTCGCGTGTCTCGTCATAGGGGCGGGAGGCAGTGGACGGGGTGTCATTGTATTTCGAGGAAAGGGCGCCCATGGCATCAAACAGCACCGATAGCGTCCAATGCAGTTCCTCGCCCCCGCCCGCAAACACAATGTCTTGCTTGTCGAGTTGGATTTGTTCCATGCCGGCACCGATGCAATGTGCACTGGTTGCGCAGGCGGAACTGATGGAATAGTTGACGCCCTTGATCTTGAACGGGGTTGCCAAGCAGGCGGAGTTGGTGTTACTCATGGCGCGTGGCACCATGTAAGGCCCAACCTTCTTCACGCCCTTGCCCCGGAAAGTGTCAAAGGCCAACAACAGATTGGCCGTGGACGGACCCCCTGAACCCATGACCAGACCGGTTCGCGGGTTGGACACTTGGGTTTCTTCCAAACCGGCATCCGCAATGGCCTCTTGCATGGCAATGTAATTATACGCAGCTCCATCGCCCATGAATCGGCGGATTTTCCGGTCGATGCTTTCGTCTGGATTTATCCCAAGCGGGCCATAGACATGGCTACGAAAACCTATGTCGTGGTATTCCTTGCTGAAATGGATGCCCGAACGCCCTTCCATCAGGGATTCTTTGACTTCAGCTTGGTTATTGCCGAGGCTGGATACGATGCCAATGCCTGTCACTACTACTCGTTTCATATTTTTTTGACTCCCTCAGAAGTCGTCTGTGGAAGCGAATAAACCGACACGCAAGTCGGCGGCTTCATAAATCACCTTGCCATCACACTCCATCTCGGCATCGGCAATGCCCATGACCAGCCTCCGCATGATCACCCGTTTTAGGTTGATGCGATAGGTGACGCGTTGGTTCCGAGGCAATACCTGGCCGCGGAATTTCACCTCGCCCACACCCAAGGCGCGGCCCCGGCCCGGCCCCCCCATCCAACCGAGATAGAAACCCACCAACTGCCACATGGCATCAAGCCCAAGGCAACCCGGCATGACCGGGTCATTTTGAAAGTGGCAGTCGAAAAACCACAATTCCGGCTTTACATCCAACTCGGCGATGATCAAGCCCTTGTCGTGGCTGCCCCCTTCCGAACTGATGTGGGTGATACGGTCGAACATCAGCATGGGCGGGAGGGGTAGCTCCGCGTTGCCAGGCCCGAACAACTCCCCCCGGCCACATTGGTATAATTCCTCCAAGGTGTAACTGTGCTGCTGCTTGTGCATTGTTATAGTTGTTCCTAAGACCAGCCATCTCGAAAAAGTCCTGTATTATCGCTCAGTTGAAAAATAAATTCAGTAGTCGGAAGAAAAAAACCTTCCAACTGGCCGTTTGGCCCAACGAAAAGCCAGTTTCACCGAATGCTGAAACGATGGTTTAGCCGCAAAACTGGACGGAGACTGACCGTTCTGGCCTAACGGCAGGTTTCGACCCCAGTGGCACGTTTGGCAAAAACTCAGCGATTCGCCGCAACGGTTGGCCTAGACGAATTTGGTAAATCACTGCGTAGGCGAGCACGGCGGCGACATACTGGCGCGTCTCGCTGATTGGGATGGTTTCCACCCACAGATCCGCAGGAAGGGCTTGGTTAACGGGGAGCCAGCGTTCGACCCGCCCAGGGCCGGCGTTATAGGCCGTTGCGGCCAAGGCGAAGTGGTTGCCAAACTTTGCCAGCAATTCTTTAAAATAGGCAATGCCGTAACGCAAGTTCCGCTCAGGTTCCAACAGAGCGTTGGCCGTGGGCAGTGTTTCGCCCAGATGCCGCGCCATCAACTCGCCCGTGGACGGCATCAGTTGCATGAGACCCCTGGCCCCGGCAGGGGATCCGGCGTTTGCGTCGAAGGCGCTTTCCCTGCGGACCAAGGCGTAAATCATCGTCGGATCAGCCGCTTGTGACTGGGCAGCCTGAAGCACCAGAGGATTTGCCCCCAAGGGAAAGCGCAGGGTCAAATCATCCGATAAACCTGCTTTTGCCACAGTGTTGATGGCGAGATTGTCCTGCCCCCAAACTTGGGCCAATTTTGCGGCGGCAGGCAGTTGGATGGGCGGAAGCGATTTGATGGCTTGGAACCATTCGCTGCGCGCCTCGCCCTCGCGATGCAGGGCGAGAAGCTCGCGGATTGCCGGGAAAGGGGGGGTTTCAGCCAGTTGATTCAATTCGGCTTCCCCAATCGTCGTGGGCGTCGGGGAGAGCGCGTAGTCCACACCGATGCGGTCGGCGGCGTTGAAGCCGAAATAATCCCTTTCTTTGGCGGCTTGTTGGTAACTTTTTTGCGCACCAAGGCGGTCTCCCAGATTTTCCAGCGCGCGCGCTTTCCAATAAAGCCATTGGGCTTGCTTTTTTTCGTCGGGCTGCAATAGCCCAATGGCCGCAAACACGCCCGGCCAATCCTGCCGTGACAGTGCTGTGCGAACCCGCCATGCGCGAATCTGCGCGTCGGCGTTCCCATGGGGAAGATCCAGCAGGTACGCCCCCGCTTGGTCAAATCGCTGGCCCGCAAGAGCCAACGCCGTGCGCCGGTCAATGCGGGCAGTTTCTTCGGCGTCAATGGTGAAGCGGTCTTTGTGCAATACCCACGCGGTTTGCGCCAACACGGGGTCATCCGCAGCCAGGCGATCAATGGCATAGGCAAAAATTTGGCCGGAGGTGGGTTCTTGAGGGTTCAAGGAGGAACAGGACAGCGCCAGGCGGGGGTTGGCTTGCACTTGACGCCATAATTCGGCTTGGCTTTGCAAGCCTTGGGGCAACAGGTTCCGCAAATAATCGGCCAACGGCATTTTGCCCGCCTGTAGCGCGAGGGCGTAGCGCTTCCACACATGCCCGGCGGTGAAGCTTGGACTGGTTTGCCAAAGGCCGAACAGCCGGTTACAACTGTCCGGCAGTGAATTGGCTGTTGGCCAAAGCTTTTCTGCGCCGGCAAATGCCTCATTTTCGCGGCCTAGGTTGGCCAAGGACAAGTAATAATTACATTGCAGGTTGGTGTTTTCGGTTTCCCGGTAGTTAATGGCGAATTTCGCCCATGCCCCTTGTGTCGCCAGACGCTCCAGCCAGCGCTGGCGTAGCGGAATAGTCTGCCTAGTTTGCCCATAATGGTTGAGGAAAGCCTCCACCGACGGGGTGTTGTCCAAGTCCATGATGAGTTTCTGGTAGAGCAACTGGGGGTATAGCGGATAGTCTCCAAGTTCCGCCATGAATCCATCGGCCTCAGTTGACCTGCCCTGCTTGATTGCCTGCTCGGCCAGCAAAAAAAGCGACCTTTGCTGCTCCATTGGCGCACACAACGATGGGATCGTGGCAAACAGCAAATGGGTGAGCAACAGCATGCGAATGGGCGAAAGAAATCTGGGCATGGGCGGATAGGCTGCGGACGGAAAAATTAAACTTAAGATTGCTTACTGTACCAATATCGGCCATGCTCTGTGAGCCTAAATTTGGCAAATTCAATATCCCCTATCGCACTTGCCCGTCCTTTGTATAGAATTGCAGACCGAACGACGACCCGCCCTCTCAACCTGTGGGTTCTCAAGCCTTGGAAAACCACCTTGAATTTGGAAAACCCACTATGAGCCGAGCATTCATGAAAGAAGCCGATGGGGACGACGCAACCGAAGATTTGCCCGCGCGCACCGCCAGCCCCCATCCCAATTATGTCACCCCAAAGGGGATGTGCTTGCTGCGTGAAAAAGTGCGCGAACTGCAAACTTTGCGCAATGAATTGGCCGCGAGCGAAGACATTGCCAGCAAACAACTATTGAAATCCAACGACCGGGATTTGCGCTATTTTGACGAGCGGGCAAGGACCGCCATGCTGGTGAATCCTGCGACTCAAGTGGATTCCATCCGCAAGGGTACGGAGTAGGCTTTGCATACCCTTCCCCTAAGCCGATGAAATCGACAACGGATGCCATACAAATCCGCCGTAGCGCCAAGGCCAAGCGATTGCGCTTGGCGGTCAAGCCCGGCCTGATCGAGTTGGTGATTCCGCGTGGGATCGGTGAATCCCAGGCAATGGCGTTTCTGGACAAGCATAGGTTTTGGGCGGAAGGGAAGCTGCTGGAATTGAATGACCGGGCCAGCCGGATTCCCCCAGTGGGCAATTTCGCCTCAAGTCCAACCCTGCCTTGGCGTGGCAAGGAGGTTCCCCTGATCATTCGCGAAGCACCGGGGCTAAGGGTGCGAGTTGCCTTGGATGAAGCCGTTCACATCGCCCTGCCGGAAGGTTTGGGCGAAGCCCGTGACGAGGTGGCTCTGCGGGCTTTCTATGCTTGGGTGCGCCGATGGTTGTGCGGCCAAGTCGCCGTCCTAGCCGAACGCCATGCCCCGCGTTGCAAGCTGCGACCGAGGGAAATCCGTGTCAAGCGCATGAAGACCCGCTGGGGTAGTTGCGGGCCTCGTAACGATATGAACATCAACTGGCTGCTGGCCCTTGCGCCGGAGTCGGTTCTGGAATACGTGGTGGTCCACGAACTGTGTCATGTGTCCGAACGCAATCATTCACCCGCGTTCTGGTCACTGGTGGCCATGCATCTGCCGAACTACGCCGAGGAAAAGCGCTGGCTGAAGTTGCATGGTGCGGAATTGATGAGGCGGTTCAACTGATGAATTGATGTCACTCAGCACCGTGCATTTGCCAATGGCGAATTCGATCTTTGGCCCCTAGGTTTTCTTGTTGATGGACTACCGGCCTGCGACTTCAAAATGCAGCATCATGCCCATGTCCTCGTGTTCCACCAAATGGCAATGGTAGGGATATTTGCCATGGTAGCCTTTCGGGAAATAGAGGATCAATTCCACGATTTCATTGGGATGGACGCGGATTGTGTCATGCCTTGCATTCCCATCCAGAGGGTCGTGTGACAGCTTGAAAGGCTTGGTAGTGTCTTCCCGTTGCCAACGCCGGGTCACAATGAAGTTGACCAGATGGATATGCAAGGGATGCATGTCGGGAGCATTGCCTAGCCCCCCCGGGTTATCAAAAGTCTCATTGCCCACATTGGCGACATACCAGCGTTCGAAAGTCCCGGCGATGGGTTTGATGGTCGGCGTGTGCAGTGGTGGATAATCGGGAGGGTTAGTGCAATGCGCTTCGGGTTCTTGGAAAAAACTCCGTCGGGCAATGGTATAGGTTTTACCCGTTAAAGGTTGGTCATTATCTGCTGGCAACGGATGATGCAAATGCACATTGAACGGCAACCATGGATATTCCGGGCCATCCGCCCCGTTGGTCTCGGGGCCCAATTCACATAGCCTGACATCCCAGGAGGGCGAGTTGAAATCATTCGGTTCCGGGGGCTGTTTTGGCTGGATTTTCATCGTATTGTTGAACAGCATCACCAGCCGGTTCTTGCGCACCGCCCAAGAAACCGGCTCAATCTTGCGTGTCACATGATTCCAATGAAAGCCGTCCCCCGAAGCATTTTCAAGCAGTAGGCGTTTTAGTCTCCCGTCAAAATTGGCGGGTTTGTGATGGTTCGCGCCGGTCAAATGCAAATCCACCACGCCAAACACGCCTAGCGCCTTGATTTTGTCGTCGATGTCGGCGGATGCGATGATCGAGTTTGTCGGTATGGTGTAGATGGCTTCGGTTATTTCCCTGTCCGGATGGTCGATGGCATCCGCCAAGGACTTGACCGCCAAGTTCACCAGTTGCAAATGTTCGACCCCCTTAGGCAAGTTGCTCAAATCCAGCAGCACATCCCGCCGTTCCGCCGATGCGATGACCAGATAACCCGTATCGTTATCCCGGTTAGGCACATTTGCCAAAGTGACCGGCGTTGCCAGCAATCCGCCTTCCGTCCCAATCAGCGTCAGCCGGTCTGTATGCCATTTACCATTAACGGGGTTGTAAAGGGCTAGGGCATAAGTCCTGGCATTGGAGCCATTGAGCAGGCGCAGACGGTAAACCCGCCGATCCACGTCATGCCGTGGCGACTGTCGGCCATTGACAAACAACTTATTGCCGAGAAACTCGGCACGGTTATCGCCGCCGGGTATGCCGCAATGGTAGTCGAAGGATTTGCCGTCATCGGCCAACAGCCGGTCTTGAATGACCAAGGGGATTTCATGCGGCCCCCCAATCAGCGCGAACAGTTCGTCGTCCGTAGCGTCGCGGATCACATACAAGCCCGCCAGACCGGCATAGACATTAGACGCCGTATGATCCATAGTATGGTCGTGATACCACAGCAGACTGGCCCTTTGGTCGTTGGGATAAGCGAAGGTCCGTTGGGTGGGCGAATGTGCATTGCCCACATAACCGATGGGCAGCAAGGGCCAGCCGTCGGAACCGCCGGCGACTTTGCCGCCGTGCAAATGCGTGGCAATACCGAAAGGCGGGCACATGGCATCGTTCATTTCCCCCGGCATGCAACCCTTGTCGATGGGCGGGGCTTCCTGCTGGGATTTGGGCTTTGCACTGGGGTCTTCCCCCAGGGTGTTGCGCCAGCTAATGTCGATCTCTTGGCCGCGTTTCACACTAATCACCGGACCCAGAAAATTCGCCAGCATCTCGCTAGTTTTGTGATGGGGGCGATAAACCCAGGCATTGTTTTCGTCTGGTTCCACGCCTTCCTTGAGGATAGCCTTGCGGGCTTGAATCTCGATGGAAACGGGGCTATTGCCGGTGGGAGTGACGACTTCAAAATTGGTTGGAAGTTGTTCTTGAGTCATGATTACCTCTCTTTTATTGTTAACAGACCAGAATTAAAACCGGCTAATCAAGCAGGGCCGCAGGGCGCAATAGAGTGTTCGCGTATTGCGCTATATGAGATAGCCAGCCATGCGGCGGTATACCGCCTATTCCGCCCTACGCGGGCTGTTATACACAAGTGTAGAAGCCCGTCATTCCGGCATGGACCGCCGGAATCCAGTCACAAAGATGTGAAACTGTGGGTTTGCACATTGCCTGAATCACGCACTTGGGCAAATGTTATCAAATTCGCTTGAGTATTGCTTCCCATGCAAAAGGTTTGAAATCAAATTTTTTCAAGATATCCTTCTCTGTCATGAGCGAGGCTTGCGGGGCATTTAATGCGTCCGTCACAATAATGTAACCGTTCACTCCCCCCTGGGAGCGCGGGCGTCTCGCCCGCTGAAATGGCGGCCAAGATGGCCGCGTTCCCAGGAAAAGGCAGGGGGAGTGAACGCTTACACTGCCCAAGGATTGAAATATCCTTTCCCGTTAATTTTTCTAAATTGTGGAATCATGTGTGGGCGGCAGTGTGCGCCGATGGCAAAAATTTGTAAATACGTATGATTACTTATAGTTTTTAGTGTGGATTTAGCCCGATTCGACTTCTGTTTCCGTGCGAGAGGTTGCCTGCTCGCTGAATTTGTCCACGATCTTGGCCCCGCCGCTGCGGTCGATAACCCAGGCTTCGTCGGCACGCACCTTCTCTCGTTCCCAAGCTCCGGCTTCAAAGCCATTAACTTAAGCCTAAAAGCACGCTTTTTTGCGCCGTTGCTGATAGTTGATGCGGTGCGAAAGGGATTTGCCGAGGCGGGGTGTTTCCCGCTCGGGAGCGGTGGGATCGTCAACTAAAATCCGCAGCAAGACATTGGTTTCAATCGCAATCATGGAACTTCGCCTTGGCGTGTTGTTGGATGGCATCGTCCATTTCATCCAAGCTTACCCCCCTGCTCCGCTTTGAGAAGCCCAAATAAGCCTTGAAAGTCAGGCTTTTTTCTCTCGTTCCCACGCTCCTGCGTGGGAATGCAGACATGGGCGTTCCAGCTCAGCATATCCGACCGCCGGAGCGGCCAAGACGGGTTACCACGCTGGAGCGTGGGAACCAGAAAAAATTAAATTGGTGCGTCGGTTTGTAATTAAAAAAACTTGGTTATTATTCACGGCTAAGGCGAATGCGACCTAAGCCATTCCTTCAAAGCATCATCCATCCGCAATTGCCAGTCATTTCCCGTGGAGCGGAATCGTTCCACTACTTCGCGGGACAAGCGGAGGGTTACGTTCTCCGTGGCTGCTGGAGGAGATTGGGGTGCCATGCCTAGCTTTTGCAATAATGATGGCGGCAGTACTTCGGTAGCGGGACGGAAATGCGCGAAGTCCTCTTCGGTAAGCTCGCGGACTTCCCCTTCATCATCAGTTAAAGGTAAGCGGTTTGCCATATTTTCGACTCTCCCGAGCATTAGCTTTGCGGAAACTGATAACACGGATGCCATGTGCCGTTTCCGTAAAGCACAGGATATGAAGGCGACCATCGAGATAACCTGCCGCGACATAGCGGGTTTCACCATTCTCTCGTTCCCAAGCTCCCGCTTCACTGCCATTACAGCGTTTTCTATCTCTATTAGTTACTTATTTATTTACGCCAATGTCGGCAAAGGGTTGCCGACCTACTGCGTAACAAGGACTGTAGGGCGGCAACCCTTTGCCGCCAACGATTTCAAAACTTAAACAACGTAAT
>CAIODU010000183.1 GCA_903857165.1 uncultured Methylococcaceae bacterium | reverse complement strand
ATTACGTTGTTTAAGTTTTGAAATCGTTGGCGGCAAAGGGTTGCCGCCCTACAGTCCTTGTTACGCAGTAGGTCGGCAACCCTTTGCCGACATTGGCGTAAATAAATAAGTAACTAATAGAGATAGAAAACGCTGTAATGGTGGTATTCTTTTATATGTAGTGAATGGATGGAAATGATATTTAACTGAATAATCGAATTATCAATATATTCCATATTGCCAAAAATCCAGTACCCTTGCCACCAAGGGTACTGGATCAAATCAGTGACTGAAATAACCCGTTCTTATAACGGCACTGGGTTATCTCAAGAGGCTATCCCAAGGCTCTTATTGCCAATAGGGAGTGCCGGTTTGGTTTGCGTTTGACCAAACGGGCAGTTCAGCATTAATCTGCTGTGCGGACGGGAAGACGAAAATATCATCACCCTTCCCGTCATTGCCGGTGCAGCCGGCGGGCAGTGGGTTAGCCGTCGTGTTGCGGGTGACCGTCAGCGTGGCGGGCGAACCCCATCCGTCCCCGGGGAACGTGTGGGCGGCATCCTGATAACCATCATAATTGGAATATTTTGGGCCTACAGGAATCTTACGGGTAGAATCGCCCACAGGGGTTCCAAACGGCGCACCGGGCACACCCGAAAAATTGGGGATCGGCGACCAATAAAGAACTTGCTCATCTGTCGCAGCGGTGCTTGGCGTGGAGACATCATTGCAGAAATCGGCAATGGCCAGCTCGAACGTGACGGAACGGGCGCACGATTGCGGTTTGATGGTCATGGCATGAGTGTAGAAAGGGATGTTAACGGGGGTGGAGATAGTTTGGTCATAACTTTTCCCGCCCGCCCAAAAACCATCCACATTGCCTAGCGCGTCAGCCTTATTATTGTTGTAATCCCATGGGCCACCGGTACGAATGATCTGCCCAATGCCCGCCAGTGGCGAATAATAGCCGGAAGCCGGATTGGTGGTATACACTGCCCCGGCCAATCCTGCCGTTGCCCCGGTATTCTTGGAATTCACCCCGATCACTGGCGTGTAACTGACTGCATTTGGAAACACCACGGTCGTTCCGAAAGTAGGCTGCCTAGTCGCGGTGGGAGGGCAACCATGACCGATGACGACATAGTTGAAGACCTTGCCGGACTGGGCGTGGCCCACCGTCGTACCCTCGGGGACAGTCGGTATTTCCAGTCGCGTGTGGGCAAATGCACCCTGGCTGGCTGCAAACAAGGCGACCGTTAGCGAGCTAAGGGCGAGGTTTTTAAGGCTTATCGTGTTTAACATAATTCCTCATGTAGGACATTGAATTGTTGGGGATATTAAATCTGTTTCCATCCGGGTTTTTCCATCACTTGCCGAATACAGGCGACGGCATCAGGAATAGCTCCATGCTGACCTACAATCATGTTTCATGCCAAATTTATAAATACATGATCGGTCAAGCAAAAGATTTAATTGCGCCGCAAAACGCAGCCTTGTCAGCAGGTGATACAACACACACGCCGTGTCATATGACACACCTTGAACGGCTTGCGGCCATCACATCAAGCCAAGTGCCGGACCGCAATTCTCATTATGCCTCCATTGCCGTCATTCCGGCATGGATGCCGGAATCCAGTGCCACGGACGGTGACATGTCGGTTGCGTAAGTGTTTGAAAAAGGCTTGGTGGCGACCCCTAGTTTCACATCCTTGTGACTGGATTCCGGCATCCATGCCGGAATGACGGGTTGTCTATCAGCACTTTGGCTCATAATGAGAATTGCTGAGTGCCGGACTGGCAACTTGACGGCAGGGGGCTTCCCAGTTCCGGCTTCCATGCGTCTGCCACAAAAGGTATAATCTGCCATCACAACACAAGCAACAGGGCCCAAGCCGAAACACCGGCCTTGCCTACAGGAAAAAGCGACGTTCCATTGAATGACCAGCCTATCTCCAAAAAACATCCAACACAAACGGAATCATCCGACCACCCATTGCCAACCGGCCCGGGCTTGGGTTCCCCGCCACGGGCGTTGGATTGATTGATGGCATCTTCTGATTTTGCCATTCGCGCCCAGGGGCTGTCGAAGTGTTACACCCTCTACGACCATCCCGCAGACCGCCTGAAGCAAATGCTGATGCGCGGGCGGCGGCAATATTACCGCGAGTTTTGGGCCTTGCGCGAAACCAGCTTCGAGCTGGCCAAAGGACAGGTGATGGGGCTGGTGGGGCGCAACGGGGCGGGTAAGTCCACCCTGTTGCAGTTGGTCTGCGGCACGCTGGCATCCTCCGGGGGCAGCCTTGAAGTGCGTGGCCGCGTCTCCGCACTGCTGGAACTGGGGGCGGGCTTTAACCCGGAATTCACCGGGAGGGAAAATGTCTACCTGTCCGCCACCATTCTGGGCCTGTCCAAAGCCGAGATTGACCGGCGCTATGACGGGATCGTCGAGTTCTCCGGCATAGGCGATTACATCGGCCAGCCGGTGAAGACCTATTCCAGCGGCATGTTTGTACGGTTGGCCTTTGCCGTCGCCACCAGCGTGGACCCGGACATCCTGATTATCGACGAGGCGCTTTCGGTGGGCGACGGCGAGTTCGCCAGAAAATCCTTCGACCGCATCCGTCGCATGAAAGAAGCGGGAAAAACCATCCTATTCTGCTCGCATTCACTCTACCAAGTCGAAGCCTTCTGCGACCAAGTGCTCTGGTTGGATCAGGGCCAAAACATGCTGATGGGCGACCCGCAAGAGGTTGTCCAGAAATACAGCTTATTTTTACTAGGTGCGGCGAACTCTTCCAAACCTGCCGGGGATGCCCCATCGACCATCCAGACCATTGATGCGCAAGCTTGCGTCCCCACCGGTCACGCCCGTTTCACCCACGTCGAAGTCAGCTTGGACGGCCAGGCTGGACGGGAATTCAATGGCCGGACGGGAGAAAACGACCTGTCCATACGGCTTCAATTTGTATCCGACCCGCAACTGCCCGCTCCTACTGCCGGGGTCACCATCAAGCAAGGCTCCCTGATTGAAGTCACCTGCGCGGTCAGCCTTTCCGACAATGTCCGCATTGAACGCGATGCACAAGGCTGCGGGGAAGTTTGCGTCGAATTCCCCCGCCTACCCCTGAGGAAAGGTGAATATTTGATTTACGTCCATTTGGGTTGCGAAAACGCTGTCTATCTCTACGAGACTGTACATGTCGCAACGCTCGTTATTAATGATCCGCTGCCTGAACCCGGCTTGGTAAATCTGATCCATTTCTGGCGAACTCAAGCGGGACACGGCGGCATCACGTCCAGGGAAGATGCCTAAGGACATTTACGAGAATGCCTTTATCCGTAGGGTGGCCTTCAGGCCGCCAAAGCGCCCTGAAGGACGCCCTACAATGGGGGATGATATTTTTCGAAAATCACCCAAGTACCCATCCCGGTGGCTGGCCAGCAGCATGTTTTACATATTTTATTAGAGTACAAGTGCAACACTTATGATCGATATCAGCCATCTGTGGAACCGCGCCCACCCGCATTTGCAACCTATGGCGACAACACTGCCGGTCTCCCTGGAACCGATGCAGGATTGTGGCTTATGCGGCCAAGCCAGTGCTTTCAGGGTAGTCGCGCATGTGCGCTTTGGCGATGGCCACTGGCAGGGGAACAGCCATGTACTTTACTGCGTCCAGTGCGGAAAATGGTTCCTGCCCGAGGACCAGCTACCCAGTGTGGATGCTAGGCCGACTGCCGTGGATGCCAGGCTTTGGTCCCGTTCACCTACATTTCTGAACATCGAGCCAACGACGCGTTGCAACTTCAATTGTTGGTATTGCGTAGGGAGGCACATGGAGCAAAAAGACATCACCGTCGAAGACTTTGGGCGTGTACTTGACAATTTTCCCACCATAAAAACCATTGCTTTGGTGGGCGAGGGTGAACCTCTGATGCATAAGCAGTTTTTCAAGATGGTGCGAATGGCTGTGGGCCGTGGCATTCGCGTCGTCAGTTTATCCAATGGGTCAACCTTCAGTTCTTCAAATGTGAAGAAAATTTGCGAGGCAGGGATAACCTACATTTCAGTGTCCATAGACTCGTTTGACGCGGCCACCTTCGCCGCTTCACGTATCGGAGGGGACTTGACCCAAGTGCTCACTGGCATCAAGCGTCTGGCGGACTATCGCGATGCCCACGGTTTCCACTATCCACGGATAGGCTTGAAGGGCACCCTATTTGGGCATACCCAAGACCAGATACCCGGCATTGTGGCGTTGGCCGCAGCGCATGGCGTGGAAATTTTTGAAAGTTTCCAGCCCTTGAACCCAATGTCCACCTATGTGCCAATTTACCCGGCGGCGAATCGACAGGCACTGGACAAGGGCGAACTTGGACAAGTGGCCACCGCAATCCAACGCGACTCGGTACAAGCAGTTTCGCAGCTTAAATCCGTGTCGCAATTCTGCGACGAAGAAGGTATTGCCCTTGGCAAAAATGGGCAGGCTAACGGGCTTCGGCCTAATTGCGACGAAGAATGGGTTTACGCGTTGCTGTCCGGGGATGTCACCCCTTGCTGCCAAATCAAAACACCCATCAGCCCAAACTGGAACCTTGCCAAGAAAACCATTGACGAGGTGCTCGCGGATGCACTTTATGAGAACACCCGCTTCAATTTGTGGAACGGTTTGTTCCCCGACTATTGCAAAGGGTGTCATAAGATTGGTGGGTGAAGGCGCACCGTTGACTCCAAACGGAGAGCGGCTCCAATGGCTCGTCGATTGGGCCGGCCCGGCGGACGAGGCCGAGTTGCTGGCCTTGTTCCGTCGGGCCTTCGATGCCGACATGCCCGCGGCTTTGTGGCGCTGGAAATACGCCGGACTGGACACCCCCGGCGCATTGGCGCGGCGGGACGGGCGGGCCGTGGCGTTCTACGGCGGCATTCCCCGCACGGTCAGCCTGTTTGGCTCACCGGCAACCGCCGTGCAAATCGGCGATGTCATGGTTGACCCCGCTGAACGCGGCGTGTTGACCCGGCGGGGGCCGTTTTTCCTGGCCGCCTCGCATTATTTGCGCCACCATGTGGGTGCGGGCAAAGCCTTTCCCTTAGCCTTTGGCTTTCCTTCGCAACGGGCTTACCGGCTGGGCGAGCGCTTGGGGCTTTATGCCAAAGTCGGCGAAATCATGCGTGTCGAATGGCCTGCCCTGCAAACCCGGCCCAGCCTTTTGTTGCGCACACGGCCTTGGGCCAGCGGCATGGCTGCGGCAGCCGACCGGCTGTGGCTGGAAATGGCTGCGGCCTTGAGCCGTGAGATCGTCGGCGTTCGTGATTTTGCCTACCTGAAACGCCGCTACTTCGAACATCCGACCTTAAATTATAAGGTCTTTGGGGTGTCCAGCCGTCTAAGTGCCAAGCTTTTTGGCATCATCGTAGTCCGCGAAGAGGGGGAGGAATTGCTATGGGTGGATGTGGTCGCGCCGCCGGAACGAATCGCAGCATTGGTGACCATCGTCCGCAGACTGGCTACAGACCTCGGCAAACCAAAAGCTTACACTTGGATCACGGCACAAAACGCAGCCTTGTTCGTCGGTGAATCCGGGGCGGTTTCCCCAACAGAAATCGTCATCCCGGCCTTGGATTGGAACCCGGCATTCAGCGCGGCGGAACTTGCCGATCACTGGTGGCTAATGGCTGGCGACACTGATTTCCGTTGAGGGTGAGGGGCAATTCCGTTAAGTTAAGCTGTCGTGGTGAGCCTGTCGAAGCATGAACGGTTCAACGCCCGTAACTGATGTTACGCACTGAGCCGTTCACGTTCGGCGCAGTGTCCACGTCGGCAAAAGGTTGCCGACCGACGACATCGGGTGAACCTCAAGCCCAAGCTTAGTCCTTAGCGGAGACTGGGAACCCCAAGCACCAGCTTGGGCATGGGGCCGACGGAACCCCAAGCCACATACCCAAACGGGTGCTTCAAAGCCATTAACTTAAGGATTCTCGGAGCGCCAAGCCCCAGCTTGGCCTTGGGTTGGCCGACGCCAAGCTGGGGCTTGGCGCTCCATCAATGTCCGTTTTCGCATTCGAGGCAAAGCTCGGCTTTCTTAACTTAAT
>CAIODU010000182.1 GCA_903857165.1 uncultured Methylococcaceae bacterium | reverse complement strand
TGCCAAAGAGGAGCGCTATGCCAAGCAATTCAGCAAATTTGGGATGAAGACCGAGCAAACCATCTTCGTGAAGTTGACCGACAAATTGAAGAAATCACTGGGCGGCACGGTCATCGCCGACTCGGGCCGCGAGGTGCTGGCCAATGTCAAGCGCAAGCTTTTGGAAAAGACAGAAGTGCTCGCCAAGTTGGGCAGGCAATTCACCAAGGCATTGGGGAAAACCACGGCCCGCATTGGCGGCGGTGCGCTGGCCGGTGCGGAAGTCGGTTCCGTGGTTCCGGTTCCGGTTGTGGGTACGTTGGCGGGTGGTTTCCTCGGCACCGTGGTGGGTGTTGGGATGGCGGCCTGGTCGGTGTATGATTATGTCGAACTTGCCCAAGAAGCCTGGCCGGTCGCCAAGGAAGTCTTGGAAACGGTGACGGAAAAATTCATCCAAGTCAAACCGGATGTCGCCATCTTGGGTGAGCAAGGCGGGGTGAAGGAGATATTTGATTATAAATTTCCTAAAGATCGGTATCGAGAGGGGCAAGAAGAAATATTCCGTTCAGCCACCAAGGAACGGCCCAACACGATAGATCACAAAAAATGCAACAAATGTAATTGCAGATAAACAACTGTCAAGGTATAAGCATGGATATAAAAAATGTAAGTAGAGATATAGATGATTTTTTTGTAGACGATAACGATCCAAAGGGAAGTGGCTTTCAAGTCAAGCTTTGTGCAGATTTAATCGTTTATTATGATGGTAATGTATATCCGTTGAAAAGCAACCGCGACGGGGCTTTGGATTTCTACCATAATGCCTTGGAAATACTCAAACCCGAGTTGCGCTATGTGTTGATTGATGGCACGGGAAGATACAAAAAGATTACCCCTAAGACTTACGAAATGCTGCCGTATTGGGCCTGCGATGATTGCCCCACCCGTTTAGCCATGGGTGTCCATTTGGATGGCGGCGACACCCCCGAGAGCCGCTCCGACCATAGTTTTTATTTTAAGGAAGGATGGGGCGGCTGTCTGCGCATGATCGTCCCGGTTGAATTCATACTGGATAATCCAAAAGGATTCGTGGAACTGGCTGTGAAAATGTGTCAGAGGCTGCGATTTGAAACCGGTCAAGGCGGTTTTTCTCTACACTTGCATCATGATTACGGTACAAATGGAATTCACATTCGAAAACTAAGCCAACGATTTTTGGGTTTGGATATTGGTTCGCCATTTTACTGGTCAGACACATTGATTCAAGGCATTAAAACAGTCAATTGGCTAACTCTAGTGGGCGACCGTCTATTGAAAAAGATTGGCGGACGCGACGGTTTGCGGGAAAGGCTGCTAACGGACATTCCCGTACACGACTTGGATCATGGGGTCATCATCCAAGCCGGGCCGAAGCCGACTTTGGGCGATGTCAATGCCGGGGACGACATTTCCTATTACCGGCGGGTTTCGCGGGTGTTGGAACCCATCCGTGTGCCTCCCGAAATCTTGAGCAGACTTAACGACATTGGCGGGCGCAACAACACCCGGCGCTGGATGGCACGGTTTGATAACAACCCGAAACTTTGGATGGATCGGTTCATCCCCATCAATGCGAAATACGGGGATGATGAAAATGACGATTGAAAGGGATGGATATGGATATAAAAACTGTAAGTCGAGATATAGAAGTTTTTTTTGTAGACGATAATGATCCCAAGGAAAGTGGATTTCAAGTCAAGCTCTGTGCTGATTTAATTGTTTATTACGACGGCTATGTTTATCCGTTGAAAAGTAACCGCGAAGGGGCTTTGGATTTCTACCATAAAGCCTTGGAAATACTCAAACCCGAGTTGCGCTATGTGCTAATTGATGGTAATGGAAGATACAAGAAAGTTACCGCAAAGACTTACGAAATGCTGCCGTATTGGGCCAGCGATGATTGCCCCAC
>CAIODU010000181.1 GCA_903857165.1 uncultured Methylococcaceae bacterium | reverse complement strand
GTGCGGGATAGGTTTTTTCGACGATAAGGTATAGAACTCTGTGGTTCCCAAGATCCACGTTGGAAAACCGCGCTGGTGGGCGCAGAAGATCGGCAAGCCCTTCGCCTTACCCGAAGGCAACGGCAGGCTCGGCATCGAAAATCGCACCTATGTGCAAGGGCAGGGCAAGCAAACCGCGCTGGACCCGGACAAGCTGGCCCAAGTCAAGGATGAACATCTGCGGCTGAGTTTGGAATTGCAGGCCCAATTTGGCCTGCGCCGCGAGGAGGCGATCAAATTTCAGCCAGCCTATGCCATCCGCACCAACGGCGGTATCTCGAACTCACCGGCTGGAAGCCGCCCCATGCCGGAGGCCCAAGGCGGGAGGAATTGACACCTGAACAACGGGAAGCAGACCATGCCGCCAGTCTCGTCATCAGCCAGTAGGGGCCACAACCGCGAAGAGGTCACGGCGGTTTATCTGGGGCGGTAGGGGGCTGCGATGGTGGCGATAGAAATTTGTATGTTACCTATGGCAATGTGAATACAATAAGAACAAAATGACTACGCTTGGCGGCGGCGTCTCCCGCCAAACACAGGCTGGACTGACGTGGGCAAGAAAGACATCATCTCCAAGCGCATTCTTAAAATTCTGGTGCGGGATTTTGCCACCTATTTGTTCGGCCTACCCGTGGTCGAAGTGACGCTGCTGGACACACAGACGCAGCGGGTGGAAGAGCGTCGCGCCGACCTACTGGCGCAAGTCATGCTGCCCGGCGGTGAATCCTTCCTGCTCCACATTGAAATCCAGAATGGCAACCAAGCCCATATGCCGGGGCGCATGATGCGTTATTTAAGCGACATCGTGCTGGACTATCCCGGCCAGCCAGTTCGGCAGTATCTGGTCTATATCGGCAAGGATAATCTGAGCATGGCGGACGGCTTGGACATGCCGGATTTCAGCTACCGTTACCGCATGGTCGATATGCACCAAGTGGATTGTGAAGATTTCCTGCGACAAGACTCCCCGGATGCCTGGGTGTTGGCGATACTCTGCGATTTCAAAGACAGACTGCCACGTCAAATCATCCACGCCATATTGACCCAGCTTACCCGGCATTTTGGCGAAAACCCGCCGCGTTTACGGGAATATGTGGACATGCTGGACATATTGGCAAGCAACCGCGACTTTAACATCGATATATTTGAGGAATTGAAAATGCTGGCTATAGACGTGGAAAAACTGGCGACTTATCAACTAGGTGCCCACAATCAAGCCTTGGAGATTGCGAAAAAGATGCTGGAAGCCGAGCTCAACCCCGGCCAAGTGGCGAGCTTGACGGGCTTGACGCCGGAAGAGGTTGAGCAGTTGAAAGGCGAAAGTCCTAAGTTAAATGGGTGAGGTTGTGGCAGCTTCCCGATATGTCGGACACGTCTCTTTAACATTGCGCCCGATATTCCGGCTTGCTGCCCGACTCCCCAAAGACCGAGCCTAGCGGCGCGGAGGTTGCGCCCCACGACAGACGCTTGCGCCATCATTAAAAAAGTCTGCGCCTGGCGGCGCAACGACTGCGCCCGCCGGTACAATGACTATGCCCAGCCCCGAAAGGCTATGCCTTGCGGTTCAATGATTGCGCTCAATCCCTTAAAGGTTGCGCCCGTGTCCACAAGGTCTGCGGTTGGCGGCGCAAGGTCTGCGCTATGCTCATCAATCGCTGGGAACCCATTCCCAAGCCTGCAAACTGGCGCATCCAGTCGAAAACCTCCTTTCTATTGCACCATTTGTCCATCCGGGACTATACTAATGCCGCCCCGATGGTTGATGACACTACTCAGATTGATTTGAAGCTTACACCATGGCTAATTCCGCGATTCCCCGAGACGATGCTGGCAGGCTGGGCCTGCTGCGCCATCTCAAGGCAAGCTTGCCTGGCATGGCCGACTTGCTGGGCGTACCCGCCGAAACGCTCACCCGCCTCGACAAGGCCACGGTCAGCTTCGGCTTCGCCCTTGATTATCAAACAGCCCTGAAAAATGCCACTGAAGGCGCGGTAGCCCTGAAACTCGCCGTGCGTGACGGATCCGTCACTGGTGCGCTGGTCGTCCATCCCATCACCCTGCCCACCCGCCCGAAGGACCGTTGTTCGAGGGTATTTATGACTTCCTTGTCGAACTGATTGCCTTTATCAAGGGCCAAGCCCACTACACCGAGGCCATCGGCAAGACCCTCAACATTTTGGCCCTAAAAGCCCCGCCGGTGGATGTGGACGGCTTGCAGCCGGAGTTAAGCGTCAAGTTCGTCAACGGTCAACCCTATCTGGATTGGGCTAAGGCGGGTATGGAAGCACTGGAAATCGAAGTGGACAGGGGCAATGGTTTCACCCTGCTCACCATCGACACCCACCCCGGCCATCTCGACACCGCCCCGCTTCCGCCCGCCGGCACCACCGCGCTGTGGCGTTATCGTGGAATTTATCGTTTGAAGGATCAGCGCGTGGGGCAGTGGATCGCGGTGTTGGAGGTGGCGGTTAAGGGGGGTTGAATGTAGCTGGGTTTCTGCTGGTTCCCAAGCTCCGGCTTGGGAACCCCTCTATTCAAACTCTAGCTTGCCGTGGCTTGGAAAGCAGAGCTTCAAAGACCGCGTTCCCAAGCTGGAGCTTGGGAACGAGCAAACTAATTTTATAGATATCTGCGTGGACTTAAGGTGAATTTTTTTGCGTTAGCGTATTTCTTCCTCTTGCCCCCGTCAGGAGGATTTTTCTAGCTTAAAGTCACGCCCGGAGCAAGAACGTGGACATGGTTAATAATCTTATATCTTACAATATTTGTATATTTTGTTTATGTCTATTTCATTTTATCAAGCAAGTTAATGTTTTTATCTAGCCATGGAAAATTCAGATGAATATTGAAGAAAATAATAATCAGAAACAGCTTCCTTCAACATTCAAATGGGAGGAAATTTTGTTAAAAATCCTTAGCTGGATAGTTATGCTTATATTTATAACTACTTGGTATCAAAGTGATCTTACAAAAGCCTTTAAAACTTATGGTTTGTCGTTTTTATTTTTAATTTTAGTATCTTTATTAATGAATATATTAATAAACCCTATTCCGAAAATAATTTTCACCATCTTATTTGTTTCATATATTCGATTTGGGGTAATTCATGGTTATTCATATGGGATTGATTTACTAATAATTGGGTTTTTTTCATGTATCTTACTAATGACCTATAAGAATGATACAAAAAAAAATGATACAGATAAAAATATAAACACTAATAATCAAGCGTCAACTATGTTATGTATTAGTTGGATATTTATTATTTGGATAGTATTTTCTATTGCTGATATTTTTAAGCAAAATCACCTTAATTTTGATCACAATGTTATAACTGTTCCCCAACCATTGGAAGGTAACAGACTAGGTTTGTCCCTTTCTGGTGGCGGCTATCGATCGGCACTTTTTCATGCGGGAGTTTTAGAAGCTTTCTTAAAGTTAAATATACCCATTCAAGCTATAAGTAGTGTATCTGGAGGTGCAATTATTGGCAGCTTTTATGCGAGAGGTGGAAATCCAGAAGATTTTCTAAATGCCATGAAAGATACTCGACTTTGGCCTTTTTAAGCCACCGCCGCGAGTTGATCCAGCAAGGCATCCCAGTCACGGCAAGATAATTCCAACCGGTCGCTGCCGGTTTTGGAGTTGACGAAATACTTGCCAGCCCAGATGGCGCGGCGGAC
>CAIODU010000180.1 GCA_903857165.1 uncultured Methylococcaceae bacterium | reverse complement strand
CGGCGCGAAGGAACTCAAAACCATCAACGCCACATCGGGAAGCATCAGCAATGTCTGTCATCTCTCGTAAGCCATCAACAGTCGGGTATTGTGCTACGAGAACGATCTCTCTGCCTCAAAAAAAGGCCAAAGTCGAGATAAAAAGACTCGTCCAATATGATTTGATGCAAGAAGAGCAGAAGATCCCAATGCTAGGTTACCAAGCAAGGACTTGGTAAGGTACAGAAAACAACGCGTAACCAAATTGGGGTTCACCATCGGAATTTATACCAAACCTTAGTGGATGCCACCTCCAAATTTGTTGTGGGAAAAGTTCCTGCGATTGAAGATCCGTTCCTTTGCCGCCCCCGAAAACGGCCCATCGCCAAGACTGCCATCCCCGAAGCAAGCAGAATGGCCGTTGAAGGTTCTGGAACGGAGGCATTCGGCGAAATTTGGGTGGCGTAGCTGTCCACAGTCCAACTGTTGTCATTCGGGTTGAGCGAGTAATATTGGATCGTCATGGCATCGGCCTCCACCGTTGCCAGCGAAAAGCCGAATTGACCGTTGGTGTATAGCACGTCAACCCCCGGATCCGGATCTATCACAACCGTGCCCAAAGGCGCCCCGCCATTGCCCGCCATCAGTTGAATAATCGTGTCCCCGTAGTCATTGGTGGTGCTGGCGACGCTTTCGGTGTGAACGTGGCCGGTCAGGTAAAGCTGGACGCCGCTGGCACCGAGCGCGTCCCAGAATTTGGCCCGTGTTTGAAATCCATCAAGATTATCGCCGAAGAAATGCTCGGGCCCCCTTTGACCCTCCGTCATGAACATCGGCACATGGGCCATGAAGATTTTGTAGGGCGAGTTCGACTGCTGAAACTGCTGGGTCACCCAGTCTTGGTAGAGGCTGTGATAGCCATTCGTAGTTGGGTAAAAGTACAGATCAGCGGCAACAAAGCTGACGTTGTTGTGGGTGAAGGAGTAGCTGAAACCCATCTGGCTGCCGCCGGAATTTGCGTCGTTCGGCCCATTGGCCGGGACATAGGCACTGAACGCATCGAAGTAAGCCTGCTTTAATTCGGCAATGGGCGCGCCCTCGCCACTATTGTTGTCATGGTTGCCGCGCACGGGATAGATCGGGATGCCGGTGCCCGTGGTGTAGTCGAAAACCGGCTGCATCGCGGTCTTCCAGTGGGTGTACTGTAGCGCGTAATCCTGAAGCGTGGAATTGGATGGCACGTCATTGCCATTGACCAAGTCGCCAGCCACCAGCACTAGGTCGGGATTCAGGGAGGCTATTTTCTGGGCAATGGCATCCAGTTCCGTGCTGACTCCCGTTTGGGTTGAGCCGCGAACGCCGCGTGTGTCGCCCAGCATGGCAAAGGTCCAACCGGCTTGAAGCGTGGGCGCATATAGAAATGCAGCAACCACCCACACGGCGAATCGAGAAATCAATTTGATGTTCATGGGCATTTGTCGGGCAACCGCTTCGCCGTTGCCCAATCCATAGGGCTGCGGAAAGTCAATCTGCCAAGCGGTACGCTACTGTTGGGATACAAGCTCGATCCTGATGGCATCGCTAAGCTTGTTAACCCATGCATTGTAGAGTTTGTTGATTTTTCCTGGCTTGTAATCCAAATTCTGGCTGTCTAGGTAGCGTATGCTGTATTCCTTGAGGTTGTAGGCGATCAGGACTTCGGCGACACGGTTTTGTTGTGACAAACGCGCCCGGATGACCCCCGGCTGTTGCGTGGCCAGTTGCCAGTTTTGCTTGACGCCTGCACGTATGATGGCCTTTTCCACGTCTTCTATCCCGTAATCCGCTTTGACCATTGTGACGGGTATTTTTTCCATATCCTGAATAGGCGCTGAGCGGCATCCGGCGAAACCTATCACACCCAAGAACACGACCAGCGCCAGCATTAGTTTGTTTTTCATTTTTTTTTGTCTCCCAAAAACCAAGGCTCTATGTTAGCCTTGTAAAAGCAGTATCTCAATAGCCCATCCCCCTGAGCAAGGCTTCCCATTCTTCTTTCACGACTTTGCCAATCGAATTGCGCGGTATCGCCCCGACAAAATGGATGGTCCGGGGAAGGAAGACTTCGTCCAGATAGGGCTTGAGCCGCTGGCGGATGGACTGCCTGTCCAAGCCACTGACGACCACGGCCCCCATCCGGCATTCGCCGCCCCCGTATTCCCGGACGAAAAACATGCCATCGGTCACCCCCTCGATTTCCGCCAACCGACGGTTCAGTTCCGCCAAGGAGGTGCGCTTGCCGCCGATTTTCACCATGTCAGAGGCGCGCCCCAATACACTGAAACAGCCGTCGGTTTCGATTTGCACACTATCCTGCAAAGGCAGCACGTCGTCCAAATGGGGCGACATGAGCAGGGTTTGGCCTTGGCCGTCTTGCGCCAGCACGGCGCCTGGGTAGGGTCGCCAGTGGGTTTCGCCGACGGTGGCGCGGCTGGCAAATGACAGGGTTTCCGTGCTGCCGTAAATTTCCTGGAGCCTGGCCCCCAGGGTGGCCTCCGTTTCCCTGGCCAGGCCAACGGACAAATGGGCGGTGGAGGAAAGAATGCCTGCGAGATTGCCCCATCGACTGATCTGACCTGTCAAGGAACGCAGGTGGGTGGGCGTGGAAGCCAGCACGGCCGGCAAAGGTGCGGATTCGATCACCCGGCGGATGTCTTCGGGAAAGAAGGGCCGCCCCGCATGCATGACAAGGTCGGAAAACAAGGGCCAGAACACCGAAGTCTCCAAGCCATACATATGTTGCGGCGGGGTGGTGGAAACCATCAGTTGGCCCGTTTGCCCTAGCCCTAAGCTGGATAGTGCCATCCGGGCGGAAACGCGGAAGGTCCCAAAGCGGTGGGTGCAAGCTTTGGGACGGCCGGTGGAGCCGGAGGTGAAGGCGATCAGTGCGGTCTGGGCATCGTCGAACGCAAGCGGGCCGGCTGTTCCCGGGCTGCTTGACGCTGCCACGGCGAACCAGTCGCAGCATGGGTTTGACGGCGCTTGTTCGCTGGCGAGGTAGGCATCGGGGTAATCACGCAGGATTTCCCGCAAGATGCCCTCAAGCCCGGCAGGCGGCAGCAGGCAGACCTGCCCCCGGGCCATGGCCGCCAACAGCGTCAGGCAGAACAGGTAGCGGTCCGCGCACAAATTGATGACATGGGCATGGTCGGGCAATTGCCGCGCCAGCGCCCGCACATCGGACCACAGCTTGCCCCGGCTTAGGAGCTTGCCGCCACGCCAGGCGAAAGGCGCGCCGTCGCCGTCCGTATGACGGGCGGGAATCCCGCTAGGGTTTTGCAGCATGGTTTCCAGCCTGAGGCTCGGTAGGTGGTGTGGCATGGGTTCAGGTTTTGTCGTTTTGGATGGGGAAAACCCGGATTTCCTTCGGTTGGCATTCGCCAGACTGAAAAATCCATCGCGGGCAATTTTCGTTATGATTTATAATAATCGCGCACGGAAAATGGCCGATCCACCACTAAAACCACTACAATACCATTTTTAACAATCACCTCCCCCCGGCGGCAACATTGTGTCCTCGCAGCGATGGAATTTTCCCGAAAACCAAGCTTCCCCCTATTTTGATTATGCCATGGCCGAGCTGTTGCCCCAATCCGGCGGCATGGCTCTGCTGGACCGGGTGCTGGATGCCGGGGAAGATTATTTGACGGCCGGACTCACCGTGCGCGAAGACAGCCTGTTTTCGGGGCCGGATCACACCGTCCCCGCCTGGGTCGGCATTGAATATATGGCGCAAACGGTGGCGGCTTATGCCAGCTACCAAAGGAAACGCAGGGGCCAAGCCATGCAAGTGGGCTTTTTATTAGGCACCCGTTTTTACCAATGTTCCGTGGGCAGTTTCCCTTGCGGCGCCTGCTTGCGTGTGCATGTGGAAAAAGTCATGGAGGGGGCCTGCGATATGGCGGCGTTCGATTGCCGTATTGAAGGTGAAAACATCAGCGCGTCCGCAACAATCAATGTATTTTTGCCGAAGGATGCGAAGGGATTCCTTGCCGAAAAGGGTTTATGAACACTAATACCGTATTGGTGACGGGTTCCAGCCGGGGCATTGGCAAGGCCATCGCCCTGCGTTTGGCGAAGGACGGTTACACTGTCGTCCTGCATTGCCGCAGCCGCTTGGACGACGCCTTGCGGGTGCAAGGGGAAATCATCCAAATGGGGGCGGCGGCAAGGGTTTTGCGGTTCGACTTGGCTGAACGCGAAGCCGTCCGCAAGGCCCTCACCGACGATATGCAGGAACACGGGGCCTATTATGGCGTGGTGTGCAATGCCGGGCTTGCCCGCGACAATGCGTTTCCCGCACTAAGCGGGGAAGACTGGGATTTGGTGCTGCGCGGCAATCTGGACGGTTTCTACAATGTACTCAGCCCCGTCGTCATGCCGATGATCCAGCGGCGCAAACCCGGGCGCATCATCACCTTGTCGTCCGTTTCCGGGTTGGTCGGCAACCGCGGCCAAGTGAATTACAGCGCGGCCAAAGCCGGCATCATCGGTGCCACCAAAGCATTGGCCTTGGAATTGGCGAAACGCAAAATCACCGTCAATTGCGTGGCCCCCGGCTTGATCGAAACGGACATGCTGGAAAACCTGCCATTGGCCGAGATCGTCAAAACCATCCCGGCCAGGCGTTTGGGGACACCGGGGGAAGTCGCCGCCCTGGTGGCGTTCCTGCTGTCGGAAGAGGCCGGCTACATCACCCGGCAAGTCATTTCGGTCAACGGGGGGCTGTGTTGACCGGGCGCGTGGCGATGCCCGGCACGATTTTCTGGCGATGGGAGACCCCACCGGCATGAGCGTCAATTACCTCTGGCGCTGGTTTGGCACGGCCTTGTGTTTTTTCCTGTTTGGCTTTTTCAGTTTTCTGGTGTGGGCCATCCTATTCCCGGTGATCGCAGTGTTCCTGGGCGAGGGTGTCGCCAAAAAGCGGCGTTCAAGACATTTAATGCACTGGGTGTTGCGCCGCTACATCGGAATCATGCGCACCCTCGGGTTGTTAAGTTATGAGGTCGAGTCCGGTGAGCGGCTCAACCGTCCGGGCCGGCTGATCGTCGCCAATCATCCTTCGCTGATCGACGTGGTGTTCCTCTTATCTTTGACCCGCAATGCCACTTGCATCGTCAAGCCGACCTTGCTGCGCAACCCTTTCATGCGCATACCCATCCGGGCTGTGGGCTATGTCTATGCGGACGACCCTAAAAAATTGATGGAGGTCTGCGAGGAGGAGCTGCGGGAGGGTAGTTCGCTGATTATCTTCCCCGAAGGCACCCGGACCACGCCGGGGCAGCCAGTGAAATTTCAGCGCGGGGCCGCCAATATTGCATTGAAATCGGGGGCAAAAATTCTGCCGGTGCGGATCGACTGTACGCCTACGACATTGACCAAGCAGGAAAAATGGTATCAGATACCCCCAAAAAGGGTTTTATTCCGCTTGCAGGTTGGCGATGACATCGACCCTTGCGAACAAGGGGATAGCGACAAGCGCACCATCGCCGCAAGAAATCTCACCGCGTATTTGGAACAGTATTTTTTGGCATCCCAATCCGGGGCAAAACGCTGAATGAAAAGCCGCAAGCTGACGTTGGTTTGGTGTGCGTTCTTCCCAGCAGGCAACGGCCCCCTTGCAGCGGCAACTGCCTGGCACGGCGACCGCTGGATTTGGGGGCTTTACAACCGCTGCATTGCCTATGTGCCGGTGGGCGCGGAAATGGTTGTGCGAAAAACATTCAAAAAGAAGCGGCTGACGCGCCATGCCGGAAACTGACCTTCCGGTTTTATTGCCGGAAATCCTCGGCGAATGCCTAGGCGAAGACACTCTCGCCTTGGCGTTGCGCATACCCGAAAATTTGGCGTATTTTGCCGGCCACTTCCCGGGCACGCCCATCGTACCCGGCGTGGTGCAAATCCATTGGGCGGTGCATTACGCGCGACAGTCCCTAGGCATCCGGCTACCCTTCCACCGCATGGAGGCGGTTAAGTTCAAGGGACTCGTCCTGCCGGGCCAGCGGTTGACGTTGGCTTTGCATTGGTTTGCCCCGGCACACAAGTTGGAGTTCAATTTCCGCTCGGAAAACCGGGAACATAGTTCCGGCAGAATCTACTTTAAAGGTTAAAACATTGAACAGCGTGTCAAGCCGTATCAAGCCATAAAACACCCCCACTAAAGCCTTTAAATATGCGGCCTTGTTGTGTCATGCCATAGCATAACGCATCATAAAAGCGCATAATTTCCCTTACTCTTGATTGTACTCTTTTTCAGGAAGAGACCGTTTAAGGTGATTTCTGAGAAAGAACATCCCACCAAGAATCTGATCCGTAGGCAAAAAACAGAGTCCACGAAAGGCACGAAAAGCACGAACAAAAGCATGTCTTGTTCGTGCCTTTCGTGTTTTTCGTGGACGATGCTTTGGTGGG
>CAIODU010000179.1 GCA_903857165.1 uncultured Methylococcaceae bacterium | reverse complement strand
CATGAGGGGCATTGGTTGCTGACTGCCACCCTTGAAGATGATGCCCAGGTCAGCGTTGCGCCATTCGATGCCATTACATTTTCCCTTGCCGACTTATGGGTTTGATCTTGCCTGTTCCCGAGTCTGGCCGGAGCCTACGGGGCCAGCAATTCTCATCGGATGCCTCGGCTTCTTGGAACGCGTGGGGCTGCCCGTCGACCGCGAAATCGCATCGCACTCAAGGGGAAGTCGAAGCGGAAAAGTGCGTAACATCAGATATTTAATTCAACTGTACGCTTCCGGCAATGACCAGAAGCCCTTCCAGCACCAACTCGGGCCTTAGCTCGTAAGGAATGAGCAACACGGAGGCGATGGAAGCCGCATCGCCGCCCGTCAGCAACAAGCGCGGCTCGCTCCCCAAATCAATCGAGGTTTGCCGGACGCTGCGTTCAATCAGGCCCGCCAACGCCTGGCGTGTGCCGCTTGCAATGGCACTGATGGTTTCACGGGCCAGACAATCGTGAAACTCCCCATCGGCAAAAGGCAAATCGCTGGTGCCCGACACGAGTGAGCGGCGCATCATCGCCAGCCCTGGGGCAATCACCCCGCCAAGATGCGCCCCCGCGAAGCCCAAGGCATCGACGGTGATGGCAGTGCCGCAGTCGGCCACGCAAACCGGCCCATTGCAGGCATGACGCGCGGCGATTAATGCCACCCAACGGTCAACGCCCAATTTTTCCGGGTTGAAATAAGCATTGCTGACACCAAACCCTTGGGCTTCCGAGTGGACAAATTGAGGTGTCAAGCCCCAACGTTGCCCGATCCAGGTTTTAAGGTGAATGGCAATGTCTGGCCCGGCAACATTGGCGACCACTACTTGCGCCGGAGGGGATGCCTTCCCCCAATGGCGTGACAGCTTTGCGTCACTGGAAATATGTTGCGTTGCGAAAGGCTGGCCCGGCTCAATCCGGCCCTGTCTGCCCAGCCCCCATTTGACCCGGCTGTTGCCGATGTCAATCAGCAGGAATGTGGGGGCGCAATCATTCATCGGACCTTAACCTTAAATCCCCTGAAGCGAATTTTCCAAGTCCGCCTTCTTCGCAATCCAGCAACAACAAACCTTCGTCAGTCACTCCGGCGATCACGCCCCTTATCGGCTTGTCCCCCCAATGCAGAATAGCTTTATGTCCGGTTTGGCAATGCCATTGCCGCCATTCCCCGATGTAGGCCCGTAATCCACGCTGGTGATACGCCGGCAATATTTGGAAAAGTTCGTTGAGCAGCAGCGCAATGAGTCGGTTGCGCGACGGCGGCGAACCGGCAGTGATGTGATCCAGATCAACCCAAGCTTGGTCTATGCTTCCCGCCTTGGCCGATGGAAGATGGATATTCAGCCCGATGCCAATCACCACGGCATAGCGCCCGTGTGCTTCACCGGAGACTTCCAGCAAGATGCCGCCAAGCTTCCTTCCTTGCCAAAGGATGTCGTTAGGCCATTTCAAGCCCACGCCATCCACCCCGGCTGAGTGCAAAGCCCTGGCGATGGCGACACCGACCGCCAAACTGAGGCCGGAGAATGCGGTTTGGTCTTCGAACCACCACAGCATTGAAAGGCAGATGTTGCCGCCGAATGGCGATAGCCAAACCCGGCCTACCCTGCCGCGCCCAGCCGTTTGGAACTCAGCCAGGCAAACTGCACCCGACGAATTGGCGGCAGCCAGACCCATCAGGCGGGTGTTGGTGGAATCCAGTTCGTCATGGATTTCAATGTCACCGATTGCGGACTGCGCTGTCTGTGACAATTCCCGCCGAATTGCCGTTTCTTCCAGCCATTCCAAAGGTCGCGCCAAACAATAACCCTTGCCTGAAATTGCACTGAACTCCAATCCAAGCTCCTTCAACGCGCACATCATATTCCATATTGCTGTCCGGCTAAGCCCTAAGGCCACAGCCAAGTCAGCCCCTGAATGAAAGCTTCCGTCCGCAAGAAGCCTCAACAAGTTTTTCCGGGAAGTGGAAAACTGCACGGATAGCCGGATAGTGGTTAGAGGACTTAACGCGAGTCCCGATTCTCCTTTCCATGAAACTGGCGACCATTCACACGACCAGACAACAATTCACGGTCATAATCGTGCAAACGGACAAAACCTACGCCAATGCGATGGGAAAGGGGTTTGTCACCGTCGTAGTGTATGCAGTAAATGACTCGCCCGTAGGCAATAATATTTGTCAATGCTGGCGAAAATACCATTTTCATTTCCAACAAAGTACCCAAGGGAAATTCCTTCCCGGTCAAGAAAGCCAGACCAGAGGCGCTTAGATTGACATGGCGGGCAGTATGACAATCGGCGAAATGGTCTTTGACGATGATCGAGCTTGCCAAGGCATCGACTTTTCGATCCATGAGCATCAAGTATTCGGCCAACAGCGGATTGGCCCGCCCTACCCTCTTTAACAATTCCCCCATCTCCAGGCTTAGCAACTTCATCTGCGCGGACAGGGAAAAGTCCCCGCTTTGGGCATCATTATCACCAGCATCTTCAGGAATCTCATCTGGCTTTATTTCGCGCCAGAACATCACCATTTCGTCGTCTATACGCTCATTGCGCCGCCGATCCATACTTTGGATGACCACTTCATTGCTTACTGCCATGCAACCACCTCGGACAATTGATTTTTTAGTTAAGTTACTGATGTTACGCAGCATCGGTTGTGGGCTGTTGTAGGGCGGCCTTCAGGCTGCCAACTGAGGCCAGTCGCTACCTCGCAAGCCAAAGCGGCCTGAAGGCCGCCCTACAGATGATCGCTGCGTAACATCAGTTAAGTTATATCATCAGGCATCCGACTGGATTTATCCAGTTGGCGCAGCCTTTCCAGCTTCTCGGCAATTTTGATTTCCAACCCGCGCGGGGCGGGGCGGTAATATTGCCGCTGCCCCAACTTATCGGGAAAGTAGTTCTCGCCTGCCGCATAGGCATCAGGCTCGTCATGGGCGTAACGGTATGCCTTGCCGTAGTCCAGACTCTTCATCAGTTTTGTGGGTGCATTGCGCAGATGCACAGGCACCTCCAGACTGCCGGTTTCGGCAGCTTCCTTGCGTGCGGCATTATAGGCCATGTAGACCGCATTGCTTTTCGGCGCGCAAGCCAAGTAAACCACCGCTTGGGCCAACGCCAACTCCCCTTCCGGGCTGCCCAAGCGCTCTTGCACATCCCAAGCATTCAGGGCTAATTGTAGGGCGCGCGGGTCGGCATTGCCAATATCTTCGGAGGCGATGCGGACAATGCGCCGGGCCAGATAGACAGGATCGCAACCCCCGTCCAGCATCCGGCAGAACCAATACAAGGCAGCATCGGGGGCGCTGCCGCGAACCGATTTGTGCAAGGCGGAAATCTGATTGTAGAATTCTTCCCCCTGCTTGTCGAAACGCCGGACGCCACCGCCGGCCAACACCTGCTTGGCCAGCGTTTCGGTAATGGCGCGTTCGCCCTCCCCCATCAGGTCTGCTGTGATTTCGAGGAGGTTTAACAATCTTCGGGCATCGCCATCTGCCGCGCCCACATACCAGCGGCGAAGCGCTTCGGGGAATTCAATCAAGGGAAGGCCCAAACCGCGTTTCCCGTCAAGCAAGGCTCTCTCTATCACCCTGAGCAAGTCTTCTTCGTCCAGGCTTTTCAACACATAAACCCGCGCTCGCGACAGCAAGGCGTTGTTCAATTCGAAAGATGGGTTTTCAGTGGTTGCCCCGATGAAATAAAAGGTGCCGTCTTCCACATGAGGCAAGAAAGCATCTTGCTGGGATTTGTTGAAACGATGCACCTCGTCCACGAACAATATGGTTCGCCGATTTTCTTCAGTCAACACCCTTTTTGCAATAGCGACCGCCTCGCGAATTTCCTTGACCCCGGACAAGACTGCGGACAGGGTGATGAAATGGGCGTGGGCATGGTTGGCAATCAACCTTGCCAAGGTAGTCTTGCCAGTGCCTGGAGGGCCCCAAAAAATCATGGAATGCAGCCTTCCGGCCTTGATGGCCTCAAACAACGGCTTTCCCGTGGCCATGAGGTGGGATTGCCCGATGAACTCGTCCAAGTTCTCCGGGCGCAGACGTTCGGCCAGGGGTTTGTGGCTGGGTGGGGTCACGGCAACAAAAAGCGTATTATTTGTCCTCAAACACATCCACACCCGCAGGCGGCTTGAAGTCAAATTTTGCCGAATCGAGTTTGACACCGAGTTTCAAGTTGGAAAAGTAAATCCGCGTCAATTGCCCGAAATTATCGCTTAACTCCATGCCTGCCAGATTATCCCCATCCAAGCCGATTAATACATAGTTGAAACCACTTTCTTCTTCTTTAGGGATAAGCTTGATCCAATAAAGCCCTTCATCCTTGTCTTGCGACTGGATGGTGAAGTTTTTTTCAAGCGCGACCTCGCCGGTTAGCAGCAAGGCCGGCGTGGAGCCTATGGCCTTGTCCATCTTGCGTGCGGTCACTTGGGCGAGGTCCACATCATAAAACCAAACTTTGCCTCCATTGGAAACAATTTCCTGCTGGTAAGGTTTGGTGTAATCCCAGCGGAACTTTCCCGGCCTTTGCAACAGGAAAACACCGCTGCTTTGCTTGCCGGTTTCGTTCTTTTCGGTTATGACCACTTGGCGAAAATCGGCTTGCAGGCTACTCGCTTTGGCGAGGAAATTATGGAGGCGCTGGACCGGGCTATCCTCTGCCGAAGCCGGGTTGGTTGAAGCGAAGAAAAGAATAATAGCAATGTAAAATGATTTAATCATGCCTGTTCCGGTTTGGTGAAAACAATAGCGGTGGATTTTTATTACTTGCCGGTGAACTCACTGACAAGTCATGGAATATACTATTCGTGTGGAATAATGGGTGATCATTGATCATCGGTTTCGGTGGAGTATTCAAGTGTCTTATTTTTCCCGTTGCCACGCTGTAGCGAAGGATTGATGAATTCGACATCCATTTTGTCTTTCATTAAAACAGTGACAAAGGGTGGATAGGCATAAAATGTCTTGTAATAGGCATCAAACCTGCTTCGCCAAGGACTCGGCATAACCAATGTAGTCTCGCGGGGTCAAAGCCAGCAACCTTTGTTTGGCATCTTCCGGTATTTCCAAGGTGGTGACGAAGCGACGCAGATCCTCGGGGCCGATGCGTCTGCCTCTCGTCAGTTCCTTTAATTTTTCATAAGGCTGTTCCACCGCGTAACGCCGCATGACGGTTTGGATGGGTTCGGCCAACACCTCCCAATTGGCATCCAAGTCGGCTTCCAGCATGGCAGGGTTCAGTTCCAGCTTGGAAAGCCCCTTAAGGCTGGATTGTACACTGATGAGCGTATGGGCGATGCCAACCCCGATGTTACGCAGCACTGTGGAGTCGGTCAAGTCACGCTGCCAACGGGAAATCGGCAGTTTCTCCGCAAGATGCGCAAACAAGGCATTGGCCAGGCCAAGGTTGCCTTCGGAATTCTCAAAGTCGATTGGGTTGACTTTATGCGGCATCGTTGAAGAACCCACTTCCCCCGCCACTGTCTTCTGGATAAAATAACCCAGACTGATGTAACCCCAAACATCCCGGTTAAAGTCAAGCAGAACCGTGTTGAAGCGCGCAAGACCATGGAAAAACTCGGCGATGTAGTCGTGCGGTTCGATCTGGATGGTATGGGGATTGAACTTAAGACCGAGCGCTTCGACAAAGTTCCGTGCAAACAACGGCCAATCCACTTCCGGGTAAGCGACCGCATGGGCGTTGTAATTGCCCACCGCGCCGTTGATTTTCCCCATCAATTCCACTTTTCCCACAAACTCGCACTGCCGCCGCAAGCGGACGGCCACATTGGCAAATTCCTTGCCTAGGGTGGTCGGGGTCGCGGGCTGGCCGTGGGTGCGCGACAGCATCGGTTGTGTCGAATATTCATTGGCTTGCTCGCAAAGCCTATAAATAAGTTTGTCCATGGCCGGCAACAAAACCTCATCCCTAGCCTGCTTCAGCATCAAGGCATAGGAAAGATTGTTAATATCCTCCGAGGTGCAGGCGAAATGAACGAACTCGCTGACATTATTCAATTCCTCGACATCGGCGATTGCCTCCTTGAGAAAATACTCGACGGCTTTGACATCGTGGTTGGTGGTCTTCTCGATTTCCTTTACCCGCTCGGCATCGGCCAAACTGAAATGGGTCAATAGTTTTTCGAGTCGGGCATTGGCTGCTTCGCTGAAAGGGGGAACCTCGGCTATCGCCGGTTCCAAGGACAAGGCTTGCAGCCAGCGGATTTCCACCAATACACGAAAACGGATCAGGCCATATTCGCTGAGTATGGAGCGTAGGGAATCGACTTTGCCGGCATAGCGGCCATCGACGGGGGAGAGGTTGGTTAGGGTCATGGGTTTGATTTTAGTTTATGGTTGTAAAAGAAAGTCTCACGCAACGGCACAACGGCGCAACGTAAAAAATCAATACGTTAGCATAGTTAATCAGGAAGGTAATCAGAATATATAATCTGTTGGATGGAATAAGGGCATTGCTGCGGAAAAATATCTTCAGACAAGCCAGTTTCCTTGGCCGCGGCAATGATGGCATCGCCATAAGCGTCGGCAAGGGTCTGCTCTAGATTATGCTGCAAACTCGGGTTGTTACGGATCAATCTTTCTACCTTACGACGCTGTTCCTTGATGGTCAGTTGCCAGCTACGCCCGCGAAAATTCGGCTGATACTGCCATTTCAATAGGTGCATCATTAAAACTTCCAACCGACTTTCAAGCTGGTTGCGAATACTTCCCCCCATGTCGTCAACCTCGTCAATCAGGTTTGATACATCCAATGCGCTTAACTGCCCAGCCTTAAGTAATTGAACCTGCTGGCGCGTCCACGCGTAAAAATCGGTTTTATGAAGATTTGTATTCATCGGCTATTAACCTCGATTGATGTGGTGATCATTTTGACTGACTTAAACTCAGCCATGGTTAAGCCTTTTATGATAACAGGATTTTTCTCTCCACTGCTGTCACCGTACATAATATATTGTGGATTATCGCGATTTGAGAATTGAATCTGAAACTGAGTGTCGCCACTGCCGTTGCATGTCACCAGACACTGGCGACCACCGGCAATGGTCACAAATGTTGACCGCTTACCTATTGACACCTTTATGATAGCTTTCTTTGATACCAAATATTTGTATAAGTTTGCTGATAATATATACTTTTTGTTTTGCGTTTTGTTTCTCAAACCGGGAATGATGACTCCATATGAAGTGCCTTTGTAATCCATTCTAAAATCAACAACTTCAGCAGTCAATTTCTCTTCAGAATTACCAACAAAATATTTGTTTAAAATATTCAACACAGAATTTTCCGGAGTCTCCCAATGCAGCATGACGTGGACATCGTAAGTTCCGTTTTCGTTTTTTCCAAGTTGTTGGTTGTCTAGCCATATCTTAGTATTTTTAGCAATGTAAGTAAATACTCCATCGTCGATATCACGATAAGCTTGATCCAAATCAACGATGCCCTGTGTCTGCCTCTTTGTTTCCACTTTAGCAATGGTTGAATTCCTGTTTTCAGCTAAAGCTATTTTCCCTTTTATTTGATGTTTGGAGACATTCCATAGTGAACCATATTCTTGCCATATCAAGAAAGCGAACAATCCGCAAACTACAAAAAATATAACCCCCCACCATGAACGCCGACCTCCCGTCGTAACAGATGTACCAGTAGATGCTTTACTGTAAACATCTTGTATTGATTTTGTCAATACCGGCTTATTGATTATATTTGCATTTACGGAAAAAAAGCTTCTATCTTGACTATGAACAGTGCTATTTGTCGATAAATTTGCTTGACTTTTAGTGATATTGCTTTTGGCTTCGATGCCGTGATCCACTGGCGCAGGTTTTTGTCCGACTAATCGCAAACCCTCCTTGATTAATGCCTCAAGTTCAGTCAATACAGATTCGCAGGATGTCTTGAAATCTTCTGGATTATCTAACTCAAAGCCTTCCGTATGGGCCATATTATTCCTGATCGTCGCAATCCAGCGGATTTTTTTGACTAAGGCAATGGGCAAGCGGTATTCGACACTGGTGACTATGGTATGTAAACCGCGACCTTCAGCCTTGAACTCATTTTTTAAAAAATGTTCAATTTTCTTGGTGTATCCAAAGACAATATCGAGATTACTCATTTTCAAAGCTTGGGCAAACTCGCCAAAAACCAGTCCAACAAACGGATAAAACCAATAATCGTACCCACCGAACCGATGACCCAGTAAGTTTGCCGGTGGATGGCAGTGACAAGCCTGACTTCAACGTCTTTGATTTGGTTTTGCAAGCGGCCTTCAGTTTCTATAAGCTTAATCTCCAGTGCTTTGATTTCCTTTTGCAATCGGCCTTCAACTTCCATGATTTCCTTTTGCAATTTACCTTCAAGCTCGACGATTTTAAAATCAATCCCCTTGATTTCCTTTTGCAATCGGCCTTCAAGCTCGACGATTTTAATATCAATTTCCTTGATTTGCTTTTGCAATCGGCCTTCAAGCTCGACAATTTTAATATCAATTCCTCTGATTTCCTTTTGCAAACGCCCTTCGACTTCCCTTATTTCCGTTTGCAAACGCCCCTCGACTTCCCTTATTTCCTTTTGTAGACGACCCTCGACTTCCTTAATCTCTTTTTGTAGGCGCAGCTCGCTCTCGCGCACATGGCCTTGCGTGGCGATGTCTTTGAGGTTGGGATAACGCTCCTCGACTTGCTCAAAAGCCTCGGCGATGAGCTTGGCGCGGGTCTTGTCTTCCCCGGCTTCGGTCAGTTGTTCATACAATCGCAATGCAACGCTCATAAGTTTCTCCTAAGTTTGTTTCGACCACGCCGTTTCCTCAATCACCCCGCCCCCCAAACATTCCTCCCCTTGGTAAAACACCACCGACTGCCCCGGAGTGACCGCCCGTTGTGGCTCGTCAAACACGACCCGGCAGCGGCCATCTTCCAGGGGTTCCATCCGGCAAGCCTGGTCAGGTTGGCGATAACGGGTTTTGGCTGTGCAGCACAATGGTTTTTCCAACGGGTGATTGTCGCACCAATCCAAGGTTCCGGCCTCCAGAGTGTCACAAAATAATAAGGCATGGTCGTGGCCTTGGCCGACAATCAACACATTGTGTTGCAAATCTTTTTGCAGCACATACCATGCTTCCTGCTCCGCGCCTTTCACACCGCCGACACCGAAGCCTCGCCGCTGGCCTAGAGTGTAATACATCAAGCCTTCATGCCGGCCAACGACTTCACCGCCGGTCGTTTGAATTTCCCCCGGACGGGCAGGCAAGTAGCGCTGTAAAAACTCCTTAAAGCGGCGTTCGCCGATAAAGCAAATGCCGGTGCTGTCGCGCTTGCGGGCATTGTCAAAACCAGACTTCACGGCAATCTCGCGCACTTTGGGCTTTTCCATTGCGCCAATGGGGAACAGGGTCCGTGACAATTGCGGCTGGCCCAAAGTATAAATGAAATAGCTTTGATCCTTGTTGCCATCCACCCCTTTCAACAAGCGATAGCGTCCGTCCACTGCTTCGACACGCGCATAATGGCCGGTGGCGATTAGGTCCCCTCCCAAATCTTGGGCATAGTCCAAGAAAGCCTTGAACTTTATTTCCTTGTTGCACAAAACATCCGGGTTGGGAGTGCGTCCGGCGGCATATTCGCTCAAAAATATCTCGAAGACACGGTCCCAATACTCGGCGGCAAAGTTCACCGTGGCAAGCGGAATGCCCAGCTTGTCGCACACAGCCTGCGCGTCAGCCAAATCCTGCCGGGCGGTGCAGAATTCGGTGCCATCGTCCTCGTCCCAGTTCTTCATGAACAGGCCGGATACCTCATAGCCTTGCTCTAGCAGCACCAAGGCAGTGACGGACGAATCCACCCCGCCGGACATGCCGACGATGACTCGCTGGCTCATAAGGTCGAAGCGGGCAGGAAGGATTTGAGCACACCGAGCGGGTAGCGTTCGCCGGCCAAATAATCGTCAATGACACCCAAAACCAGAGGACTGCGCAAGCGTTCGTTCCGGGCCTGCAATTCATCGCGGTTCAACCAATGCGTCCGCAAGATGACTTCATCCAAGGGACTGTCGGTTTGATGCGCGCCAACCGCCCCCCCAAAACAGACGCGCAAATAACTATTGCCCCCGCTTGGATGGGCCCACAGGTAAACGCCGATGAGAAATTCTGGGGTGAATTGCCAGGCAGTTTCCTCGAAGGTCTCGCGCACCACGGCCTCTAGCAAGGTTTCGCCATGCTCGACGTGCCCCGCCGGTTGGTTGATGACCACATCGCCGGTGGTCGTAAGCTCCTCGACCACCAAAAAACGGCCGTCACGTTCGATCACGCTGGCAACGGTGACCCGTGGGCGGGGAAGTGTCTGGACGGCATTGGCTTGTTGTTGCATAGTGTCATTCAATCATTCATTCGTTCGTTCGTTAAGGATGTTATTATTTTCCGGTTATTTGACAACTATCGCAAACCGATTGCCGCAAATTCAGTCCACGGACATGGGCAAGCCAGTGGCAAACACTGTCATCGCCCATGAAACTGTTGACAAGTCTGCTTGCAAGTAAGTACTTTTATTGGGTTTACCTTCATGAATAGAGAATTCGCCATGCAAAAAATCAACTACCCTTCCGCAACCTGCACACGCCCCGCCCAACGAAGGAACGGCTTGTTGATGGGTGCCATTGCCACGTTGGGCTTTTTTTCAGCCAATGCCTTTGCGCACGTCATCAGCCCGGAGGATCACCACGCTTTTGAGCATAAATATTCTGATTTTTGCGTAAAAAAGGAATTGGCGTTAAGAAAAAAAGAAAACAAGACCGTCGGCAACCCCGGCTATGTCGACGAAGGCCTGCAAAAACTCTGTGACTGCATTGCCCAGGAGGAGTCAAAAACCCTCACCAAAGACGAAGTGAGGAAGTTTGTCAGGGAAAATAAATATCCGATGTCGCTGATGATGAAAGCCGGACAGGCCGAGGAGGTTTGTTCGAAGAAATAACAACATCGACTAAAAGGGCAAAAACCTGTGACATTGCTGTCATCCTGATTTTATCCAGCAATTCTCATTATGAGAAATATAAGCCGTCATTCCTGCCGGGAAGCAGGAATCCAGTCACATGGACGTGAAACTAGGATTATCCACCCATGCTTAATCAAACACTTACGCACCGACACGTTACCGTCCTTGGCACTGGATTCCGGCAGTCCATGCCGGAATGACGGTGTTTTAGCCAAACTGAGAATTGCTGGATTTTATCCCGTGACCTTTATGTCAATGGGATAAATGGGTATAATGGTTCGATGTTTTTTGGAGAGGTACCGAAGTGGCCATAACGGCGCCGACTCGAAATCGGATGGGGGCCTAATAGCCCCACGAGGGTTCGAATCCCTCCCTCTCCGCCAAATCAAAGAGTTGATCGTAGTCCCCGCCAAACAGCGTTACGCGAGTTTCAAACGACGGCGAATTATCCGGGATCATGTACGAACAACATTTTAATTTTACCGCCCCTCCTTTTTCCATTGCACCCAACCCGCGTTATGTCTACTTGAGCCCGCAATACCGCGAGGCTTTGGCGCACTTATTATATGGGATAAGCATCGGCGGGGGGTTCGTTGTCCTCACTGGGGAGGTGGGGACAGGCAAGACCACCTTGTGCAGATGCCTGATGGAACAATTGCCGGAAGACGTGGACATTGCGCTGATTTTCAACCCCAGGCTCAACGCGAGGGAACTGCTTGCCAGCATTTGCGACGAGTTGAAAATTTCCAATCCCGGAGAAAAAACCAGCATAAGGCGGTTGATCGATTTGTTGAATCATCATCTGATGGACACCCATGCGCGTGGCCGACGCACGATTGTCCTGATCGACGAAGCACAGAATCTAAGCTATGACGTGCTTGAACAAATCCGTCTGTTGACTAACCTAGAAACCAATGTAAGCAAGCTCTTACAGATCATCCTAGTCGGCCAGCCTGAGTTGAATACGCTATTGGCACGGCCAAACTTGCGTCAATTGTCCCAACGCATCACCGCCCGCTACCACCTGCTTCCGCTTTCATTGGCGGAGACCGGAGCCTACATTAGCCGCCGTTTGGCAGTCAGCGGCGTCACCCGCAAGATTTTCAGCCGTTTGGCTGTCGGCAAGATACACCGTTTGTCGGGGGGCATCCCACGGCTGCTCAACCTCATCTGCGACCGTTCCTTGCTAGGTGCCTACACCTTGGGCAAGCTGGAAGTGGGCAGCGGCATTGTGCGCAAGGCGGCCAAGGAAATACTGCCCCCTAGTCGAAATCAACCGGCAAGAATGGCATTCGGGCTTATTGCGGCTATTGCACTAATGTCGCTTGCGACAGGCTTGTATTTCGATAAGGAAGCTTTCCGCCCACATCTCATGGGTTTTCTGGATGCCACACCCCTCAAGCATACCGATAAGCAGCCAGACAAAAAGGAAGTCAACACCAAAAGGGCCGACGAATCCCCCTCTGGAGATGGCAGCCCCCCTCAGGGCATTAAGGCAACATCCGCTGCGGCAACGGATTTTATGACATTGATCTCCGCTACGGACCTTACGCGAGAGGCCGCGTTTGCCAGGCTTTTTTCCGTATGGGGGAGTAATGGACCCGAAGGGGCGAATGATGAATGCCTCTTCGCCAAGCAAAATAATTTGCGTTGCCTGTCGTCCAACGGCGGTATATCTTTGTTAAGTAAACTCGACCATCCCGCAATTTTGGAATTTATGTTGCCAGACGGGTCAAATCGATATGCCACGGTGATAGGCTTGCAAGGTCAAAAATGCTGGTTGGGCATGGGGAAATCCAACCATAGCCTGGACCTGACGGAGATGCTTCCCTATTGGCGGGGGAATTTCACCCTTTTGTGGAAGCCGCCCGGTGATACCTCAGGCATTCTCAAGCTTGGGAAAAGCAACGAGGCCGTCCGCTGGATCAGGCTGCAATTGAATGAACCCGCCGCACCGGGCAAAGAAACATTATTCGATGACCGTCTACAACACGCTATCATGGGTTTTCAACGCAATAACAGTTTGCTGCCGGATGGCGAAGTGGGGCCGATGACAATGATTCAATTGCTGAAGGCTTCCCCCGATTACATGTGGCCAAGCCTAGCTAAAACTAAAGATTAAGCGGAATATATATGTCTTATATTCTTGAAGCACTCCGCAAGGCCGAACGCGAAAGGCAACTCAGCGAGGCACCGTCCCTACCGGAAATATTGTCCGTTCAGCCAGTCCGGCGCAGAAACTGGCTGCCTTGGCTGGCTGCATTGCTGTTGCTTGCTGTTAACTGCGTCTTGGTTTGGCACTTCTTGGTCAATGGCAAGAATGACATCAAACCACCCGAACCGTCGCCAGCGTCTGGGAAATCAGTCAAGCCCATCCAACCGCTTTCCCCCAAAGCCGAACATCGGAACACACTGATCAGCACCATCAAAAACCCCGCCCCGCCCCCTGTCAATCCGGTTGGGCAAACTGGCAAGGTTGAAGTACCCACCTCTCCAGTGATCGTCAAGCCGACAGAAAAACCACTGGCTATGCCAGCCCCCTATCAAGCAAAACAGCCCGTCCCCTCAGTCGAACCCCGGCAAGCTGCGCCAAGCAAACCTGAACCTACACTTGCACCGCCGGCCCTAGGGGAAGCAAGCGGCAAGCCCATGGCAGGACGTACCTGGGAAGATGCAGCACAAATCATTGAAAAAAATCAAAAGCCATTGATTTCTGAAGAACGTCTTGCCTCTGTCAAAATGATGACCGGGCAAAGGGATGAAGGCCAGGAACAAGATTTGAATATCCCCGTCCCTACCTCAAAAGAAACGCTGCGGGGGACAAAAGACAATGCGCATATCAAGATCAATGTCCTAGCCTACTCAAACAACCCCGCGGAACGTTTTGCCGTGATTAACATGGTGAAATACAGCAAAGGTGATCGGCTTCCTGGCGGCGAAATATTACAGGACATCCAGGCTGACGGCGTTGTGCTGGAATTTAACGGCAGGCGCTTTATGGTTGGAAATCGCTGAAAATGGTAAAATGGCGCAATTGGCCCATTAATTTGACCGATGCGCAAGCTTCTTCACCCATGCCTTGCCGCGATGCGTCCAATCCGTAGGCATGAATCTTGGCCTTGGTTCAAGCCTTAAAAAATTAACCGTGAACATGTTCCGTCATGAAAAACATTTTGGTCACAGCTTTTTTGAATCTTGCCCGAAAGGCTTATCACTTACTGCCTTTGGCAACCAATCATCGATTGGCAGTACAGAGTATGTTTTATAAATACTTTAGTTTTTTGTTTTCCAGAACGCAATCTTATAAAATTTGGAAATCAAGACAAAATCTATCCAAATCCAGAGCCTACGTTAAATCTTCTAGGCAATCTGTGAGTAAGTCGGAATTGAGTGGCATGCTTGATGCCTTGCGTTCACCGCCGTCCACTTCCATGTCGCGTCGTCAACAAGGCCGATTTAACATACTCTATTTCAGCCCTTTTCCCTCTCATCCGAGTAACCACGGCAACCAAGCCACCATTCAGGAATTTGGTCGGCGCTTCCAACAAATGGGACACAAGGTACATTTTGCCCTTCTCGAAAGTTGTATGTTTTCAGAGACGGATATTAAAGACATGGAAGCCCGTTGGGACACGCTGGATATTCTTCCCAATACACATCCCCTTGGGGCAAATGGCGAGTCCATTCCTTATGATAGTTGGTATGAAGAAGGCTTAGGGGAGATAATCTTCGAGCTTTGTCTCAAATACGAAATAGACGTGGTGTTTTGCTCCTATGTGTTCCAGTCCAAATTGCTTGAGTTCGTACCGCCGTTTATATTGAAAGTCATTGATACCCACGACAAGATGGGCAACCGCTACGAAATGCTACGCGCCAAGGGTCTACCTCTGGAATTTTTCTCCTGCACACCTGAGGAAGAGGGGGCTTACCTGCGCCGGGCGGACATTGTCGTTGCTAGAAGGGAGGAGGAAGCCCGGTACTTCGACAGCGTAACTGGCCGTTCAACAGCCATCGTCGTTCCCCATCTGGAAGAACCGAAATTTATTGAAAAAAGTTTCAGTGGCCTTCACACGGTCGGCATAGTGGCAAGTGCCAACCTAATTAACTTAAAGATTGTCCGGGAGTTTCTTGAAGCGATTGATTGTCGGCTTCAGGGTGAGCCCTGTCCATTTACCCTTCATTTGGCAGGACAATTAAAAACCATCATTGAATTACTCCCATTGGATCAGGCAGAAATTTTTCAAAAAACTTGGGTGAATATGCATGGTTTCGTACCCGATATTGCGCAATTCTACGCCGACATGGATTTGATTGTGTCGCCAGTGACCATGGGCACGGGTATTAATGTCAAAACGGTGCAGGCTATGGCCTTTGGCATGCCTTTGTTGACTACATCTTGGGGTGCGAAAGGCATAGAAAGCCACGATCCGCAACACTCCCACCCCGACCTGAAAACCCTGGCTGAAAGCTTGATTTCGATCTCCCAGAACAACGGACGCGAAGAATTGGAAAGGCTTGCAATGGTAAGCCGTAGAAAATACTCATCATTCTTCGAGGAAAGTTCATTAGCCATGAAAAGAATGTTTGAACATGGAAAGTTATCTGCTTACAAACAAGACGAAACAAGTCCGCTTAGTGAGGATGAAAGTGGAATTAGCCAATTGGCCGAAGTTAACAGGGATGACCAGATAGGGGGTCTGCGGTATCTTGATCGCGACCGAATGGTGCGTGGACGAATTTTGATCATTGATGAAACGTTTCCAATGCCTGACCAAGATTCAGGCTCATTGGATGCCTATTATTTGCAAAAGACGCTGAGTGAACTCGGCTACAAAGTGACATTCGCGCCAGAGGATTTGATGTATTTGGAAGGCTACACCGAGCAATTCCAACAAATGGGCGTGGAATGCCTTTATACCCCCAACGTACCCACTTTAAAACACTATTTAATGGCAAATGGCAAAGCGTTTGATTTTGTCTTTTTGACCCGTGCCAATGTTGCCAATCGTAACTTTAACGCTATCAAGCGTCTCTGCCCCAAAGCCAAAATTATTTTTAATACGGTGGACCTTCACCACCTTCGGCAAGAACGCGAAGCCGCTGTCACCGGATCGACGGAGATGGCGGGGCTAGCCAAACAGATGAAGGAGACTGAATTTGATTTGATGCGAAAATGCGATATGACTATCGTCATCAGTGAGGCCGAAGCACCGTTATTGCGCCAACAGGACGCAAGCCTTCGTTTGACAGTAATGCCTTTCATGAGGGAAATCCCGGGATGCAAACGCTCTTTTTCGGAGCGGAAGGACATCGTCTTCATCGGTGGATTTGAACATCTGCCTAATATTGATTCTGTCGAGTATTTCGTCAAAGAAATTTGGCCTTTAGTCCGTTCCTCGTTGCCGGAAGTTCAATTTTTGATTATCGGCAGTAAAATGCCTGATCACATTAAAGCATTGGAAAATCATGCGGGAGTCGTCGTTGTTGGATTTGTGCAGGATCTGGCTGAATATTTTGATCATTGCAAAATGACCGTCGTGCCCCTGCGGTTCGGCGCGGGAATAAAGGGCAAGATCGGAACGAGCGCGAGCTTTGGTGTGCCGTCTGTTGCAACAACCATCGCCGTGGAGGGCATGGGTTTTGTCAATGGCGAACATATACTCGTAGCCGATGACCCGGCCACTTTTGCGGAACTTGTGGTGAGGCTTTACCAAGACGAGCCGTTGTGGACTAGGCTTAGCCAGTCTTGTTTGGCTAAGATCAATGAGCAATATTCGCTTGAAATGGGCAAGAAACGCCTGGAGGAACTGCTAAATGCAATTGGAGGGCGGTAAGTTTGAAAAAATTCACCCCGTCCCTTAGGTTTATTTTGGGTAGGCATAGTATTTAAAGTGGGCAAAGAGGCCATCGGATAGCGGGTTGGCAATGGCAAAACCAAGTGGGAAGTCATTGGTGGCATCCAACAAGACTTATGATCCTAAAAAACTTCCATCCTGCCGTTTCAGCTTGGTTTGACGAGACTTTCCAAGCCCCTACGGATTGTCAGGCCCAGTCTTGGGCAGCGATTAAGGACGGCAGGAATACGCTGATCAGCGCACCCACCGGGTCTGGCAAAACCCTTGCCGCTTTCTTGGCGGCTATCGATGAACTGGTGCGCTTGGGCGTTAACCATGGTTTGGATCAGGCAACCCAAGTACTGTACATTTCCCCGCTTAAAGCCCTCAGCAACGACATCCAGAAAAACCTTCAGCAACCTCTGGAAGGCATTAACCGCAAGCTGTTCGAGCAAGGTTACACCGAGGTGGCGATCCGCTCCATGGTGCGCACCGGAGACACGCCTGCCGTCGCGCGGACTGCCATGTTAAAGCAGCCGCCGCACATTTTGGTGACTACGCCAGAATCGGTTTACATTTTGCTTACTAGCGAGGGCGGGCGGCGAATGTTGAAATCGGTGAAGACCGTCATCGTAGACGAAATTCATGCCATTGTCGGCGGAAAACGCGGTGCCCACCTATCGCTATCGCTGGAACGGTTGCAGCGTTTGGTTGGCGGGCGCTTGAATCGGATTGGGCTTTCTGCCACGCAGAAACCGATTGAGGAAGTAGCGAGGTTTCTGGTGGGAAATCCACCCTGCCCCCCTTTTCCAGAGGGGGGTGATTGGGGTTCCTTGGCTGCATCCGGCGCAAGCAAGACGCTAGTGCATCCCTTGGAGGAGGAGGGGGCTTGCATGGATACCCCTGCACAACAGGGCGCAGCCGTCGATTGCCACATCGTCGATGCGGGCCATGTCAGGAAGCTCGATCTTGCCATTGAACTGCCCGACTCGCCGTTGGAGGCGGTGCTGTCCAACGACGCGGCGAGGTCTGTCTATGACCGCATGGCCGAACTGATAGCAGAACATCGCACCACGTTGATTTTCGTCAACACCAGACGCATGGCGGAACGATTGGCGCGCGCCTTGAGCGAGCGCATCGGGGAAGAGAATATCACCTCCCATCACGGTAGCCTGGCCCGCGAGCAACGACTGTCCGCCGAATGCCGTTTGAAGGAGGGCAAACTCAAAGCACTGGTGGCGACGGCTTCCCTTGAATTGGGCATTGACATTGGCGACGTTGATCTGGTTTGCCAATTCGGAACGACGGGTTCCATCGCCACGTTTCTGCAACGGGTGGGCCGCTCGGGGCATTTCGCCGGGGGCACACCTAAAGGCCGGCTGTTTCCCACCAGCCGCGATGACTTGATCGAATGTCTGGCCTTGTTGGATGCGATTAGCCTCCGCGAGTTGGACCTATTATCCATACCCCCCAAGCCGCTGGATGTATTGGCACAGCAAATCGTCGCCATGGTCGCCTGCGAGGATTGGGTCGAAGATGAACTTTTCCATTGGGTGCGCAGGGCTTGGCCCTACCGTGACTTGGAGCGTCGCGAATTCGACGATGTGGTGAAAATGTTGGCGGAAGGTTTCAGCACGCGGCATGGACAGCGGGCGGCCTATCTGCACCGCGATGGCATCAACCACAAACTGCGAGCCAGAAAAGGCGCAAGGCTCACCGCCATAACCTGCGGCGGGGCGATTCCCGACAATGCCGATTACCGGGTTATTTTGGAGCCTTCCGGGGAATTCATCGGCACGGTGGACGAGGATTTCGCCATCGAGAGCATGGCTGGCGACATTTTCCAACTCGGCAATGCCAGTTGGCGGGTGTGTAAATTGGAAGCAGGCACCCTCCGTGTGGAAGATGCCAAAGGGCAACCGCCGAGTATCCCGTTTTGGTTTGGTGAAGCACCGGGGCGAACCCATGAGTTGTCTTTTGCGGTTTCTAGGTTGCGGGTTGCCATTGCCGAGCATCTGTTGGGGCAGCCCGAAGGGCTTTCTTCGGCTGGAATTGCGGCAACCACGATTTGGCTGAGACAAAGGCTTAACCTGTCCCAACGGGCGGCTGGGCAAGCCGTGGCTTATATCGCCGCTGCCCAAGCGACATTGGGGGTCATGCCTAGCTTCGACACCGTGGTGTTTGAGCGCTTCTTCGACGAATCCGGCGGGATGCAATTTATCATCCATTCGCCACTGGGCAGTCGGCTGAACCGTGCGTGGGGTTTGGCCTTACGCAAACGCTTTTGCCGGGGGTTCAACTTTGAACTTCAGGCGGCGGCCACGGAGAACGCAATTATTCTTTCGCTTAGCACTTCCCATAGCTTTCCATTGGAAGATGTGGCGAAATTTCTGCATTCCAAAACAGTGCGCGACTTGCTGATACAAGCCCTGCTGGCTGCGCCGATGTTTACGATTCGCTGGCGGTGGAATGCCGTGTGCTCTCTGGCATTGCGTCGTTTCCAGGGCGGCAAAAAGACCCAGCCCCACCTGCTGAGGATGCAAGCGGAGGATTTGGTCGCTTGCGTGTTCCCCGACCAGCTTGCTTGTCTGGAAAATATAGTCGGTGACCGGGAGATTCCCGGCCATCCTTTGGTTTACCAGGCTATCGAGGATTGTCTGACTGAGGCCATGGATATAGACCGGCTGGTCGAACGGATTCGAGGCATCGAAACAGGGGCAATTCGCGTGGTGGGCCGCGATTTGGTTGAACCCTCACCCTTCGCGGCGGAGATCGTCAACAGTCGGGCGTATACCTTTCTTGACGGTGCGCCCTTGGAAGAACGCCGCACCCGCGCCGTCGCCAGTCGGCGTTTTCTCGATCCCGCCACTGCCTCCGATCTTGGCAGACTGGATGATGCCGCCATCGCCCGTGTTCGCGGTGAAGCATGGCCCGAGGCCGAGGACTTGGAAGAGTTGCATGATGCCTTGAATGTGACGGGTTATATCCATCACCCAAAAGAAACGGGGCCGGTCGGCATTTGGCTGGGATTTTTCGCGGGGCTTACCCGCCTTGGACGCGCATCGGCACTGAAACTTCCTGAGGGCGAATTGTGGATTGCCGCCGAGCGTTGGCCACAATTTCGCGCCCTCTATCCCGGGCATTTGATAGAACCCGAATTAAAGCTACCGCCTGATTTGGACAACCAACACTGGGAACCGGAAACCGCCATGGTGGAAATCCTGCGGGCCAGGCTCGGCGCATTGGGACCGGTGGAGGCTGGTCAAATTGCCCGCCAAATGCATCTGCCCCAAGCGCAACTGGAACAAGCCCTGTTGCAACTGGAAACGGAAGGTTTTGTGCTGCGTGGCCAGTTTACCAATTCGCCAGTTCCAGCCGAAGGGGCAAGGGTGGAATGGTGCGAACGCCGCCTGTTGGCCCGCATCCACCATTACACCATCAACCGGCTGCGCCAAGAAATCGAACCCGTCGCCAGTGCGGATTTTTTGCGTTTTTTGTTCAAATGGCAAAGGGTGCGACCGGATGTGCGCGGCGAAGGCCCGGATGCCTTGGCGGCCGTGTTGGAGCAACTGGAAGGGTTCGAGTCCGCCGCTTCGGCCTGGGAGGGCGATATCCTTCCTTCGCGCATCCATGCCTACGATCCCGCTTGGTTGGATGCCTTGTGTCAATCGGGCCGCTATGTGTGGGTGCGGCTTACCCCGGCCCAGTCCGCGATGACGACGGTGAAAGCCTCTCCGATTGCCCTGCTGCAACGGCGTCGCGTAGGTGCTTGGCGCAGCTTAAGCCCGGCAAGTGGCGGGGCGGTTGAAATCTCCGGGGGCACGCAGCGGGTTTATGACGCGCTGAAAACTCACGGCGCCTCTTTCTTTGAGGAATTGGTGGATGCCTCCGGTTTGTTAAAGACCCAGGTGGAAAACGCCTTGACCGAACTGGTTGCGAAAGGACTGGCCAACTGCGATAGTTTCAAGGGATTGCGGTCGCTATTGGTTCCCGAGGACAAAAAACGCCGCTACCGGGGCATCAATCCTTTTGGCATTGAAGACGCAGGAAGATGGTCGCTGTTAACTCACTCACGTTTGCAGAGTGAAGGAAATGACCGGATCGGCGAAGCTGAAAGTCAAGTAAACATAGTCGCTTTTGAACACATTGCCGGTGTGCTTCTGCGCCGTTACGGGGTAGTCTTCCGCGCCCTTTTGGCAAGGGAAACCACCACGCCGCCATGGCATGAATTGCTAAAGACATACCGGAAACTTGAAGCGCGCGGTGAAATACGCGGGGGACGTTTCATTGCCGGTCATTTTGGCGAACAATTTGCCCTGCCGGAAGCCGTGGAGGGCTTGCGGTCCATCCGCAAACAACCCAATGATGAAGAAATTTGCGCCGTCAGCGCCGCCGACCCGCTGAACTTGGTGGGCATCGTCACGCCCGGGCCCAAACTTCCCGCCTTGCCGGGCAATCGGGTGTTATACCAAGCAGGTGTGCCGCTGGCGGTATTGTCGGGCAAGGAGATGCGCTGGCTGGCAGACCCAGACGGAAAAGATGAATGGGAAATCAAAAATCGCCTTATAAGGCGACAAGGCATCTCGGAAATTAAAGCAATTTCCAGCAAACATACCGCACCTTAAGATAAAATCTTCCCAGCCTTATTTCGACGGGCGGTTTACTGTCATTGAATTCTGCAAAAATGAAAAAAGCGATCATACTTCTTTCCGGCGGGCTTGATTCCGCCACCCTCCTCGCCCTTGCCAAGCAGCAGGGCTATATATGTTACGCACTTAGCTTCAATTACGGGCAGCGCCATGGGGCAGAACTGAATGCCGCCCGCCATATCGCCGAACATGCGCGTGTGGTCGAGCATAAACTGGTGCATATTGGCCTGGATGCCTTCGGCGGCTCGGCGTTGACCGATACCAGCATAGCCGTGCCCAATCAACTCGCCGATGGAATTCCAATCACTTATGTCCCGGCACGGAATACCGTGTTCCTTGCTTTCGCGTTGGGCTGGGCTGAGGTTTTGGGCGCTCTGGATATTTTCATCGGGGTCAACGCGGTGGACTATTCAGGCTATCCCGATTGCCGTCCCGAATTCATTGAGGCTTTCGAAAAGTTGGCCCGGCTTGCCACCAAACTTGGCGTTGAGGGTCAATGTTTTAAAATCCATACGCCGTTGATTGATCTGGGCAAGGGGGAGATAATCAAGCTTGGGCTGGATTTGGGGGTGGACTATGCCCATACCGTTTCCTGTTATTCCGCCGACGATTCGGGCAGGGCCTGCGGGGTTTGCGATTCCTGCCGTTTGCGCAAGGCGGGATTCGAGGCAGCGGGGGTGGCTGACTCAACCCGGTACCAAAAACACGATTGCACTGGCTAATGGGTCAAAGCCATCATGAAATTTTCGGGAATGCCGGCTACAAGCTTAGGTGATTTCTGAGAAAGAGCATCCCATGAAGAATCTGATCCGTAGAAAAAAAATAGAGTCCACGAAAGACACGAAAAGCACGAACAAAAGCAAGATTCGTTCGTGCCTTTCGTGTTTTTCGTGGACGATTCTTTTGGT
>CAIODU010000178.1 GCA_903857165.1 uncultured Methylococcaceae bacterium | reverse complement strand
TCGGCGCGAAGGAACTCAAAACCATCAACGCCACATCGGGAAGCATCAGCAATGTCTGTCATCTCTCGTAAGCCATCAACAGTCGGGTATTGTGCTACGAGAACGATCTCTCTGCCTCAAAAAAAGGCCAAAGTCGAGATTAAAAGACTGGCAGCAAATTGATTGGCGGCAATTTCGTCCGGATTATAGACGCGGGCTGAAAAGTTTGTAGCTGGATCACGATATGCCAGTCCATGCCCGAGTGCATAATGACCTAATTCATGTGCGACCGTGAAACGCTGCCGTACCGGAGGTTCATTCGGGTTAAACCTAATAGTAGGGATATTATTTTCCACCTCAAATTTACCAGACAATGGCTCCTGTCCCCATGCCAGATTCCTATCAGAAATAATCCTCACACCCGATCTTTCAGCGATCACCCAAGGATCGACCGGCAATCTTCCGTCCCAATACATATCGATAAAATTTCTTTCAGCAGACATATTTTCCACCATAAGTTAGATTTTGAAGATTTATGACTGAGTTAACGATGCTTTGAAGCCTAAACCACAATTTCAACATCGACTGCACAAACGCCCTTGTCGTTATGACCGATTTTGTAGGTCATGTCATCGCCTACGCGCAGTTCGTTGAAGTCGGCATTCAATACCGAGGCATGGAAAAAGAAAAGGTTTTCGGCCCCGTCGTTGGGGGTGATGAAACCAAACCCTTCCTTCAATGCCTGAATCTTTCCCGTCGAGACAACGTTTGAGGTTACGCCAATGGTCGGTACACCGTTGGCCGGCAAGCCATTGTCGGTCGCTCCATTGGCCGCCGCCCCTGTGTCGGCCGGCAAGCCACTGTCGGTCACGGCATTGACCGCCGCCCCTGTGTCGGGCGGCAAGCCATTGTCGGTCACGGCATTGGTCGCCGCCTCAGTGTTGGGCGGTAAGCCATTGTCGGTCACTGCATTGACCGCCGCAGCCTCTGGGTTGGGTGGCAAGCCATTGCCGGTCACTGCACTGACCGCCGCAGCCTCTGGGTTGGGTGGCAAGCCATTGTCGGTCACTGCATTGACCGCCGCAGCCTCTGGGTTGGGTGGTAAGCCATTGTCCGCCGTTTCGTTGGCCTTTGAAGCGTTGGACGGCGGGGCTTGGGGTTTCACAGCATTGGCCGACGGGACAGGCGCAGGAATGGAGTGGCTTTTTTTGATTTCCATAGGTTTTTGGTAAGGACTGGGTTCCTTGTGGGGTACGAACAATTGATCGATTCTCTGATCCCCCTTGCGCGAGCGGTCATCAATGATTTGATGCATTAAAACCGGATAGGTGACTTCCTCCAAAAGCACTTGGGCGGTGCGTGTCTCCCGTTGCTTTTCGCTTTGGTCGATATAGGAAAAACCCCATCCCAGCAGCATGACCCTTGCCCCGAGGGCGTTCAATTTGCGTACTAGCGGCAGAAAATCCCCGTCGCAGGCAATCAGGACGATAACGTCGAAGCGCTTGTAAATGGCCAGCTCATAGGTCTCCAAAGCGAGCCACACATCAATGCCCTTCTCGCCATCCGGGCCTAAGGGAAGATAATGGGTAATAACCCCTTCCCGCATCAGTATGTCGTCGAACTGCCTCTCGCGAAGCAATAAACCCCTTGCCTCTGCTTCTTGGGCGCGTGGGCGACCACGGAAGTAATGGGCATCGACAATTTGGCAGTATTTTACATCCTCACCCTCTGCCTCTGCCACTTGATGCCTGATGAATTCATGCAAGCCATCAATACTTATTCTAGCCTTGCGGGAATGTTGGTATTGGTAGTAATTGCTTACATGGAAAAAATAATTACCATCATAGAAAACGCCTATGCGCGTCAATTTTGATTTATGAAATGACATTTATATCTCGATTAATATATTGTTATGGTTTGCGGCTACCCCGCAGCGGCGCATCAGGGACGGCAAAAACCGTCCGATTGCGCATCAATCCCTAGGGTTGTCGTATTGTAATGGCTGTCCCAACTGTGCATCGTTCAGCATCTTCATGCATTCCTGCAAATCGTCGCGTTTCTTTCCGGTGACTCGCACTTTCTCGCCTTGGATGGCGGCTTGCACTTTCATTTTGGTGTCTTTTATCAATTTGACGATTTTTTTCGCAAGGATGCTGTCAATGCCTTGGATCAAAGTGACCGTCTGTTTTGCATGTCTGCCGGCAATCTGCGGGTCATCGGCTTTGAGGCTGGCGATGTCCACATTGCGCTTGGTCAGCTTCAAATGGAGGATGTCCATCATTTGTTGAAGCTGAAAGTCGTTTTCTGCGGTTAACGTGATGACCGAGTCGGCCAGTTCAAATTTGGCACCCGAACCCTTAAAGTCAAAGCGGGTGTCCACCTCACGGTTGGCTTGGTCCACCGCGTTGGCGGCTTCGTTTAAATTGACTTCTGAGATGATGTCGAAGGAAGGCATTTATTTTTTCCTCAAATTAATTAAATGATGCTTAATTGCAAACGGTGCCACAGGTAATAGGTGTGGTTTTGATGCTTTGGTTTGGCTTTATTCCGTATCTGACAGGTTATTGTGTCAGTTTCCCCTTATTTCAAGGACGAATCACACTCGTCATAGATTGCGCGCTTTGCGGACAGCCTCCCAGGCCTTGCGAATCTCATGGGTTTTCTCGTTGGCGATCCGCACTTTGTCCTCGTTGCCACCTTCCGCAACCAACTTGTCGGGATGGTGGCGGCTCAGCAAGCGGCGGTAGGCGTGGCGAATCTCCTGATCGCTGGCCGAAGCATCAAGCCCCAACACAGCGTATGATTCTTCCAGCGTGGGTTCGCGCTGCCGAGTCTGGACACGCCCGTAATCTTGCTGGCGATGCCAACCCCCCACGCGATATTGCGCCTCCAGTACGGTTTTTAGGGCATGAAATTCAAAACGGGAAAAATGCAACTGCTCGCATATATGCAGCATGAGCCTTTCTTCGGCAGAGTGGAGTACACTATCCGCCAAAGCAAGCCCAAGCTGTAGTTCCACGAAAAAACGTAGCAGGTGGAATCGGTTTTGGCATTCTGAGCGGAACTGCTGCAACACTTTGTCCAAGGGAAAATCGGTGTGCTTGCCTTCGGTGAACAAGCGCATGGCGGTTTTCCTCATCTCTCCGCTCAATTGCAACCGCGCCATGACCCTGCGGGTAAATTCTATCTCCGCTTCGTTCACGCGCCCGTCAGCTTTGGCGATATGCCCCATGACCGAGAAGGCGGCAGTGAAAAAGGCCATCTGGGCCTTGTATTGTCCGGCAGAATCAACCTCCTCGCGAAACGGATTATGTTCCTCACGCCCATGGTCGAATTGGTGTCCGACAGCCGCGCCAAACACAGCGCCCAAAGGACCGCCCATGAGGAATCCGAAAGTTCCACCGACAAACTTGCCAAACCAACTCATGAATCCATACGCCAATTTTCCCCACGCTTGCCGGCAAGCATGGCAAAATTACATGAATGTCCGCATTTCATCAAAACAGCCCACGAAATAAAACATGAACGCCCCTGCAACTTTATATGAAACCGCCTTGACCAGTTTGCCTTTAAAGGCGCGTGGCAAGGTACGCGATATTTATCACCTAGACGATGCACACCTGCTCATCGTCACCACAGACAGGCTTTCTGCCTTTGACGTAATCCTGCCCGACCCGATTCCGGGCAAGGGCATTGTGCTCACCTCTGTCTCCAACTTCTGGTTTCAGAGGATGCGGCCTATCATTCCAAATCATTTGTCTGGCCTTGAACTTGAGGACGCGGTAAAAAACCCCGAAGAATGCGCATCGCTGCAAGGCCGGGCCATCGTGGTGCGCAAGTTGCGGCCATTGCCGGTGGAAGCGGTGGTGCGCGGCTATTTGACCGGTTCAGGTTGGAAAGATTACCAAAAGACCGGGGCGGTGTGCGGAATTTCGCTTCCTAAATATCTGCAAATGGCGCAACAATTGCCGGAACCCGTGTTTACCCCCTCCACCAAGGCGGAGATGGGAACCCACGACGAGAACATAGACTTCGCCAAAATGGTCGGTTTGCTGGGTCAGGCGATGGCTGAACGGGTCCGTGATGCCAGCTTGCGCATCTACCGCGAGGCGGCGGCGTATGCATTGCAGCGGGGCATCATCATCGCTGACACCAAGTTTGAGTTTGGCTTGGATGGCAAAGGTGAATTGTACCTGATTGACGAGGTCTTGACGCCGGATTCCTCGCGATTCTGGCCGGTGGACGAATACAAGGTGGGAATCAGCCCGCCAAGCTTCGACAAGCAAATCGTCCGCGACTATCTGGAAACCCTGGATTGGGACAAGACTCCGCCGGGGCCAAGGCTACCCCCCGAGATACTGGCTAAGACCGCCGCCAAGTACCGGGAGGCGGAAATCCGGCTGACAGGTGCGACAACAGAATGATGGCCGGAATTTCCAGCCAAAACGTAAGAACCACGTCATACCGGCAGGGATGCCGGTATCCAGTGCCATGGATGGCAACTTGTCGCTTGCCAAGTGTTTGATTAAGGATCAGTAGTGGATTCTGCTTCCCCTAAAGGTATAAACCCATGAGCGCAAAAGCCATTTGTCTATTTTGGATCTTATTTTTCATGATCTTGGAATTTTTGCCGTTCCCTGTGTTGGGCTTCGTGTTGCTCTACATCGTATTGAATCGCCCGCCTTGGTTCAAATCATTGGTCATGCGTTTGTATCAAGGGGGGTGATGTCGATGCTTACTGTCACAGAGGTTACGCATCGACCTGGGGTTGGCGGGAATGATCAAAGATTGGCAGCCTATGGAAAATGCCGTAGCCCGCCGGATGGAGCCGCTATGTGGGCCGGAATAAACCCGCTTTGGCGGGTGTTTCCGGCAATGGATTTGCCTATATTTTCGGCCCATGAACTGATGCAACAAAACCTCATACCCTAATATTTCCCTCGACGACATACCCGAAAACTTGATGAATCTAACCTACCAGAACCTACAATCCGCCGTTGCCGATGCCTTGGCCTTTTCTTTCCTAGGCCATTTCCAACCCTCCGAGGCGAACTCACCGCCTTATCGCGTCGTGCCGCCGACCTATGCGCCGCCTAGAAAAGGCGACCCGCCGCAATATCTGACGACTGAAACCGGGGAGGTCCGGCTGGATTCGCCGCAGTCCTTCGCCAACCGTTTGGAGGAGGTGATTGCGTCGGAAAATCTCACGCCGTCCTTCAATATCGTGGACGGGCATGGCGTGGTGCGAATCAATTCGCGTCAATTGCCGCATCGGGCGTTTGATGCGGCGATGCGCGACTCCGATCTCGAGGGCCAGCCGTTTTTCAAATCGCCGCTGGGTGCATCTTTACGCGCTGCCCGGCCCGCCACGGCCACCGCCTTGTTTCGCCATGCGCCCGAGACCTTGCTGTTCGGCGTGTGGGACAGCCATTCCGGGGGTGGCATTCAAGTGTTGCGATTGGCGCGGGCCATCACGGCGCGGGTGTTCGGCACGGGGGCCACAGAAAGGCCGGGCGGGGCGGTGAAATCCGACCCGTTGAACATCACCAAAGATGCCGGGAAGCTTTATCTGGATGCAAACTTTCAATTGACCTTAGACCCAAAGCAAGCGGACAAGGACAAGAACGTCGAGGGGAAGACTAAGGCATCCATAATAGGGCATGGCAGTATCATCGCTAAAAACGCCAAAGACGGCGTTGATGTCGAGGACATCATTCTGCAAGGCGCGATACATCTGGGCGTGTTGCGTAAATACCGCTTCCCGGTGGATAACGGCAAACCGCCGGAAGAAGTCGATGTCGCGGTACGCACGGCGCTGCTGGCGATGGGCATCTGGGCGGTGCAGTCGGTGGCGACGCGGGGCATGTGGCTGCGTTCGGGCTGCGATTTGGTGTACCAAGACCTGACTTGGCTGCTGCGTTACGGCGGCGGTAAAGACGAAGCGTTTGAGGTTTCGCTCGCAACCGCCCGCAAGGTACTGGACGAGGCGCTGGCTGCGCTTGCCGAACATAATCTCAACTGGGAAAACACGCCCATCACGCTGAAAGCCAACAAAGAACTGCTCAAGGCGATTGAAATCTCCAGCACTGCCATTGGCACAGGCGAGCCGGAAGACTGATTCCATTTTTAATGCCAATCATCAAGCTTTGTAGGGGCGAATTCATTCGCCCATGGGCGGCTGAAGCCGCCCCTACATTCAAGGTCAAAATTGAACAGCACACTATGTCCACCACCGATTTCTCGTTTGGGATAGAATTTCTCGGCCCGGTCATTCTGGCCGACCCGTTCCGGCCCGAACGCGCCGAATGGCCCCCGGCCCCGTCGCGGGTCTATGCCGCGCTGATTGCGGCGACGTGCGAACATCGTTTGGGGGAGGCCGTATTGGCGGCGGTGCGGACGCTGGAAGGCAACGCACCCGCCATCACCGCGTCTGCTGCCTCGCCCTATACTCCCCATCAACTCGCCGTGCGGACTGCACATAGATTTAATTTTTCGCTTTTGATGCCGGAACCTGAAATCAGCCCTGCTTCCCCGGTAGTCGCCTACCATTGGCGTGTTCCAGAAACGGCGGTGGACGGCATTGCGCAAGCGGTGCGTTGCCTCAGCCATGTGGGCCGGGGCGAGAGCCTGGTGCTAGGCCATGTCTATCCGCCGGGGACAGCGCCCGCGCCGAATTGGGTTCCTGACAGGCAGGGAAGCCGCCGGCTCCGCGTGCCTACGCCGGGTCGTTTCGAGGTGTTGGAACGGGATTACCAGCGCGGCAGGGCGACGGTTCTGGTCGAACCGGCGATTGCCTACCGCAGCGTGGGCGACGGGCCAGAAACAACGGAGGGCCATGGCCCTTGGGGTGAGCTGATCGCCTTGCGGGTGGATCGTGGCGATATTCGCAGTGCCGCCCTGCTTGCCAATGGCTTGCGCACGGCGGTGCTGTCGATTCTGGGCAATGGCGCACATCCGCAAATCCACGGCCATGAGTGCCGCGACCATGTGGCTTGGCTGGCCCTGCCCAATGTCGGCGGCCTGCACGGCGACGGGCGCGTCCTCGGTGTCGGCGTGTTGCCGCCTAAGCATTTTGACCCCGAAGCCGACCGGCAATTGCGCCTCGCACTGTTGCAGGTGCGGGAAATTCCGTTCCGCTCTGGTTTCGCCCAAGTCAGTTTGCCGACTCAAACCGTGGCGACGCTGCGGCATTCGACTTGGGCGCAGCCTTCCAAGCGTTGGGCCAGCGCGACGCCCGTGGTGTTGGAACACAAAGTCGGCGCGGATGCCAGCCGCGCCATCGCCCAAGCCATCCAACGTTCCGGCTACCCGCGCCCGGTCAAGGTCTGGGCGAACGTCGTGCCTTCCCTGCTTGGGGCCGTCCATGCCGCAGAAACCGCCAGCCGCAAGCATAACGGATTGCCGCGCCGTCATGCCATCGTGGAATTTGCCGAGCCTATCAAAGGCCCACTTTTAGTCGGTGGTGAACGTTATTTTGGCTTGGGGTTGTTCCGCCCGATTGCGCGAACCATAAGCGATGCCGAATTTGCAGGAGGTTCGCGCAGCCTTGAAGCCCCGGAATTGTTAGAATGATGGGCGTGTCGGTGCAAATCTTCCAGACATTCCATGAGGTTCGCACACTCGGGGCAAATCGGCCATTGAAATCAGTCCTTTGAAAGATGACTGTTACCGCGCCCTCTTCGGGGGGGCGCTGCGTTGAAGGTTAGGACTTGCGCTGCGATGGCATGGCAACGGGCGTTACCGCGCCCTCTTCGGGGGGGCGCTGCGTTGAAGGAGCGAATAGAAAAAGTTTTCTTTCGCGTTGTATACCGTTACCGCGCCCTCTTCGGGGGGGCGCTGCGTTGAAGGATGGGCTACGGCATTACACACCCGCGCAATGACGGTTACCGCGCCCTCTTCGGGGGGGCGCTGCGTTGAAGCCAGATGGCATAAGCGGGATTCGTCGGATCAATGCGTTACCGCGCCCTCTTCGGGGGGCGCTGCGTTGAAACCGCCGTAGGGGCGGGTTCCAAACCCGCCCCTACGGTATCGCTTCCGGGGGCGCTGCGTTGAAGGATGTAGCCAAATAGCGTCATCACAACTGACGAGAGTAACCGCTTCCCCTGCGGGCATCATTTCCGGTGGCATTGAGTCACACCAGCCATTAAGGCAAGCCGTCATACCGGCAGGGAGCGCCGGTATCCAGGTTACAGGGATGTTCCAGGTTAGCGCCATCCTTGGAATCTGGGTTCCGGCGGTCCATGCCGGAACGACGGGCTTTTTTTAACTTACAATCCGGGAGAAACCAAATTGCCAACCATCAGCATGTTTTACGGAATCATCGTCTCGATGTTTTTCGAGATCAACGACAAACACCACTTGCCGCATGTCCACGTCCGTTATCAAGGCATGAAGGCATCCATTGCGATAGACGATGGCGATTTGCTCGCCGGGGAAATTCCAGCCCGGCAGCTTCGCATGGTGCAAGTATGGATAGACCTGCATCGGGATGAGCTATTGGCCGATTGGGAGCTGGCGACAACTGGCGAAACGCCTTTCCCCATTGATCCGCTCAAATAATGAGGTAACAAGCGTGGGAATTCTACTCGATGTAATCAATGTCCAAGCACTGCCGGGGCATAAGCTGATCATGCGGTTTGAAAACGGTGAACGGCGGCGCTTCGACATGTCCCCTTATATGGATCAAAAGCCTTGGGGCAAACTCAGAGGCTCCCCATTATTTCATCTTGCCAAGGTGGAATATGGCACGGTCGTTTGGCCGGGGGAAATCGATATTGACCCAGAAACACTCTACGAATTGTCCGAGCTTCTTGAGACATCTTCTGTTGAGACAACATGACCCCCTTTCACACTTGGTACAAATCGTTGCGCGGACGCGCCCCCTACCCTTGGCAATGTCGGCTGGCCGAGGGCTTGGCGGCGGGCCACTGGCCGGAAAGCCTAGACTTGCCGACCGGTAGCGGCAAGACGACGCTGCTGGACATCTGGGCGTGGGGGCGGTCGCAGGGCTTGGCCGGCATGCCGACCCGGCTGTATTGGTGCGTGGACCGGCAGATTGTCGTCGATGCCGTGGCCCGCAGTGCCGAGGATTTGCGCACCGTCTTGCCGGGTTTGCAAATCGCCACCCTGCACGGCGGCTTGGACATCAGCGAACTGGGCGTGTACGACCCAACCGCCCCGGCGGTGATTACCACCACCGTGGACCAACTGGGTTCGCGCTTGCTGTTTCGTGCCTATGGCTCTTCCCGTTTTGTAGCCCCGATACATGCCGCATTGACCGGCAACGACGCGCTGCTGGTGCTGGACGAAGCGCATATTTCCGCCCCGTTCGCCGCCACCCTGGCTGCCGTCCGCCGGATGCGCAATGACGGCTTGGGCTTGCCTTGGCGGGTGATGATGTTGTCGGCGACGCCACGCGAGGGCAGCGGGTTTAGCCTGAATAAAGACGACTACGCCCACAAAGCCTTGTCCAAGCGTTTGGCTGCCGGCAAAATCGCCCGCTTGGTCGAGTGTAAGAAAGAGGCTGTGGTGGGAACCTTGGTCAAGCAAGCGCTAGAACTGCGGGTACAGGGCGCGGCGGTCATCGCCGTGGTCTGCAACCGGGTCAGCACCGCCCGCAAAGTATTCGACCAACTCAAACAGCAGGGTGAAGCCTGCCTGATGACCGGGCGGGTCCGCCGTCCCGACCGCGAACGCATCCTCGCCGAATTCCTGCCCCGTATCGAAACCGGTTCGCGACAAGGCAGCGAAGCCGATGAATGGACCGAGGAAAACGGCGAGTGGGTCATCCGAAAAGCCAAGGCCGGTCGCAAGCCCTTGTTTGTCGTGGCGACGCAAACCATCGAAGTGGGTGCGGATTTGGATTTCGACGGGCTGGTGAGCGAACTGGCGAGCCTCCCCGCCTTGCTGCAACGGGCAGGCCGGTTGAACCGGGCAGGTGAGTTGCCCAGCGCACCGATGGTGATCGTCGGTTGCAAACCGGGCAAGGAGGGGGATCACATTTATGGCGAAGACCTGAAAAAAGCTTGGGACTGGCTGCTTGACCGGCAAGGCGGCAAAGGCAAGCCCTTTGACCTGTCGCCACTGGCCTTGCGCGGGGTCGCATTGACCGATGCAACCGAACCCGACTACCCGGTGCTTGGCGAAGCCGACCTGATGGCCTTGGCGCAAACCAGCACACTGAGGACGATTGATGTTTCCCCCTGGCTGCGCGGTTGGCAGTCCAGGTCCGAAGCTACAATCGTTTGGCGCAAGGATCTGCCGCACGATGCCAACGATTGGAAAGAGTATGTTGAAATCCTGCCGCCTGTCGCCGCCGAAACTTTGAACCTGCCAATCTGGGAGTTGCGGGATTGGCTGAAAAAGCTGGACGGCAAACCGGTCGCCCTGTGGGATGGCGATCATGCTTGGCTTGATGCCGCTGACCAAACCAAAGTGCGGGCCGGCATCACCGTGCTTGTCCCTGCGGATTATGGCGGCTGCGATGACTGGGGCTGGGCACCGGACGAGCCAAGACTGGTGGCCGATTTGGGCGACACAAAACACCGGACCCGCATCCATCCGGTTTTCATGCCGGATGCGGATGAATGGCTGGCGAAATACTGGGACGAGGAAGAACCCATCACCGAGCGGGAGTTGCTGGATTTGGCGGGGCTGCACCCCAAAGGCGCTTGGCGGTTGCAAAAATACCCCGGCGGCATGGTGCTGATTACCGGTGCGCCAGTGCCTGAAAAAGTCTCGGGCGTTGCCGTGCCGCTGCCCGGCCATCTGCAAGGGGTTAAGGCTTTTGCCCAATCCTTCACCCATCCGGCCTTGCCCAAGGAATTGGCGGAAGCCATCGGCAAGGCCGCGCTTTGGCATGACATCGGCAAGCTGGACGAACGCTTCCAAATCATGCTCGGTGCAGTCGATTTGAAAAAAAAGCTGGCTAAATCCGTGACCAAAACGCGGGAAGTGGCACCGCAGGCCCGCCGACTATCCGGTTTGGCGAAAGGCTGGCGGCATGAAATCGCCAGCGCGGCGAAATTGGGCGGGCAAGTGGACGATTTAATCCGCTATCTGGTGGCGGCACATCATGGCCGTGGCCGCTGTTGGCTGCCTGCGCTGCCTGACCCTGTTGCTTGGCAAGATGCCGGGGGCGAAAACTGGCCCGAATTTTACGCCAACCTCAACGGGCGCTTTGGCCTGTGGGGTTTGGCTTATCTGGAAGCCGTCGTCAGGATGGCGGATTGGGCGCGTTCGAGGGAGGAGGCAGAATGATCCTAAATCCGGCAGTTGAACATAAAACGTCAAAACAATTATGAACATGCGAGTTTTTGTAGGGGCGAATTCATTCGCCTGTAATACATTGATTTGGCGAATGAATTCGCCCCTACAGCTATTCCAACTGCCGAATTTAGGA
>CAIODU010000177.1 GCA_903857165.1 uncultured Methylococcaceae bacterium | reverse complement strand
TAAGACGATGCAAGCAGAAACCAAAAAAGTCCTGCTCGACCCGTTGGTCGACAATAACCCGATCACCTTGCAAGTGCTGGGCATATGCTCGGCATTGGCGGTGACTTCACAAATGTCCACATCGCTCATCATGAGTTTGGCCCTGACCTTGGTGACGGGCTTCTCCAGTGCGGGCATTGCCTTCATCCGCAACCATGTGCCAAGCAGCATTCGCATCATCGCGCAAATGGTGATCATCGCGTCCTTGGTGATCGTGGTGGATCAAGTCCTCAAAGCCTTCGCTTACGACATCAGCAAGAAATTGTCGGTGTTTGTCGGCCTCATCATCACCAACTGCATCGTGATGGGTCGCGCCGAAGCCTACGCGATGAAGAACCCGCCGCTGGAAAGTTTCTGGGACGGCATCGGCAATGGTTTGGGCTATAGCGCCGTGCTGATTAGCCTTGCTTTTGTCCGTGAACTGTTCGGTTCCGGCAAAATATTGGGCTTTGATGTCATGCCTTTGGTCAAAGACGGCGGCTGGTATGTCCCCAATGGTTTGTTGTTGCTTCCGCCTAGTGCCTTCTTCTTGATAGGTCTGATGATCTGGGCAGTGCGTGTTTGGAAGCCGGTGCAAGTCGAGAAAGCCGATTTCAGCATTAGCCACGCCGCGCATGGGGAGGTACACTAATGGAAGGTTTAGTCAGTCTTGCCGTCAAGTCGATCTTCATTGAGAACTTGGCGCTGTCCTTCTTCTTGGGGATGTGCACCTTCATCGCGGTTTCAAAGAAAATCACCACCGCTGTCGGTTTGGGGATTGCCGTGATGATCGTGCAGACCCTGACCGTCCCGGCCAACAACCTGATCTACAGCAAACTGCTGAAGGAAGGGGCGTTGTCATGGGCCGGGCTTGCCGATACCGATTTAAGCTTCCTAGCGTTGATGAGTTGCATCGGTGTCATCGCGGCCTTGGTGCAAATTTTGGAAATGACGTTGGATCGCTTCTTTCCTGCGCTGTATAACGCTTTGGGCATTTTCCTGCCTTTGATCACAGTGAACTGCGCCATTTTGGCCGGTTCCCTATTCATGATCGAGCGTGATTACAACTTCCAAGAAAGCGTGGTTTACGGCGTTTCTTCCGGTTTCGGCTGGGCTTTGGCAATCACCGCCATGGCCGGTGTCCGCGAGAAACTGAAATATAGCGATGTGCCTCCGGGCCTGCGTGGCTTGGGCATCACTTTCATTACCGCCGGGCTGATGGCCTTGGGTTTCATGGCCTTCTCCGGCATTCAACTCTAAGGATAAAACACAATGTTGGAAATTATTCTAGGAGTCACATTTTTTACCGCAATCGTGATCGCCTTGGTGTTCGTGATCTTGGGTGCAAAGTCCAAGCTGGTCGCTGAAGGCAATGTTGAGATAGAAATCAACCACGAGAAGAAGATTCAAGTTCCTATCGGTTCCAAACTGTTGACCGCGCTGGCGGATCACAATTTGTTTGTGTCCTCGGCGTGCGGTGGCGGCGGCACTTGCGGCCAGTGCAAGGTGAAGGTGTTGGAAGGCGGCGGCGACATCCTGCCGACCGAGCTTTCGCTCATCACCAAGCGCGAGGCGAAGGAAGGCGACCGCCTGTCCTGCCAGGTGACGGTCAAGCAGGACATGAAAATCCATGTCCATGACGAAGTGTTTGGTGTGAAGAAATGGCAAACCACCGTCCGCTCGAACCACAATGTCGCCACTTTCATCAAGGAGTTGGTGCTGGAACTGCCGAAGGGGGAAGCCATGGACTTCCGCGCCGGCGGTTACATCCAGATCGAAAGCCCTGCCTACGACATCAAGTTCTCCGGGTTCGAAATTGAGGAGCGTTTCCGCGACGAATGGGACAAATACAATCTGTGGGCCATCGAATCGGTAGTGAAGGAGCCGACGATCCGCGCTTACTCCATGGCGAACTACCCGGAAGAAAATGACATCGTCATGCTCAATGTGCGCATCGCGACGCCTCCGCCTCGCATTGCCGATGCCCCTCCGGGCATTATGTCATCGTACATTTTCAACCTGAAACCGGGTGACAAGGTTACCATTTCGGGGCCGTTCGGTGAGTTCTTTGCCCGCGAGACTAACAATGAGATGGTTTTTGTCGGTGGTGGCGCGGGCATGGCACCGATGCGTTCGCATATTTTCGATCAGCTTCGCCGGATCAAGACCGACCGCAAGTTGACCTTCTGGTATGGTGCCCGTTCCATGCGGGAAATGTTCTATGTCGAAGATTTTGACATGCTACAAGCGGAAAACAAGAACTTCACTTGGCACATCGGCCTGTCCGAGCCAAAGCCCGAAGACAATTGGGCCGGTCATGTCGGCTTCATCCACAATGTGTTGTTTGACAACTACCTAAAGAAACATCCGGCTCCTGAAGACTGCGAATATTATCTCTGCGGCCCTCCGATGATGAATTCAGCCGTCATCAAGATGTTGGTTGATCTTGGCGTGGAGCGTGAAAATATCATGCTTGACGATTTCGGCGGGTAGTCGATGCGTTAGGGATGACATTGCTTGGAGCGATGTCATCCCTTGTAAACGAGCTAAAGAACGGGAGCCTCGGCTACCCGTTTTTTCAATGTGGGCTACAATAATATGGCATATTCGATTGCAGGTAATTATGGTTACGAATTACTATCGGTACATTACTGATGTACAGGAAAGAAACCAACTTGTCTCAGAGCGAAAAGTCCATTCCAGAAATTCAGTAACCGGGCATGAAACATGGTTTTCTCCATCCCGATACGATAATCCATTAGCCGCTCAACAACAACTTGCGCTTCCTGCGCCTATTTTGCCCATTTATAGGGTAGGCCCAATTCCAGAAGCCGCCATTGAAAATCTAACTATTGGTCCACGTCGAGTTCAACCCGCTTTTGGTCAACCGGGCGGAGGTCTGGAAATTGCCACTAAATCACCCGTCTGGCTATTGGGTTTATGGTCGTTCGGCCTTAACAACTACGATGCGGCGCTATGAGGTAATCACGATGCTATCCGAACGAACTCCACAAAGCCACTGGCGCGAAAAGAGTCAAGCTGGAGAAAGAAATTACGAAGCTTTTAGTAGCGCTCTAGATTTAATCAGGAGCAGTTTTTTCTCGCTTCATATGGGCTATTCCAATGAAGAGAGATGGCGATGGGATGCTCCAGTGGTCAATTTCAATTGGGAGAATGGTGCCGAGTCAGTTAGTCGGAATATTAATGGATTTGTGCTTGGTGAGGCAAATCCCACTGGAGTGCAAGTCGAAGCCAATGCATGGTACGATGTCCAAGAAGGAGAAAGATTGTTTCGTTATTGGCGGCACTTTCCTATTGGTCGTATTGACTCTATCGACTCCGACAAAATAGGCGAACTTGTGACGCAAGCGTATAACGAAGTTTCAACGTGTTCAAAGAAAGAAATCGAAAATTCGATTGAATTGCAAAATTAAATCTGCCCAGCCCAAGCCAGCATAAGGTGGCAAGGTAGGGAATCTCTGCTATATATACAAGGCAAACTTGATGTCATCTCTACCCAAACACCGTTATTCCGCAGAAGAGTATCTCGCCCTAGACCGCGAAGCGGATTACAAAAGCGAATATGTGGCCGGTGATATTTTCGCAATGGGCGGTGCGTCGCCTAAGCATGTGTTGATTGCGGGCAATATCGCTGGCGAGTTGCGTAATCGGTTGCGGGACACTAACTGCCAAGTGTATTCGGCGGATTTGCGCATCCAGGCTGAGTCGGACAACGTTTATTATTATCCTGACGTGGTCGTGGTATGTGGCCGGCCCGAATATAGGGACAGTCGGCGCGATACGGTGTCCAATCCGCTGGTGATTGTCGAAGTGCTGTCCCCGGCCACCCGGAATTACGACCGTGGTGATAAGTTTGCCCATTACCGGCGGCTGGACTCGTTGCGTGAATATATACTGATTGACCAAGAAGCCTGCCATGTCGAGCATTTTGTACGCAGAGAGGGTATCTGGGAGTTTTCGGAGATCGATGATTGCCAGGGAAGTCTTGTGATTCCCACGCTGGACATCGCCATCGCGTTGAAGGAAATCTATGCCAAGCTGGAGTTTCTGGATGATTAGGCTGGGCGTGCTAGTTGGGGAAATCGCGATGGTTAAATGGGTGCGGAATAACATTAGTATACCGTGGTTATTGCTTGGCGTGGGATTGCTTGGAACTGCTATCGTTAGCGTTCGGGTCGAGAAAGGCATCGAACGCGATTGGACAAGTCAGTTCGCTTTCACCTGCGATCAGGTCACCGATAAAATCCAAATTCGCCTTGACGCTTATGCGCTCATCCTGCGCGGCGGTGCGGCGCTGTTTGCAGCGACAGGCAGTGTCACCCGTCAAGAATGGCGGGCCTACATTGAGACGCTGCGCGTGAGCGGAAGCGTTCTAGGCGCACAGGGACTCGGGTTTGCGCAAGCCATAGCCTCGGATCAACTGGCTTCCCACATTGCCCAAGTCCGCAGCGAAGGGTTTCCCGATTACACCGTTTTCCCGCCCGGCAAACGCGCCTTGTATGCCCCTGTGGTATTCATCGAACCCTTCCGCGAGCCCAACCTGCGTGCCTTTGGCTACGATGTTTACTCCGAACCGGTCAGGCGGGCCGCCATGGACTTTGCACGCGACACCGGCGAGGCGGCACTGACCGGCAAGGTCGAGCTGGTGCAAGAGGCCGGCACGGATAATCGGGCGGGGGTGCTGATGTATGAACCTGTCTATCGCAGCGGCGCGGAGGTGAACACGGTCGCGCAAAGGCGTGCGGCGCTAATCGGTTGGGTCAACAGCCCCTACCGCCTACAGTATCTCATGGGCGGGATTCTCGGCAATTGGGAGAGCCGCGAAGGCAAAACCATTAATCTGCGAATCTTCGACGGCCTTGAGGCAATGCCTGCTAAACTGCTGTTTGAAAACCAACCGAAAATCATCCCTTATTCGAATTCGCTGTTTCGCCAACAAAGGGTAGTAAGCTTCCATGGACAGCGGTGGCTCCTGAAGTTTGAGCGCAGGATGGAAGCCGTATCCATCAATTACGCACTGGCTTGGTCAACCCTGGTCAGCGGCATTTTTCTTAGCGGCCTACTGTTCGGGTTGGTGCGTTCGACAATCAACACGAAAGCCAATGCCATCCGCATTGCCAGCCAACTGACAGAAGAGATCAGGTTTCGTGAAGAGGCGTTGCGGGAGAGCGAGGAAAAAATCCGTCTCCTGCTGGACTCCGCTGCAGAAGGGATATACGGCATTGACGTGGAGGGTGACTGCACCTTTTGCAATGCCGCCTGCCTTCGTCTGTTGGGATACCAGCACACTGATGAATTGATCGGCAAAAATATGCATTTGCTCATTCACGGAAAACACGCGGACGGCACGTTCTTTCCCGTTGAAGAATGCCGTATTTTCAAGGCATTCCTTACAGGAACGATCTCGCATGTGGACGACGAAGTGCTTTGGCGTTCTGACGGCACCGCTTTTCACGCCGAGTATTGGTCGTCTCCACAAACCCGCGACGGGGTGGTTGGCGGCGTAGTGGTTTCCTTTTTGGACATCACCGCGCGAAAAAACATGGAGAATATCGTTGCCCATTCGCGAAACCTGCTGCTGGCGGTCGTCGATGCCGCACCGGTACGGGTTTTCTGGAAGGATGCCGACTTATGCTATCTCGGGTGCAATCTTGCTTTTTCCAAGGATGCCGGGATGGCGCATCCCAGGGATTTGATCGGCAAAGACGATTATCAGATGCTCTGGGCAGCACAGGCTGACCGGTACCGTGCCGATGACCGGGATGTCATGGAGTCCGGCATCGCCAAACTTTCCTATGATGAGCCGTTGCCCACTCCGTGTGGAAATACGATCTGGGTTCGCACTTCCAAGGTACCGCTCAGAAATGGGAGCAACGAAGTGTGTGGAATAGTGGGGGTCTTCGAAGACATCACCCAGCGCAAGCAGATCGAAGAAGAACTGCGGATCAGTCAGGATATGTTGAATTTGATTTGCTCATCCGCACAGGACGGAGTTATCATGCTCGACGAAGCAGGCAACGTCGCGTTGTGGAGTGACTCAGCCGAAAGGATATTCAAGTTTTCCAGGGAAGAAATGATCGGGCGCGATATGCACGACATCATTGTTCCCCCGAGCTCCAAGAATGCCTTTAGACAAGCCTTCCCTCATTTTCAGCAAACCGGCCAAGGTAATGCCGTTGGTACGACCTTCGATTCCATCGGTATTCGCAAAGGCGGCAGCAAGTTTCCCGTGGAAATATCCCTCTCTGCGGTACGTACTGCGCGCGGCTGGTGTTCGATCGGCATAGTGCGCGATATCACCGAGCGCAAACAGTTGCAGGACAGTCTTGCCCGGAGTGCGGCGGAGATGAGTGCCAGGCTTTATAGCATCGGCGATGCCGTGATAGCGCTGGATAATCTTGGTTGCGTGGTGCTGATGAATCCGGTTGCCGTGCAATTAACCGGGTGGAGCGAGTCGGAAGCGCGCGGCAAACCCATTGACGAAGTGTTTTGCGTTGTCAATGCGAGGACGCTCGCCCCAATCGTCAGTCCTGTCAATCAGGTGATTGAGCAGAAGCTCACCATAGGCACGGGTTTCCGCTTGCGGTTGACCGCCCGCGGTGGGACTGAACGCATCATTAGCGAAAATACCGCGCCGATCCTTGACCAGTTAAACAATTTAACGGGCGTTGTCGTGGTCTTCCGCGATTTGACTACGCAAATCGAGGCGGAACAAACAACGCTCAATCAATTAGCCATCATTGAAACGTATGAGGGTTTAGTGGCGCTTGCAGACATGGAAGGCAAGCTCATCTACATCAATGCGGGTGGAACCCAAATGATCGGGGCTGCCGGAACTGAGCAGATACTGGGTGAAAACCTAGCTCAATTCACCCAATTATCCAACTTTTTAATCTCAGGCATCAATTCGCCCCCATCGGCAAACGCACCAAAAATATGGAATGGCGAGAACATACTGAAGCGCATCGATGGCAACACCATTCCTGTTGCCCAAACCCTGTTCATCATCAGTGATGCCGAGGGAAACGCCAAGCATATCGGTGTTATAATGATGAATATTTCACCCATGAAAGAAATGCAGGAAAAATTGCTGATGAGTGAAAAGCTTTCGGCAATGGGCCTAGTCTTGGCAGACGTGGCTCACGAACTTAACAACCCCCTCGCGATCATTATCGGCAGGGTCGAACTCATGATTAGCCAGATAGGACAACCGTCGTCGCTGATGGGTAAAAGTCTTGAATCGGTATTGCAGAGTGCCCGGCGCTGTAAAGGCTTATTAAGCAATCTGCTTGCCTATCGTCCTGCCTTCGGTGAAAGAACAGATGCCATCAATCTACCCTATTTAGTAAACGAGGCAATTGGTAATGTACATCACCAATTTGATATGGGTTCAGTTAACGTGGTTACTCATTATAATTTAACCGATGTTGAAGTTGCCGGCAACAGGGTTGCCTTGCTTTCCGTCTTGGTTAATGTTCTCAGCAATGCCAGGCAGGCCATCGGCACAAGTGGCAGCATTAGCATTACAGCGGTAGCGCTTGATGAAGCCCAACTAGCCATCGAAATCGAGGACACGGGCATTGGCATGAGCGAAGGGCAATTAGGCGAACTGTTTCAGCCATTCTGTTCAGGATGGCGCGAAGGCAAGGGTAACGGGCTCGGCCTTGCCATCAGCCGTGGTATAATCGAAACCCACGGGGGTAAACTATGGGCTGAAAGCAAAGGCGAGGGGGAGGGGGCTAAATTTACGGTTTTGCTGCCTTATAAACTGAGCTTGGAAAGCGTTGCCAGAATGACGGACGACACCTGAATAGTGAATGCTAAGTGTATGAAAATACTTATAATTGATGATGAAACGGATCTTCGGGATCTGATGAAGGATGTGCTGGAAGAAGACGGCTATCAGGTGTTCTGTGCGGGCAACGGCCCTGACGGCATCCTGCTTAATAAGCAGAAGAATCCGGATGTAATTCTTCTTGACCTGCGTATGCCTGAAATGGATGGCATTGAGACTTTACGGAATATCCGTGACACCGACGATGAAGTCAATGTTGTCATCCTGACAGGTTATGGATGTCCCGACACTATCAGGGACTCGCTCGACCTTAATGTCAGCGAATACTTAAGCAAGCCTTTTGAAAATAGGGAATTGTTAAGCATCATTGGCAAGGTGTTTGCCTCATAAATAACTGATGTCACACACTGCCTCTAAGTCCTTGGCGGCAAATGGTTGCCGCCCTACCGATTAGGAAAATGGATTGACCAGTGATTTCGCAGGACGGCAACC
>CAIODU010000176.1 GCA_903857165.1 uncultured Methylococcaceae bacterium | reverse complement strand
TAGCTTAAGGCGGCGGCCAAAAAGGGCAGACTGAACCCTGCCAATGCCCAGTCATAGGCCAGCCCTGTCCGAACACCCCCCCAATCGACACTCAATTAGCTTGAAAATTGTCCATCAAAAAGAATGCTCAGTCTCAGCATAGGTTTGCGTGACGCTTATCGATGGATCTGGAACATATACCCGGAGAAACAAAAAGAACATGTCGTCGTCGGTTCCGCTAGGTGATTGCAGCCAATAGGTGCCAGCCGGAAGTTCCGTCGGTTCCTCGCTTTGAATCAGAATAGTCATGCCACCTGATGAATCTAGACCTTGAAATTTTGGATAATAGCTATTGATGCTGTAACTATTTGAACCAGGGACAAGATTGTAGGTGGAGTTGTACATGGTTATCGACCAAAAACCATGCTTTGATGCATCAAACTGTGGAAATCCTCCTTTCTTGAAACTCAGGGCATAGCGATTCCTTCCATCAAGCGTCAAATTTTCATTGTCGGTGAAGACATTCAAATAGACCGCCTCAGCGGGGTCATTTGCGCAAATGCCAGCCAGCGATTGTAGCGCGGCGCGGGTGATGAAATCACTGCTTTGACCCGCTCGGCCTATGTTGGTAGGCGGATAAGTCCAGCCGTTGACGGTTTTCCCCCTCCCTTCTGACATTTTCTTGATCATGGACAAGCCGTCTGTGGCGGCTCGCTGAAGCCCCGCGCGTGTTGCATCGGACTGGGTAGCCAAGTCTTGGCCGGGACCAATGCCGATTGTCGCAAACAGTTTGAGAAGCTGATCTTGGTTAATCCCCGGCGGCAATCCAGGCGGGTTTTCTGTCATTGCTTCATTCATCGTCTTCCACGCGCCAAGAGTTTGATTATAATCAACTCCATAGGGTACCATGACATGCGTTGGTTGTGGTGGCGGTGTGTTCGGCCAATCGGAAAGCGGCGTCAACAGATATTGTTTCTGTATGGTCTTGGCTAGATCCAAATCTTCTTGGGTGGTGTCGTTGACACCGGTTCGACCCATAAAGAGAATGCCTGCCGTGCGCGAGCGGGGAAGGACATCCAATACACCTTCCGGCACTTGCCCATTCCAGCCTGGGCCTGCGATTAGAAAATGGCTGGCTTCCACACCCGTGGAACGAGCGCCCACATAGGCAAAATTATCCGCATCCATGGATACCATTTCAATGCAATAAAAACGATCGGTAACCGCCGGAACGGAAAGCACGATGGGTTCATGGCTCACATCCAGCCAAGCGGTTGAATAGAGGGTGTCACAGTTGGGACAGCCACCGGTTTGGCTCGCAGGGTTTGCAAGTTTGTTGGCATGATGAAATGAGTTGATCGGTGCATACATGTCCGGCAAATTCATTTCTTCGCTTAGTTTTTTGCCACCGGGGCTGGCCCACAACCAACGCAACTGGGCATTGTAAATCCAAGGAAAGCCATATATATAAGCTTGTATCCCAAGCGAATGCGCATATTCTTCTTCCCAACAGCTATTTTGGGGCACTGTTCTTTGCGGTAAGTCTAGGGAAAAATTTTCGCTGTCTGCGATTATTGAATGGTCAGTCATGGTTGTTCCTTGAATTTGGCTACCAACTTAAGGCGGGACACGATCAAGGCTTACCCGTTCGCCCTGAGCCCTTCGACAAGCTCAGGAGAGCCTTGTCGAAGCCTGTCCTGAGCTTGCCGAAGGAGGTCCGTTCATGGTTCGACAGGCTCACCACGAACGGCTTAACCTGCCCCGCCTTAAGCTGGTAGCCTTGAATTTAAGCATTGGTTATTTTTTAGCAGGATATTTGCAGTCTGTACTGCCATCATGCCAAGGTGTGATGCCATAGCCGTTCAGCGCGATTTCGCAAAGTGCCTTGTTGCGGCCCCCGGCATCGGCCTGTTTTAAGGCATCGCCGACCATTTTGACAATTTTTCCGGTTTCATCGAGACGCGGGTAGCCCGGCTTGGGCGTTGCGGTTTTTTGTTGCGGATTGTTTGCAAAATATTTGCTTTCCTTTATCCACTCCTGAATTTCAAGATAGCTAAAATCCATTGCCTTCACCGTTTGTTCCGGCAATTTTTTGTGTCCAGTTTCCGGGTAATGTTTCGCTATGTGGTTGATCGTGCCGCATGAATCGCGGAACCAAACCGAATAGGCCGTCCCGGCTGCCAACTCCGGCATTTTCTGCTTCCGATCCCAGCCTTCGGTGATGAAAGCGGGGTCGGTACAGTAGGAGTGGGACAGCCGATCCGCCATCACATGCAGATAAATGCCCAGACTTTTGGGTGTGCCGTGTATTTTGGTCGCATAATCTGGATCGTAAGCGCAGACTTCCTGGTCAGTGCCGCCACAAGCGCCGGCATTGGTGGGGACTATTTCTTGCCAGCCGACTTTGAAGTTGTTTTCGCCCCTGCAATCGGTACAGTCAGGCGCAAAATAAGGAATCGAGACGAAAATCAATTTATCGTCGGTATCGGAAAAGCATTCTGACTGTGGATTATTTTGGTCTTTCATCAATCCGAAATCGCACAAAGTTTGCCGTCCACCAAATGACCATACTCGAAGATGGTTGATCAATGCTTCACTGTTAGCGTAGGGTGATTTTAGCCCGTGCAGCAGGTAATCGGGGTCGTAAGTCAATGACTTGCTAAGTTCATGACCATGGGTACGCAGCCAAGGCACAAAATGATAGGAATAGCCACCTGTAGGATTGTTTAAGCGGGTGATTCCTTGTAAATCGTCCGTTTTTCGGGCCGTCATCGCCTTGCCATACTGGTCGGTATGGACGTAGCCTCCCACTAGGTCAGTGGCCTGCGAATAGGCAGCGAGGTTAAAAGCGTCCTCATCGCTCAGGCCAAGCATTCTGGAAAAAAGAAAAAGCGTGTCAAAATGCACCATATTCCTGCCATGCAGCCCTTTCGCAATCGTGGCATTGATATATCTCGTCACGCCTTTTACCAAGCAACCGGCCGGCTCGTTTTCCGGCTTGACACTATCGGTGCATTGGACATTCCAACAATTAAATGCATGAGGGATGACATCCCCCGATTTTGCTTGCGGATCGGCATATTGAAAGCACAGATCCTCCGCAAAGGCGTGCGCGGTCATGGGTGCAAGGACGCTTGCAGCCATGAGAATGCCTGCGGCAATATGACTTATCAACCCCGGATGTTGGCGGTTTGGGTGGGGTAAATGTGAACGGTGGGGCATGGGTCGATCCTAGGTTAAGAGGCTGGTTTAAGGCCTGGGTTTAAAAGCGGGGCCGCACTCTCATGCATTCCCGGAAAATCAATTAAGGAATCCTTCGTTATATTTTTATTGTCTTCCAAACATCAAGGCACTTTATGGCGCGGGTGCGCTGGAACGATCAGCTAGGCAGCCATTTGTACGCGTAATGCGCAAACGGTATGCAGCCTTGTAGGGTGAGGAAGCGTTTTAGCTTGCCCTCCCTTCGCCGAGAGTGTGGAGGTTTCGTTCCGAGTAGGCGGCTACCAACTTAAGGCGGGACACGATCAAGGCTTACCCGTTCGCCCTGAGATTGTCGAAGCCTGTCCTGAGCTTGCCGAAGGAGGTGAGCGGGTAAGCCGTTCATGGTTCGACAGGCTCACCACGAACGGCTTAACCTGTCCCGCCTTAAGCTGGTAGCCGAGTAGGCAAACAATAAAACCGTTTGCCCACCCGGCTTCCCGGTTTTTATCCATTCGGCGCAATACGCGGCGGGGCCGCTATTGCGTCCGATTGCGCCTTACCGCGTTTCAATGGGCCGTGTCTATAAATTCATGGGGGCTATTCCAAGTTGGCGTGTCTTTCTCTCATCATCTCTTCCGGAATGCCTTTCTCCCAAACGATATTAGAGATAAGTGCTTCAAGGAAGCATAACGTTGAGAGTTCAAATACGGTACCCATCGGCATGCCTTTTACCTTCTGATAGAGTTCCTGTTTTCCAATTTGGAACACGGCTTCGGCCAGATCACCAATGGTTGACTTGGCCCTCGAAGAGATGAGTACAACCTTAGCCCCAATATCTTTTGCCTTTTTGGTAAATGCAATCAACTGTTCTGTTTCACCTGATCCGGAGATTACGATCAATAGATCGCCACATTTAACGCTGGGTGTTACGATTTCTCCAACTATGGCAACATCGTAGCCACAATGCATTAAGCGCATACCAAGAAAATTACCGACTAGCTTTGAACGACCGGCTCCCGATATAAAGATACGTCCGGCCTCATCAAACAGAGTTGTTAATTTATCAGCATAGGTATTATCGGTTGCACTAAGCATTTCGGAAAGTTTTTCGATGACCAAGCGTTGATTTTCTTCTTGCCACATACATAATACTCCTAACAGTTGGTTAAGAAAGCCTGACTTTTTATCAGACACCCCGATAGGGGTATTGCCTTACGACTACGCGGTGTATGATCCGTAATGTACGCACCCATCCCTTCTTTGTCAACACTCGTAGTTAAAATAAACCACCCGAAGGGTAAAATCGAACACACACCCAGGAAGGTCAGTATTGTTCCGTTCTTCCCTGGATTCCAATCGAAGCACGGAGTCTTTCGACCTTTTGAAATAAATTAGAATAGCCAACGCCATGCAAATACTAGATTCAGACAAATTATCCGGCTTTGCCCAAAACGAATTGTGCGAACACCGGTATGCTTACCGCTCCAAAACCAAAAATCGATAAGTGAAATCGACGGAAGGATCATCGGCAATGGTTTCGCATTCAACGACTCGCCAGTCTTCCAGGGAAAATTCCGGGAAGAAAGCATCGCCCTCATAATCCCGCTCAATCAGGGTCAGATAGAGGCGGTCGGCTTTGGACAGGAAGAACTCGTAAAGGGAAGCGCCACCGATAATCATCAACTCATCGGCATCGCCCGCCAATTCCACGGCTTCTTTTATGGATCGGGCGACCAGGCAGCCTTCGGCATAGTAAGCGGGATTGGAAGTGAGGATGATGTTTTTGCGTCCTAGCAATGCACAGCCTATGGATTCGTGAGTCTTGCGGCCCATCAAAATGGGTTTGCCCCAAGTGATGGCTTTGAAGCGTTTCAGGTCGGCGGACAAATGCCAAGGCATCTGCTTGTCTTTGCCAATCACGCGATTGTCCGCCAAGGCGACGATAAGGGAAATCTTCATCAACCCTTCACGCAAACCACTTGCTTCAAAGTATGCACCACCTCGACCAAATCGTCTTGGTTTGCCATGACTTCGTCGATATCTTTATAGGCACCGGGTATTTCGTCGATGACGCCTTTGTCCTTGCGGCAGAAGACGCCTTCGGTTTGGCGGGCAAGGTCGGCGGTGGTAAATGCCTTTTCGGCGGCAGTCCGGCTCATTTTACGGCCGGCGCCATGGGAGCAGGAGCAAAAGCTTTCCGGGTTGCCCTTGCCGCGCACGATGAAACTCTTCGCACCCATGCTGCCGGGTATTATCCCCAAGTCACCCGCCCTTGCCCGGATGGCCCCTTTACGGGTGATCCATACATTCTCACCATAATGGTTTTCCCGTGCGACGTAATTGTGGTGGCAGTTCACCGCCTCGGCGGTCACTTGGAACGCCGGCATATGGCGGGCGAGTGCGGCCAATATAAGGTCCAGCATGGCTTGGCGGTTGGCATAGGCATAATCCTGTGCCCACTGCACGGCTTCGGCGTAGTCGTCGAAATGCTCGGTGCCTTCCGGGAAATAGGCAAGGTCGCGGTCGGGCAGGCTGATCATCCAGCGTTCCATGTCCTTGCGGGCCAATGCAATAAAATAATTGCCGATGGCGTTGCCGACACCCCGGCTGCCGGAATGCAGCATGACCCAGATGCGGCCAGCCTCGTCCAGGCATATTTCGATGAAATGATTGCCGCCGCCCAAGCTGCCCATTTGCCGCACCCAGTCGGAGGATTTGCCGAATGATTTCAACAATTGGGGATGCTTATCCGTCATCCGTTTCAATTGCGCCCCGAAGGGCAGGGCGTAGTGTGTCTGTGCGCGATCTTCCTTGTGTTGCTCCCTGCCCACGGGAACATCGCGGCTGATCTGGTCGAAAAGTTTCTTCAGCAGCACCTCGCTGAGGTCGTTGGCTTCCAGTGACAAGCGGCAGGCGATCATGCCGCAGCCGATGTCCACGCCGACTGCCGCCGGAATAATCGCATTGTGCGTGGCGATGACTGAACCGATGGTGGCCCCGATGCCGGTATGCACATCGGGCATGGCCGCCACATGCCGGTAGATGAAGGGCAACTGGGAAAGATTGACCAGTTGCTGCCGGGCATGGGGTTCGACCTCGTCGGTCCAGATTTTCACCGGCAACCGGCCTTCGGTGATGACTTGTTTGATGGGCATGTTCGTTCCTTGGGGACTTGGGTTTAATCTGTTTGATAGGCAGTCATGGCCATTCTCGGGCAATAAATGCCAAGGCCACGGACAAAACGATAAAAACCGCTTCTTCCGTGGCCTCTTGGCTAACTATTCGATCAAGCCAGTTTAGTTTAAACCCTCACCGGCAGAGCCTGGAGAATCGCAAACCAAAACGACTCGTTTATGCGCTGCCCCCGCCGGTACCCGGTCCTGTCGTGCCGCCTCTGACGAACAAGGCGCTGCGCCCTTCAACCTGTTTGGTGATGTAAGCTTGCTGGATGATGGATAGGATGTTGTTCACCACCCAGTAAAGCACCAACCCCGAAGGGAAAAAGGCGAAGAAGAAGGTGAACATGATCGGGAACCATTTCATCACCTGAGCCTGGATGGGATCCTGCGGCTGCGGGTTGAGTTGCTGCTGGATGAACATGGACACGCCGTAGATCAGCGGCAGGATGAAGTAGGGATCGCGGGCGGACAGGTCTTGTATCCAAAAGATAAAAGGGGCCTGGCGCAGTTCCACCGCTTCAGAAAGAACCCAATACAAAGCAATAAACACTGGCATCTGCACGATGATGGGTAGGCAACCGCCCAACGGATTGACCTTCTCCTTGCGGTACAAATCCATCATCGCCTGGTTGAAGGCTTGTTTGTCAGCGCCGTGAACTTCCTTGAGTGCGGTTAGCTTGGGTTGTAGCTTGCGCATATTGGCCATCGAGCGGTAGCTCGATTCCGACAGCTTGTAAAACAGCGCCTTAATGACGATGGTCGCAAATACAATACCCCAACCCCAGTTGTTGAATATTTTGTAAAATTGCTCGATCAGCCAAAAGACCGGCTGGGCGAAGATGGTCAACTTGCCGAAATCTTCCGTCAGTTGTAAATCCAACAGCGGTGCGCCTTCCACCGAGGGCTTGATGTCTTCCAGCACCCTTTGTAGCTTGGGTCCGGCATACAGTCGGGATTTGAACACGGTAGTCTGGCCTTGTGCCACTTCCGTTGTCGGTTCCATGGCGCCAATCACATAATGCTGGTCGTCGAGCGATTTCGTGTAAAAGTGCAATTCCTCCTGGGCGGGCGGAATCCAAGCGGCCATGAAGTAATGCTGGATCATCGCGACCCATCCATTTTTGCCGTCCTGGCTTAGATCCTTGTCCTTCATGTTATCAAAAGTGATTTTTTCGTATTTGTTTTCCGGTGTATGCAGAACGCCGCCGATGTAAGCCCGGTCGGCAGAACTCGCGGAAAAGGCCGACCCGGTTTTCTTTTCCGGCTGCTTGCGTTGCAATTGGGTATATTGCCTGCCCTGCCACACTGCGGGTGACTGGTTGTCCACCTGCTGTTCCATCTCGATCAAGTAGCTGCCTTTCTTGAAGACATAGGTCTTGGTGACGGTGATTCCCTTGTCATTAGTCCAAGTCAGCGGCACCCGCAATTCTTCCTGGCCGTTGCCCAACTTGTAATCGGTTTGCGCCGCCTTCCACACGCTGTGGTGGTTGGGCACTCCCCCCCCGTCGCTAATGAAGCCGGATTGGGAAACAAACAACTGCTGTGGCTCGTCACTGAGCAAACGCACCGGGTCGTCTGGTTTGACCTTCTCTTTGGGGTATGCGTTAAGATCAATCTCGCGTATATCCCCGCCGTTGGCATCAATTTCCACCTTCATCACATCCGTGGCGACAGTAATGCGCTGCCCTTCTTTAAGGGCATCGCCTGCCACGGCCGAGGCATTGGTCACCGCTTGGGTTTGTGTCCCCAGTGGGTTGGGCTTGGCTGTGGCACCGGTTGGCGATTGCCCTGCCACGACAGCTATCGGCGGCTTGGGGCCATAGTCTTCCTGCCACGCAAGCCATAACTCGTAACTCAGATAGGCGAAAAGAACGAAAAGCACGAACCTCAAATTATCCATGTTTGGCACCAAATTTTTCTGGGACGGGATCTAAGCCGCCCTCATGCCACGGATGGCATTTGGACAATCTTATTATGGTTAAATAAGTACCGCGCAAGGCTCCAAACCGCTCAATGGCGGTTAAGGCGTAACTTGAGCAGGTGGGAAAGAAGCGACAATGATGGCCCACCCAAGGGCTAATCACGAAGCGGTAAAACTTGATGAGCTGCACTAGCACGAATCGCATCGTTTTATCAAAATTATCCAGTGCTTCTTCAGGGACATTAACAAGGTTTTAGCATCGGCCTGCCTCGCGGCTGTCCGCGCCATCACAACAAAATCCAAGTTGCCAAGCCCTGCCTTATGCAAGCGAAAACTCTCCCTAGCCAGACGCTTGATGCGGTTCCTGTCCACGGCGTTGCGTATCTTCTTCCGGGAAACGGCCAGCCCCAGTCGGGATTGACTCTGATCACTGGTACGGGCAAGCACGGTCAGATAAGCATCCGACGACTTTTGCGCACCTGCGAAGACATTTTGGTAATCGGCGGGTTTGCAAAGACGATTGATGCGAGGAAAGCCGAAGGTCTCCGCAGCCAAACCTTTATTTATCGCTGACGGTTAGCCTCTTTCGGCCTTTGGCCCGACGCGCATTGATCACATTGCGACCTCCAGGAGTTTTCATCCTCGCCCTGAAGCCATGGGTGCGTGCCCGTTTGATTTTGCTTGGTTGATAAGTTCTTTTCATTACTGGTCTGCCTTAATAAAATTCTGCTAAGAGGATGCTACATAAAAAGACTCATAATGCTAAGTGATAGCCCTATGCCGTGTCAATGACTTGTGGTTTTTCAGGCAATATTCATCGTGATGGTTGATGTTGCGCACGGCGCGGTGGTCAATGGAAGCAGGGATTGCCGCCCTTGCGGATTTATGATGACGCTGCAATGTTGCAAACCCCGGGAACCTGGTGCGCCCCGGCAATGCAGGCGACGCTGAACCGCCCGTGGTCGCCGTCCAAGCGCAAGGCGGTCAGTTCCCTACCCCACAGGCAGCCAGTATCCAAGCAATGACAATCGCTTTCCACATGGTAGCCGAGGGTGGACCAATGACCGAAAACGAGCTTGGCGCCCTCGCTCCTGCGACCCGGCGCATTAAACCACGGCAACAAATGCGCCGCTTGCGAGCCTGGCCCGCCTTTTTCCTTCATGTCCAGTACGCCGTTGCGGTCGCAGTAGCGCATCCGGGTGAAACAGTTGGTGATGAAACGGATGCGCGGCCAACCCTCCAGTTTTGCCGACCATCGGTCCGGCGAGTCGCCGTACATATGGCTGAAAAACCCGTCCGCATCCTCCTTGCACAGCACTGCTTCAACTTCCCTGGCACAACGGACGGCGGTATCCATGTCCCATTGCGGCGGCAGACCGGCGTGAATCAGGTAAAATTTGTCTCCAGAATGCAATAATGGCCGAGTGCGCAGCCAGTACAGCAGTTCATCGCGGTCCGGGGCGCCGAGAATATCGCCAAAGGTGTCACGGCGCTTGGTTTTCGATGCACCGTGGGCCACGGCCAGCAGGTGCAAATCGTGATTGCCAAGCACCGTCACTGCCGATTCGCCCAAGTTTTTTATGAAACGCAGTGTTTCCAAAGATTTCGGCCCCCGGTTGACGATATCGCCTACAAAATAGAGGCGGTCAAGCTGGGGGTCGAAGGCGATTTTTTCCAGCAAAAGGCACAGCTCACCGAAGCAACCCTGCACATCGCCTATGGCATATTCGGCCATGGTGCTTTAATGCAACACGCGTGGGACGGCGAGCGTAAACGAGGGGATTTCGGCATCGAAGGCTACACCTTCGTCGCTGACCAGAAGATATTCGCCACGCATCACCCCCACCGGGGTTTCGATCATGGCGGCGCTGGTGTAGCGGAAGCAATCGCCCGGTGAAAGATGCGGCTTCTCGCCCACCACGCCCTCGCCGCTCACTTCCTGGATCTTGCCGTTGGCATCGGTGATGACCCAGTGCCTTGCCAATAGGCGGGCCGGGATGTCGCCGCTGTTGCAGATGGTGATGGTGTAACTGAACACATAACGATCCGCTTCCGGCAGGGATTGGGATTCCAGGTAATTGGAGATGGTGTTGATTTCAATTTGGTGATTCATGTTCATGCCGCTAATGTCGGGGAGCCTGTTTGGCCACTGAGGATATAGTTTAATCCCTAGCGCACCGCCAAGGCTATGCCAAATCCATCGGCACGCTTAAGGGATGCCGGTTTTTTTATTATCAAAACAATTAAGGTAACTAAAGTGCATATACATATTTTGGGGATTTGCGGCACCTTCATGGGCGGCCTGGCCTTGATGGCCCGGGAACTGGGGCATAAGGTCACGGGTTCCGACCAGAACGTTTACCCGCCGATGAGCACACAACTGGAAAGCCAAGGCATCGTGCTGCACAAGGGCTACGATGCCGCCAACTTGGAGCCACGCCCCGACTTGGTGGTGATTGGCAACGCGCTGTCGCGGGGCAACCCGGAAGTGGAGGCGGTGCTAAACCAAGGGCTGCCCTACACCTCCGGCCCGCGCTGGCTTTACGAGTCGGTGCTGAAGGAGCGCTGGGTGCTTGCGGTGGCCGGAACCCACGGCAAAACCACCACCACCAGCATGTTGGCGTGGATTTTGGAATGCGCCGGCGTCAATCCGGGCTTTCTGATCGGCGGGATTCCCTTGAATTTTGGCGTCTCCGCCCGTTTGGGCCAAGCGCCCTATTTCGTCATCGAAGCCGACGAATACGACACCGCATTTTTCGACAAGCGTTCCAAATTCCTGCATTACCTGCCCCGCACGGCCATCCTCAACAACTTGGAATACGACCACGCGGACATTTTCCCCGACCTCGCCTCCATCCAAAAGCAATTCCACCATTTCGTGCGCACCGTGCCGGGCAACGGACTCATCGTCCTGCCTTCGGTCGATCAAAACCTTGCCGAAACCCTGCGCATGGGCTGCTGGACCCGGCAGGAGACCACCGCGCTGAAAAATGAAGGCAAATCCTACTGGCAAGCCCGATTGTTGCGGCCCGACGGCGGGGAGTTCGAGGTGTGCAAAGGCGGTGGCATGCGCGGCACGGTCAGTTGGGAACTGACCGGGCTGCACAATGTGCGCAATGGCCTAGCCGCCATTGCCGCCGCCTGCCACGCCGGCGTGGAGCCGGAAAAAGCCGCCGAGGCACTGAGCCGGTTCAAGAACGTCAAGCGTCGCATGGAAGTGCGGGCCGTCGTCAATGACATCACGTTGTATGACGATTTCGCCCACCATCCCACCGCCATTGCCACGACCTTGGAAGGCTTGCGTGCGCGGGTCGGCGACGCGCGCATCATCGCCATTTTGGAACCCCGTTCCAACACGATGAAATTGGGTGTCCATGCCGAAACCTTGGCGGGATCACTGAAAGCGGCTGACGTGGCCTACATTTATCAGGCATCGGAACAAGGCTGGGAGTTACGCGCATCGGCTGGCGTGGAAGTGTTTTCCTCATTGGACGATGTTGTTGCCAAAGTCGTCAGCGAAGCCCGCCCCGGCGATCATTTGGTGTTCATGAGCAATGGCAGTTTCGGCGGCATCCATGGCAGGGTGGAAGAGGCGTTGAGGGATAAAGCTTAAGCAAGTAGGGCGGCAAGCCTTTGCCGCCATAAGTCTGGATCGACGGCGTGAGTCGGCATGGGGATGCCGACCTTCGCTTTAGCCGGGCAAATTGGGGTAATATCATTTACCCGATGTATATCATCGCTGATTTGCGTTGTTTAACGGAGAAACCATTATGCTCAGACAAATCATCATCCCTACCGATAAAAGACTGGTTTTGGATTTACCTGAGCAATACTTGAATCAAGCTGTTGAAGTCATCGTATTTCCCATAGGTGATGTGCTTGCTTTAGAATCTCCCCAAGCACCTGAAGACGAGCCTCCCGATTTAAGCTTATTCCGAAAATATCGGGGGCGTTACACAGGAGGGTTTAATCGGGAGGAATGCTATGATCGCTTTGGTTTTGATGTCACCAATTGTTAGAGTTTAAAATTATGAACGAAATTACCGTATTCATTAGCTATAGCCATGATTCGGATGCTCATCGTGAACGGGTTTTAAGCTTATCCGAACGCTTACGCGCCGACGGGATTCCCACCATCCTTGATCGCTATGTAGAAAAAGGCTCTCCGCCCGAAGGCTGGCCGCGATGGATGCTGAACGGACTCGACAAGGCCACGCATGTTCTGTGTGTCTGCACCGAAACTTATTACCGTCGGTTTCGGGGGCTAGAAGTCCCCGAGAAAGGCAAAGGTGTGGATTGGGAAGGTGCGTTAATCACCCAAGCCCTTTATGATTCTCGGAGTCATACCAACAAATTTGTACCCGTATTATTTGAAAAAGCCGACGAGCCACACATACCCGAACCGTTACGCCCGCAAACCCATTATCTGCTGGATTCGGAGGATGGCTATCAGGCACTTTATGATGCCTTGCTGGATCAATCGGGTGTCCAACCGGGAGTCATTGGTGAACTAAAGCGCAAACCTCGCGCCACCGGTCAACCGCTTAATTTCGGCGGCAGCAAGAGTACTCCACCGCCCGCATCTTCACCCGCATTGAAAATCTGGCAGGAAAGACTGGATTTTATGTTAGTGGAAGATGCCATCTGCGTAGACCCCGCCATGAAATTCCGTCTGAAACACCTGATCGCTGAAGCCGAAGACAAAATTCGCTCCTTGGGCGGGGGAAGCTGATGTCATGAGTGCCGCACTCGAAACGTGGAAAAGGAAATTAGACGATTTTCAGCAGCAAGAAGCCATCGCTGCTGATCCAGCAATATTGTTCAACCTCGGCGAGTTAATCAAAGAAGCAAAAGCCAAGATTGCAGAATTGGAGGGGGGAAATGCCCGCCAACAGTCTTCGGTTCTTCCACCCGACACAGCCCGCATTCTCCGCTACGCCCCGGACAAGCTGATAGGCCGTGAAGCCGAACTGGCCTTGCTCAACGAGGCTTGGGCGAAGGCGCAAACAAACGAAAACCCGCGTCCGCATGTGATGACATTCGTTGCGCTAGGCGGGGAAGGCAAGACTTCCTTGGTCGCACACTGGACCGCTGCGTTGGCGAATCAAGGTTGGCCGGGGTGCGAGGCGGCGTTTGCGTGGTCGTTCTACAGTCAAGGCACTCGCGAGCAAGCGGCGGCCTCGTCCGACTTGTTTTTACGCGATGCCCTGACCTACTTCGGCGATGCGGAGATGGCGAACAGCCCGCAGATGGCGTATGACAAAGCCAAGCGCTTGGCCCGTTTGGTTGGCGAACAGCGGGCATTGTTGATACTCGACGGCTTGGAACCGCTGCAATACGCCCCCACCTCGCCGCAACCGGGCCAGTTGAAAGACCAGGCCATTGCCGCGTTGTTGAAAAGCTTGGCGGCTTCCAGCCTTGGGCTGTGCCTCGTCACCACCCGCTACTCGGTCACGGATTTAAAAGCCTACAGCCAAACCACCGCGCCGGAAACCAAGCTGTTGCGCTTGTCGAAAACCGCCGGGGTGGCATTGCTGCGTTGCTTGGGTGTGCATGGGCGGCAAGATGAATTCGAGAAGCTGGTGGAAGATGTTCGTGGTCATGCGCTGACGCTGAACCTACTCGGAACCTATCTGCGCGATGCCCATGCCGGTGACATCCGCCAGCGCGACCGGGTGAAGCTGGAAGATGCCGATGCCGAGGAACAGGCCGGCCATGCGTTTCGGGTCATGGATACCTATGTGCAGTGGTTGGAGAATAGCCCGCCATCGCCTAATTCTGCCAAACTGACTCCTCCCCCCCACGGGGGGAGGTTGGGAGGGGGGCGACCGGAAAGCGGCAATGTAGGGGCGGGTTCAGAACCCGCCCCTACGGATTTAACTCACCCCCACCCTAACCCTCCCCCGATGGGGGAGGGAACGAAAAGCCAACGCGCCATCGCCTTGTGGCAATTGCTCGGGCTGTTCGACCGCCCCGCGACAGCCGATTGCTTGGAAGCCCTGCAACAAGCCCCGGCGATTCCCGGCCTGACCGAGACCTTGGTGGGACTGAGCGAGGCGCAACGCAACATCGCCCTGTCCCGCTTGGAAAAGGCCAAACTGCTGACCGTCAACCGCGATGCTGCCGGACAATTGCTGTCAGTGGATGCCCATCCCTTGGTGCGCGAATATTTTGCCCAGAAGCTTAGCACTCATCATCCCGAGGCATGGCGGGAAGCCCATCAACGGCTGTATCAGCATCTGTGCGCAACGACCCAAGACTTGCCCGAACCCACGTTGGAAGACCTGCAACCGCTGTATCAAGCCGTCGCCCATGGTTGTTTGGCGGGATTGCAGCAAGAAGCTTGTGACAAGGTTTATTTTGACCGCATCTTGCGCGGAACGGATAAGTTTTACAGTACGAAAAAACTAGGCGCATTCGGCGCGGATTTGGGGGCGGTGGCAGGTTTCTTTGATAACCCATGGAATCGACCCTCACACACATTGACCGAAGCCGACCAAGCTTGGTTGCTGAACCAAGCCGCCTTCCGGTTACGCGCTTTGGGTCGCTTGCATGAAGCTTTAGAACCGATGCGTGTTTCAGGAGAAATGGATGTTAAGGTGGAGCAATGGAAAGGGGCTGCTATCAGTTACAGCAACCTCAGCGAGTTGGAACTGAGTTTAGGCGCAGTGGCAAGCTCGATAGCGGATGCCAAGCAAGCCGTGACTTATGCCGACCGCAGTGGCGATGTAGCTCGGCGTATAATTACACGCACGGTCTTGGCCGATGCGCTACACCAAGCGGGCAACAGAAGCGAAGCAAAGACGCTGTTCTGCGCGGCCGAAGCCATGCAAGCCGAAGGTCAGCCCGGCTACCCGCTGCTGTATTCGGTGCGGGGCTTCTGCTATTGCGACTGGCTGCTGGCCGACGCCGAACGGACCGTATGGCAACTTATGGAGTGCGGCGACTCGTCACCACTGGCTCGCTTCGACCCGTCGGCGCACTCCAAGAAGTTACACACAGTCAAACAGCGCGCAACCCAGACGCTACATTGGGTCAAACAAGACAATATGCACATTCTATCCATCGCCCTAGACCATCTAACCCTAGCCCGTGTCGCGCTTTATCAAGTCCTTTTGGAACACACCGACAGCGAGAGCGCCGAAACCGACATCAACTTAGCAGTGACTTATCTCCGCCGCGCCGGTCAACAACAATTCCTTCCTCTTGGCCTACTCACCCGCGCTTGGCTGCGGGTGTGGGCCGCTAGACAAGACGCAAGCACCGCAGCCCATTCCCTCGCCGAGGCAAAAGAGGATTTGGACGAAGCCTGGGAAATCGCCGAGCGTGGCCCGATGCCCTTATTCATGGCGGATATCCACCTCCACCGCGCCCGCTTGTTTGGCCGGCTGTCGCCGTATCCTTGGGACTCCCCGCAAGCCGACCTCGCCGAAGCCCGCCGCCTGATTGTCAAACACGGCTACGGAAGGCGCAAGGAAGAATTGGACGATGCGGAAAGGGCTTTGGGGATCAAGTAGGGCGGCAACCCTTTGCCGCCAGACTTGAGTGCGCCGTAAGGTGATTTACAACAAAGAACATACCATCAAAAAACAGCCATTGGTTTAATGAGTATGTCCCATTTTGGCAATTCCGGATCGCGCTCCAAGCGCTTCTCAATTGCCCTCATGGCCGATTTTGTGAGCGAGATGCCTTT
>CAIODU010000175.1 GCA_903857165.1 uncultured Methylococcaceae bacterium | reverse complement strand
TGATGTTACGCAACGGCCTAGAATTGGAGCGTCAAAGCTTGCTTTGACAGGCGAAGCAAGCTTCGCATTTCCCGCTCTCTTGTCAAAGCAAGCTTTGACGCTCCCGTCATCCCTCTTTCGCGTCCATGCGTAACATCAGTTTATAAGATAAACTGGAATTATGACATTTTGATGACGGTGACTTTGAAAAATGACCCATCTAACGCTTTATCACACTTCAGGCTGCCATTTGTGCGAACAGGCGGAGGCATTGCTGCTGGCCTGCTTGGCCGCAAAGGGAACGGCGGCGGATTCTCTGCAATTGACGGACATCGCTGATGACGAGGAATTGTTCAAACGCTATGGGCTGTTGATCCCGGTGCTTCGAGTTGAATGCACCGGACAAGAATTGAACTGGCCGTTTGGGTTGGGTGACTTACAGCAACTATTATAACGAGGAAAATGCCGATGCGAAATGTTAAGCGCCTGTTGGCCTTGGGCTGTGACTTTCATGGCAAAATGTCCCAATTTAATCGACAATGCAACACCTAAGGACATTTACGAGAATGTCTTTACCCGTAGGGTGGCCTTCAGGCCGCCAAAGCACCTGAAGGGCGCCCTACGGGGGTATTCTTTATCGAAAATCACCTAAGGCAATAGCGGCGATACAACCCGCCCTATTCCGTACCCCCTATAACTTAGAGGTCAACCGCATGAGCACCACAACATCTGCCAGCCCTGCCATTCCACGCATCGTCATAGTCGGCGGCGGCGCGGGAGGGCTGGAACTGGCAACCAGCCTGGGCAAAACCTTGGGCAAGAAGAAACAAGCCGAAATCACGCTTGTCGATTTTAGCCAAATCCACATCTGGAAGCCACTGCTCCATGAGGTCGCCGCCGGCACAATGGACTCTCATGACGATGAACTGGCTTACTTGGCACAAGCCCGATCCAATCATTTCCGCTTTGTGCTGGGGCGGATGGATGACTTGGATAGGGAAGGCAAACAAATCAAAATCGCCCCCATGACCAATAATCTGGGCGATGAAATCGTGCCCGCCCGCAGCCATGGGTATGACATCCTAGTCATTGCCATTGGCAGTCTTTGCAATGACTTCGGCATTCCCGGAGTGGTCGAACATTGCCAGTTTCTGGACACCACCGAACAAGCCGAACATTTCCAGCAACATTTGCTGGCTTCTTATTTGCGCGCCCAAGCCCATGGCGGTTTCGGCGGCGACGGCGTATTGGATATCGCCATCGTTGGCGGCGGTGCCACCGGCATCGAATTGTCGGCCCAATTGCACCAAGCCACACAACTTTTCAATGCCTATGGCCTGGACTCCATCAGCCAATCCGACATCAAACTGCATCTGATCGAGGCATCGGACAAGCTTTTGCCACAGTTGCCAGCCCGTCTGTCTGAAGCCACCGCCCAGCAGTTGCGGGAAATCGGTGTGGACCTCCGTCTAGGCGAGCAAGTGGTGGAAGTGACCGACGATGGCGTGAAGACCAAATCCGGCCAGTTTATCCAGGCCGAGATTAAGGTGTGGGCCGCCGGCATCAAAGCGCCTGATTTTCTTCATGGCATCGCCGGGCTGGAGACCAACCGCATCAACCAACTGGTGGTGAAAAGAACCCTGCAAACCACCTTGGATGACGACATCTATGCCTTAGGCGATTGCGCCGCATGCCCTTGGCCGGAAAAAGGCCCGCAAGCCATTATCCCGCCTCGCGCACAGTCGGCCCACCAAATGGCCAATCTGGTACACAAAAACATTCTTCGCAGACTCAACAGCCAACCGCAGAAGGACTACGTCTATACGGATTACGGCTCACTGGTTTCTTTGGGGAAATTCAGCACGGTGGGCAATCTGATGGGCAATTTGATGGGCACTGTGATGATCGAAGGTGCCATCGCCCGCATGGTTTATCTCTCACTTTACAAAATGCACCAAATGGCTTTATTTGGCCCGTTTCGCGTGACTTTGTTGATTATTTCAAACTTCTTCCGCAGCCGGTTGCAGCCAAAAATCAAGCTGCATTAGCAATGCAGGGGACTCGTCGCCCACAATACTGTTGAATTAAGCCTATGCAACAGAATCCGTAGGGCGGCAACCCTTTGCCGCCGAGGGAAGAACAAGTTCATTGTCGGCATGGGGATGCCGACCTACTCCTTAATTCAACAGTATTGCTCGTCGCCCATCACATTGCAGAACACAAGCCCTGCTTGGGGGCGCAGAGTAGGGCGGCATTCATGCCGCCTTGGCGGGTTAAAACCCGCCCTGCGAGGCCCATCGGAAAAACTGAAACATCTTTCTAACAAGCCACTTTTAATTGCACCCCCCGCAAGCCTCATTCTGGCACTAACCAATTCAGCCTAAACCCGCCCCGGCCCTGAGGCGACAAGACTTGCCACAACCAAGGCCCAATCACTTCCAGTTGTTGTTCCAATTGCCAAGGCGGGTTGACGATGACCATCCCGGTGCCATTCATGCGCAGCGGCACATCCTCATCAAATATCCGCAGTTCCGCCCCCAGCATATTACGGAAGCCGGTGCGTATCAGTTGGCGGTGGAACCAATCAACCGTTTGCCTATCTTGGATTGGATACCAGATGGCGTAAATCCCACTTGACCAACGCTTATGGGCTGCGGAAAACGCCTCCAACAAACGGGCCCTTTCATCCTTCAACTCAAAAGCCGGATCAATTAGCACAAGCCCGCGCTTTTGCGGGGGAGGCAAAAACCCCTTCAAGCCATGGTAACCATCGATCATTTGCACGGTCACTTGGCGATCCCTGGCAAATTCTTCCTGCAAATACTCAAAATCCTTGCTATGCAATTCACACAGCACCATGCGGTCGGCGGGACGCAGGAAATGACGCACAATCAGCGGGGAACCGGGATAAGCTTGCAAGTCCGCCGTCGCGTTCACTGCCCGAACGGCGTCCAGGTAATCCTGCACACCGCCGGGGACATCCGGCCTTTCCCATAGCCGGCTAATGCCGCCGTTGAACTCGCGATTCTTTTTGGCCATCACCGAAGTGAGATCGTAAGCGCCCGCGCCTGCGTGGGTGTCAAGATAAAAAAAAGGCTTGTCCTTGCCAAGTTGCGACTGCACCAGCCTGGTCAAAATGACATGTTTGAAAACATCGGCGAAATTCCCGGCATGGAAGCCGTGACGGTAACTGAGCATGTGCTTGTCCCAAAGAAGATAGGTGGACGGGATAAGCTATCCCGTCCGGTGTCGGCGTTAAATCAATAGCGGTAATGATCCGTCTTGTACGGCCCTTCCTTCGGCACATTGATATAAGCGGCTTGCTCATCAGTCAGTTCGGTCAACTGCGCGTTCAGCGTCCTCAACTGCAAGCGGGCGACCTTCTCGTCCAAGTGCTTCGGCAGGGTGTAGACGCCGACCGGGTATTTACCGGAATCGCGCTCGCCCCAAAGTTCGATCTGGGCGATGGTCTGGTTGGCAAAGGACGAACTCATCACATAAGACGGGTGTCCCGTGCCACAGCCCAGATTCACCAGACGGCCCTTGGCTAGAAGAATAATCCGCTTGCCATCGGGGAAGATGACATGGTCCACCTGCGGCTTGATTTCTTCCCACTGGTACTTCTCAATGGCGGCAACTTCGATCTCGTTGTCGAAATGGCCGATGTTGCAAACGATGGCCTGATCCTTCATCTTCGCCATGTGGTCGTGAGTGATGACATGGTAGTTGCCAGTGCAAGTGACGAAAATGTCGGCCTTGTCGGCGGCGTAGTCCGTGGTCACCACGCGGTAGCCTTCCATCGCCGCTTGCAGTGCGCAGATCGGGTCGATTTCGGTCACCCACACTTGGGCGCGCAGCGCACTCAGCGCTTGGGCGCAACCTTTGCCGACATCGCCGTAGCCGACGACCAAGGCAACTTTGCCTGCGATCATCACGTCAGTGGCGCGTTTGATGCCGTCCACCAAGGACTCGCGGCAGCCGTACAGGTTGTCGAACTTGGACTTGGTGACCGAGTCGTTGACATTGATGGCGGGGAACTTCAATTCGCCCTTGGCATGCATCTGGTATAAGCGGTGTACGCCGGTGGTGGTTTCTTCGGTGACGCCTTTGACCTCGGCCAGACGGGTGGAATACCACTTGCCATCCACCGCCAGCCTGGCCTTGATGGCGGCAAACAGGATGCGCTCTTCTTCGGAACTCGGATTTGCCAGCACGGAAATGTCAGATTCGGCGCGGGCACCCAAATGCAGCAGCAACGTCGCATCGCCGCCGTCGTCCAAAATCATGTTGGAATAGCCGCCGTCCGCCCATTCAAAAATGCGGTGGGTGTAATCCCAATAGTCCTCCAGACTCTCGCCCTTGACCGCGAACACCGGAATGCCTTGCTCGGCAATGGCGGCGGCGGCGTGGTCTTGGGTGGAGTAGATGTTGCATGAGGCCCAGCGCACTTCCGCGCCCAGTGCGACGAGGGTTTCGATCAGCACGGCGGTCTGGATGGTCATGTGCAGCGAGCCGGTGATGCGGGCACCTTGCAGCGGCTGGCTGGCGGCGAATTCTTCGCGGATCGACACCAAGCCGGGCATTTCGGTCTCGGCGATGCGGATTTCCTTGTGACCCCAAGCGGCCAAGGACAAATCGGCGATTTTGTAGTCGGTGAAATTGGATTTTAGTACAGCGTTCATGGTTTCGTATGCTCCTTAAAGCAGTTGAAAGCCATCTTTCGCATGGGGGTACGAGACTCGATACACCGCCATCGGAAGATGGGTGATCGAGCGCCGTTGACAATGAAGCACCGCTCCGAGCCTGGCGGGTTAACCGTCGCAGCGCTCCTCGGAGGGTTGGAAATCTAAGGTGGTGGATTATACAGGGTAGGGAATGCTAAACGCAAAACTTTCATTGTTTCCTCATTCCGCGATGGAATGCATTGACAGGCCGGAATCAGCCCGCTTGCGGGCGTTTCCGGCAACGTGGCTAAACTCACAAGCCGCTTTCATCATAAAATCCACCTATTGCGCACGGGAATGTTTTATCCCGTTCGACCCGTGACTTTGACCACACAATCACCCTCGCGCATCCGGCCTATCGGCTGGGCGTGGTCGAAGCCCTGTTGGTGGAACAAGGCCAGTATTTCATCGACGCTGCCGGGATCGCTTGCGACCAGCAAGCCGCCGCTGGTCTGGGGATCGCAGAGCAACTTGCGTTGCCAGTCGGGCAGGCCATTTTCGAGTTCGACCGATGGCCCATAACTGTCCCAGTTGCGGGTTGCCGCACCGGTGGCGAACCCTTGGCTCGCCAAGTGCGCGGCGATGTCGATGAGGGGAATGTCGGCAAAAGCGATGTCCGCACCCAAACCCGATCCCCGGCAGATTTCCAATAAATGCCCAAGCAGCCCGAATCCGGTGACATCGGTCATGGCATGGACCCCGTCCATTTCCCCCAGGGCCGAACCCACGCTATTCAGGCGGGTGGTGTGTCCGATCATTTGGGTGTAGCCGGCCTCATCCAGTTGACCCTTTTTCAAGGCTGCGCTGAGAATGCCGACCCCCAGAGGTTTGCCGAGGATGAGTACATCGCCGGGTTGCGCCCGGTCATTGCGCTTCACCTTGTCAGGATGCACCAAACCGAGGGCGACCAGCCCGTAGATGGGTTCGGGGGCATCAATGGAATGCCCGCCGGCCAAGGGGATTCCCGCCGCCGCGCAAACCGAGGCACCGCCCGCCAATATGCGGCGGACGGTTTCCATCGGGAGTTTGTCGACCGGCATGCCGACCACGGCGAGGGCCAGTATCGGCCTGCCGCCCATGGCATAGACATCCGACAATGCATTGGTCGCGGCGATGCGGCCAAAGTCAAACGCATCGTCGACAATCGGCATGAAGAAATCGAGTGTGGCGATGACGGCCTGGTCTTCGTTGAGTCGGTAGACCGCCGCGTCGTCGCTAGTCTCGGTGCCAACCAACAAGTCGGGGAACAGGCCCGGCAAGGGAAGTTCCGCCAGCATTTGTGACAGCATGGCGGGGGCGATTTTACAACCGCAGCCACCGCCATGGGAAAGCGTGGTCAATCGAATTTCAGTCATGGGATAATCGGCAAATAAGTGGCTAGGAATAGGTGGCTTAGTCGGACAGACATCGGCTGAATGGAGTCGGAACGTTTCATTGCTGATTCACGCAGTGGTTTATGTTGAAACACGTTGCAACCCCGTGAAACAGAGACACTATGCTCCATCTCTCCATTACTCCTCGCATTGTGACATGAAACTGGCTGTGTCGTCGCTTTCCTACGCCGCTATTTTTTGTTTCTGACCGAATTGCAAACTCCGCCCCGCTTGGCTCAAGTGCCAATGACCAAGAGCATGTTGCTGCCGACGACCCAACTGTAAAAGCTTACCGCCAAACCCAGGGTTGTTGTGATCCAGCGACTTTTCATCTTGTGCCGGTCGAAGAACAGGAAAAGAATGAATGCAAGCCCCGCCAATTTAAGCAGGGTGATGGAGTATCCCAAGCCTATCAGATCGGCAAAGAAATTGAGGATTGGATTAACTTCGTCCACTTCCGCGCATTTCAGCCCAAAAAAGGTCACGATACCATCCGCGATCTGCAATAATCCAAACAGAACAATAAAAAAAGCGTTCACGTCATGCCTCCGAAGCGTTAGCCCCATGTCTAAAAGCCCAATTAACAGTTAAGCCGCAGCTTTTAGATACACGGGGATCGAATTCCCTCTGGTCCTCATGTCGGCTAGTTCCCTAGGTGTGAGGGATTGGTTAAACAATGGAAAAGGGTTTCGGAGTATAGATAAGCAATAATCGTGACAATTGGGATGCGCTGAAGGTGGGCAGGCCGCGACGTTTTCCGGGGATGGTAGGATTAAGCGGGTGCTTGATCCCCATGGTTTCCATCAATGCAGCCCGCCGGGCGCATTGATGGCATCGGCTTTGACTGGCAGCAACCCAACGAACCTTCCTTCAGCCTCCGAAAACAAGCGGTAATTCGGTTCGCCAAAAGTGCGGCGTTTTTTCGACACCCCTTTTGGCATGATGGGCATCTGCGCAAGCCATAGCCCATGGCGCGTCTCGACAGAGATGGTGACAATGTCGATCCTGTAAGGCGAGGCGGCAATTGAACCATAACGGTCTAATATGGCTTGGTAGTTACGCGCTTTGTCCTCAGGCAATGACCAAGCCTCCATGATGACGGCCACAAAATCGGCATCCAATTCCATGGCGGCCAGCCGGATACCCATTGACGAACCATCCTTGGCTTCGGTTGAAGAGGTGTCGAATAGCACCGGCACGGTGAGTCCGGTCGTAAAATTGCCAACAAAAGCCACAGGATGTAGCGACTGGCCCTCTTCCATAAACTTTCTTGCCGTGGCAATCAATGGGTTCAAGGTGTCCAAATAGGCTTGCGGGATGGTGCTCACGGTTTTTCTCCAAGGTGTCTGAGTTTAGATTTTCTCGCGATCAAGCCGGGGGTCTTTTGGTGGCAAACCACGGGATATTTTACAACGAATGACTATTGTCAGGATTATCCGGGTGTTTGCGTATCCTGCGGGAAAGCCTTTGCAAATCCCGGAACATCTGCTGCCGTTTATGTTGCGGGACGTAAGTTCCGTCAGGATACCTCCAGTCAATCACACACTCGTGCAACCTCTCCCTTTCTTCAACGAGGTCTTGATAAGCATGCCTTCTGAGGTGCATGATATTCCATCTATACTTCCAAGCCACTCCACAGAACGCAAGAAAAAATAAATATATTATCATGTACCAATAGCCGTGCATTGGAAACCCCTAGTAGGAAAAAATATTTGTCATCATTTTCTATTTAGTCTGCGATTATGCATTAGCATTAGCATTATGATACCGGATAGGAAACAAAATAGCGTCGATGGTTCAGGCAGCACTCCAGCAAGCCCCGCAAGCGTGGCCGCACCCATGCGGGTGACATCCGTGGCATAGCCTTGGCCATTTCCATCACGGCGGCCATGCCGCTGGCATTGTCATCCGCCCCCGGTGCATTGTTGGCGGCATCATTCGAGGTTGAGTCCATGTGCGCACCGACGATGTAGACATTTTCAGGATGGGCTTTGCCGGGTAGGGTGGCAACCACATTGTCATAGGTGCCACCATTATAATTAAAGGAATCGTAGGTTGCATTCAAACCAAAACCAACGAATGCGTCGTGGATGTAGGCCAGTGCGTCAGCATTGCCCTGCGTGTTGTAATATCGCGTATTGAAATTCTGCAAATTCTGTACATACGAAGCATACTCCGTCTGCGCTATTTTTCCGACGATGTCATCAATCGGGCCGGCAACCAGCGGCCTGAGCGGCAAACAGATCAAAAAGCACAGAAAGACGGACCAAGACCCGCCAAGACACCTTATGGCGGGCTCGGCTTGAGGATATTTTGGATTTATTGGCATCGCCTTACCTTATGGTTAGTTCAATCAATGCAGAGGGTTTCAGGCCAAGGCCAACCTACAAGCTCTCACTAACGCTGCAAAAGAAGGCTTTCAGATAATCCGTTTCGGGGATTGCAGGGTGGATGGGATGATCCGGGCCTTGGCCGCCTTGGGCGATGAAAGCCATGTGCCGGTCGCCATGGCGGGCGGCGGCGCGGAGGATATCGTGCAGCACTTCCCGGTGCAGATGGTGGGAGCAGGAGGCCGACACCAATATGCCACCCGGCGCGAGCAGTTGCAGCGCCCCTTGGTTCAGGCGGCGGTAAGCCTCGATGCCGGCTTTGACATCCTTCTTGCGCTTGATCAAAGCGGGCGGGTCGAGGATGATGAGCCCGTATTTGCGATGCTCTTCCCTAGCCAGTTTCAGGAAATCGAAGACATCGCTGTGTTCGTAACTGACCTGATCGGCCACCCCGTTCAATTTCGCATTTTCCCTGGCCAAACCGATTGCGACCTCGGAACCATCCACGCAATCCACCGCTTCCGCCCCCGCCGCCGCCGCTTGTATGCCCCATCCACCGGAATAGGAAAACAAGTCAAGCACTGCCTGGCCTTTCGCGAATTTGGATGCCAGCGCCCGGTTGCAGCGATGGTCGAAGAACCAGCCGGTCTTTTGACCGCCCAAGACATCGGCGCGGAATTTCACACCGTTTTCCTCAATCTCCACCGGGCCCTTCAGTTCACCGCTGACAAGCTTGGTGTACTCCTCCAAGCCTTCCAGTTGGCGCAAACTGGAGGTGTTTTTCATCACGATGGCGCGGGGTGAGAGGAATTTCTCCAAGGTGGCGATAATGACCGGTTGCAACTGTTCCATGCCAACCGTGTTGGTCTGCACCGACAACACATCGCCGAAACGATCCACCACCAGCCCAGGCAGCCCGTCGCTCTCGCCATGGACCAACCGATAGAAAGGACGGTCGAACAGCCTTTGGCGCAAGGCCAAGGCAATTTCAAAACGGTGCAGGAAGAATTTTTCATTGATGCGGACACGCGGGTCGCGGCTTAAGATGCGGGCGCAAATCAGCGTGTCCGGGTTGACATAGGCCACCCCCAGCGCTTGGCCCTTGACATCCTCCACCAAAGCCAAGTCGCCACGCTGGAAGCCCTTGAGGGGTGTCTGGGCGATGTCCACCTCGTTGCTGAATATCCAAAGATGTCCGGCTCGCAGACGTTTTTCCTCGTTTTTTGCCAAGCGGAGCGGGTTTATGTTCATAGCGTACCTTTTAAGTAGAATATCGGCTCCGGCGGGCAATTGATTATTGCGAGGGAGGACAGCAGTTGCCCTGTATTGTATCAGTTTGCATCGGTGGGCATGGGATGTCTCCATAGGAACAAAACACGCAGCAATCCCCTGGCCGTGGTTTGAGCAGCGTTTTGCAGGACGGGCATTCCCAAAAAAACAGGCAAGCATCTTGCGGCATGGTTTCTGTGCAGCGGTTACCACAAGCCGGGCAGGTCAATGTCGATTGGGTCGAAATGGAGTCAGGCTGCATTTTCAATAATGCGGTGGCTTCTCGTCCGCTGGCCCGTTGCCCGGTGGCTGAGTCTCCGAGAATTGCCGGTAACGGTCAATCAACAATTTCATAGCCGCCTCAAGTTGCTCAATCTGCCTTTGTTGCCGGCACACCACGTCGTTCAAGGCTTGGATGGCGTCTTCTTGGAATGACAGCTTGGTTTCGATTTCGATTTGATGGTCTGGGTTCATTCTTATTGAAGGACTCCTGTAATATTCAATTGCGTGATGCGAACACTAAGGACATTTACGAGAATGCCCTTACCCGTAGGGCGGCCTTCAGGCCACCATAGCGCCCTGAAGGGCGCTCTACATTGGTGGTTTATTTTTTCGGAAATCGCCTTAAGCCGTTCGTGGTGAGCTTGTCGAATCATGAACGGCCTACCCGATCACCCCCTTCTGCAGGCTCAGGACAGGCTTCGACAAGCTCAGGGCGAACGGGTAAGCTTTGATCGTGTCCCGCCTTAAGTTGGTAGCCAAAGTGCCTACTCACTCAACGGCGCCCGGTAGCGCAAGGCATCGGTGACAAAAGGCTTGATGGCTTCCAACATCAACGGATGCAACTTGAGGTTGGCAGCCAACACGTTGCCGGTTTCCAAATATTTCGTGCCGCCCTCCAAGTCGGTGACGATGCCGCCGGCTTCTTGGATCAACAAAACCCCGGCCGCAATGTCCCAAGGCATCAGGCCAAGCTCCCAGAAGCCGTCCATCCTGCCACAGGCCACCCAAGCCAAGTCCAGCGCGGCGGAACCGGCCCGGCGGATGCCTGCGGTGTCCTTCATCAATTCGCGGAACATGCCAAAATAAGCGTCATTATGGCGCTGATCCTTGAACGGAAAGCCCGTGCCGAGTAACGCGCCAGTGAAGGTTTTCTGCTTGGTGACGCGCAAACGGCGGTCATTCAACGCCGCACCGCCGCCCCGCTTGGCAGTGAACAACTCCTGCCGCATGGGGTCGTAGATCACGCCACATTCGATGTTGCCCCTGTGTATCAGCGCGATGGAAACGGCGAACTGGGGGAAACCGTGGAGGAAGTTGGTGGTGCCATCCAATGGGTCGATGACCCAAGTGAACTCGCCTTTGGGCAAGCCGTGGCGGCCGCCCTCCTCGCCGAGGAAGGCATGGGCGGGATAGGCTCTGCTCAGGATGCTGACGATTTCCTGCTCGGCCTTGCTGTCCACCTCGCTGACGAAGTCGTTGCGGCCTTTGGCCGAGATATTCAAGGTGTCGATTCTATCGACATAGCGGACAATCAAATCGCCGGCGGCGCGCGCGGCGCGCACCGCAATAGTCAACATTGGATCCATGGGTCACCGTTAAGGTTAAAATACAATTAGTGACTGATGTTACGCAACGGCCTAGGATTGGAGCGTCAAAGCTTGCTTTGACAGGCGAAGCAAGCTTCGCATTTCCCGCTCTCTTGTCAAAGCAAGCTTTGACGCTCCCGTCATCCCTCTTTCGCGTCCATGCGTAACAT
>CAIODU010000174.1 GCA_903857165.1 uncultured Methylococcaceae bacterium | reverse complement strand
GGCTATGCCATGTTCCTATAAAGATCAGGAACTTATGATTTTCGCGCTCACCCTCTTTTTTGATTCTGGCAGATGCTCAAAACTGCTTACAACCAATTGTTTTATATATTTTTATTTAATAACTTCAATTCCGGAAGAACCCCGTTGAGGTTCCCGACCATGGATCTGCTCCGATGGGTTTCATCCATCGCGTCGGAAACGGCCTCCAGGATGCCGTGGAATTTCCAGCCCGGCGGCCGGTTCAACTGCTCGCGGCGTTGCCAATGGGCCTGCGATGTTTCTGGTTTGCGCTGTAGCAGGCAGACGGCCCTGACTTGATATTCCGGGACATCGAAGCGTTGGGCAATCGCCGCGAGCTTGCCGTCCAGCACCTTGGCGAAGCCCGGCAGCCTGTCGCGTTGCCGCTTGAGGGCGACGCGGACGGGGCGGATTCTGGCAGAGTCCAACTGCTCCCGCCGGGCCAGTTCTTCGACGATGAAGTCGAAGCGTTCGCGCCGGTCCTCAAGGCTGGGGCCGGCCAGCGCCAGGGCGTCCCGTTCCAGCCAGCCGACCAGGGCTTTGACGTCCTTAGGCGAGGCCCGGCGCGACAATGGAAGCCGTCGTCAGTGCATTGATGAAATACCAGCCAAGGTCAACACCTATCTGCGCCCGCCAAACCTTGGCGGGGCGCAGTGCGAAAAACCGCTCCAGCGGCACGAACACGGCCACAAGAATTGCCAGCCAAATCGTCAGCCGCAAAATATCAATTAAAACTGTTTGCATTCCATTAATTACCACTGAGGAGGTCGATTGATTAGTTTTTTTAGGCCGATGGCGCATGTGCGACTGTGACACAGATGCCCTCCTCACCAATAGGGCCTGCGCAAAATCGTCTGCCAACACCGTTCGCCCCGAGCCTGTCGAAGGGTGAACGGCACTTGCGATGCATCTCCATGCTTTACCCTTCGACAAGCTTGGAAGGCTCAGCATGAATGCGGCTTTGCGTAAGTCCTAACTAAAAAAGTACGGCATGGCAACCTTAGGAGTTGCCATGCCGTCGCGTCGGTAAATAGCCGTTATGGTTGCTGCTTGCGCCGCCGGCGGATGACCGCAAGGCCCGCCAGACCCGGAACCAAGAGAGCCAAGCTCGCCGGTTCAGGGACATCGCTAGGAGGCTGAGTGCTGTCCCTCAGGCTCACACCATCCAGCAATGCAAAAGGCGACTGACCGGTTGGGGTGCCCGTCGCAAGGAAAGACAAAGTTTCTGAGGTGGCGGTGGCGGTGAAGGTGTGGGTAAACGTGTTCCAACCCGAAAAGCCCTTAGCAGCAAGTGTCGGCGTGCCGGTTGAGACTGTATCGCTGCCGAAAGTCACACCCCAACCGGAAGTGGTTGTAGTTGTACCATCGGTGAATTGGCTTTGTGCCCAATCGAAGGACAGGCCGTAGGTGTGGCCCACCGTCAACCCATTGATCGCTTGCGAAACCGCTGCCGCTAAGTAGTCGCCGTCGCCACCGAGGACATAGCCCCCGTCTGGGCTGAATCCCAAGCCATTGTTGTTTGGGGAATCGTTGCCAGGACCCCATAGAAAGATATTTGTAACTGGATTGGCAGTGTCAGTGAATATCGATTTGAAGCCACCATCAGTACTACCCGTAACATGCGCATCAGCGGTGGCGGGATTTACGATGAAATTGAAACCGGGTTGGCCACCATTCAGGGCCGATGTCCAGCCGGTTGCATAGCTAATTCCGGTGGCCAACTGGCCGGCACCGCCGTTAATTTCAAAGCCACCATTCTGGACCAATTCCAATGGGTTGGCATAACCGGGGGTGGTGGCTAACGCGGCTAACACTATGGCAGCCAGCCGGGTGTCTCTATTCTTCATGTTTATGCTCTTAAAATTAAAATAAAACTTCTTACCACACCGCATGAGCAGTAAGCGTTCACCCCCCTACACCGGCAATGGCAAGAGGGCCAATCCTTGGCGCCGACGGGTTATGGCGGTTTGCAAGTATTCCCAGGGGGAATGGCCGCGCCGGCGGCAGGTGTCGATGACACTGGCCAGCAAGGCGAAG
>CAIODU010000173.1 GCA_903857165.1 uncultured Methylococcaceae bacterium | reverse complement strand
TTCGCCTTGTTGGCCAGTGTCATCGACACCTGCCGCCGGCGCGGCCATTCCCCCTGGGAATACTTGCAAACCGCCATAACCCGTCGGCGCCAAGGATTGGCCCTCTTGCCATTGCCGGCGTAAGGGGGTGAACGCTTACGGAGAAACGATAAAAATCATCTGGATCCGCATGGTATGGAAAAATGAATGGCACGTTAATGTAAACGATGCCGCTAGGTTTAAGAATTCTGTAAATTTCCTTGACGACGCGATGGGGATGGCGAACGTGTTCGAGAACGCTAATGGAGCAGACAAAGTCCACGCTATTGTCAGGAACCATATGGAGGTCATGGGCATCCGCGACCAAATCGCCCCCAGGTCTTTCCTCAATATCGACGCAAACTATTTTAGAACCGGGTGGGGGGTTTCCAAAGGCATAGGAACCACGGGCTTCTTTGGAGCCTATGTCGAATATGAGAGGATTGGGGGGGAGGAGGTCGTAGGGGTTCGGCGTAATGGCTCGAAATAGGTAATTAGTTGAAGGCGGTTCAGGGAGTAAATGATAGAGGGATTTGAGCAGTTTAGTGATTTTTTCCATTATATTATCCAAAACATATTGTGGGTAATCGTTGTAGAGGACGAGATAGGCCAAGCTAAAAGAGGTGGCCTTGTTCGCCTTTCTGCGTTCTGCATTAGCATAATCTCAATTATAAATCAAAATAGCCATTTTTTATCTCGCCGTTCATTTCTATTTCCCAAATTTTTCAAAAATCCTCCATGTATTCGATTCGCATCTGCACCGTCCGGTTATCACGGAATTCGTTTACATCCAGTTTGTAAGCGAGTTTGAGCCGTCGACAACCCAGCCAGCTTTCCGGGTCGTCAACAAAAAAAGCGATGCCGTCGATCATGCGTTTCTGGTCAGGCGTTTTTAGCACTAATTTGAGATGCTTCTCGCCGACAGTGCGGGCCTGGATCACGTCGAACTCCCCATGGAAAACGGGTTCGGGGAACCCTTGCCCCCATGGACCGGCCTGTTGCAGGATTTCAGCGCACTCCAAACGCAATTCGTCGGGAGACAATTCACCGTCGCTATGCACAGCATGGTCCAAATCCATGCCTTCCAGATGTTTCCTGACCTCCGCGTCGAAGAGTTTGACAAATTCCGGGTAGCTGCCTTCATCGAGGCTCAGACCCGCAGCCATGGCATGTCCGCCGAAACGGGCGAGCAAACCGGGATGGGCGGCGGCGATATTGCTCAACACGTCGCGTATGTGAACCCCGGGGATGGAACGGGCGGAACCTTTGATTTCCCCATTGCCCGCCGGGGCAAAGGCGATCACCGGGCGGTGCAACCTGTCCTTGACGCGGGAAGCGAGAATGCCGATGACCCCTTGATGCCAGGAAGAATCGAACAGACAGACACCTGCCAAGCCCTTGGCCCGCCTGTCCGTGTCAAGCTTGTCGAGAATGAGGAAGGCATCCAGCTTCATCTGCTCCTCGATTTCCCGCCGATCCCGGTTGAGTTGGTCGAGTTGGGCGGCCATGCCCCGTGCCGTTGGTATGTCTTGGCAGAGCAGGCATTCGATGCCTTGCGCCATGTCCTCCAAGCGTCCGGCAGCATTCAACCGGGGGCCGGCAAAAAAACCCAAGTCGGCGGCCTGTACCGCTGCCGGTTTGCGGCCGGCGACTTCCAGCAAGGCCACGATGCCGGGACGGGATTGGCCTAGCCGGATGCGCTGCAAACCTTGGTGGACAAGGATACGGTTGACACGGTCTAGCGCCACCACGTCGGCGACGGTACCCAATGCCACCAAATCCAGCCATTGCGCCAGATTCGGTTCGGGAATGCCTTTCTGCGCAAACCAGCCGCTTTCCCGCAAGCGTATTCGCAACGCCATCAACACATAGAACATCACCCCTACGCCCGCCAAGGACTTGCTGGGGAATTCGTCGCCGTTTAAATTCGGGTTGACGATGGCATCCGCCTCCGGCAACTCAGCACCGGGCAAATGATGGTCGGTGACCAAAACCGTCATCCCTAGGGCTTTCGCCGCTTTGACACCTTCAATACTGGAAATCCCATTGTCCACGGTAATCAGCACGTCCGGTTGGTGCTTGGCGGCAACGGCGACGATTTCCGGGGTCAGTCCATAGCCGAATTCAAAGCGGTTGGGGACGATATAGGAAACTTTTTCCGCCCCCATCGCTTTTAGGCCAAGCATCCCCACTGCGCAACTGGTGGCACCGTCGGCATCGAAGTCGGCAACGATGAGCAAATGCTTGTTGTCTTTTATGGCATCGATCAAATGGCCGACCAAATTTTCCATGCCTGAAAGAAGCCAAGGCGAGGGCAACTTCGCCAAGCTGCGGTCCAATTCTTCAGGTTCAGTCAGATTACGTGACAGGTAGATGCGTTGAAGCAGCGGGGATAGATTAGGAAAATGCCCATTCTGTTGCGGGACGGGGCGGCGGATGATTTTCTTCGGGACGGGGTGGTGGGGCATTGATTGAGTGCTGCTTGATTTGCCTTGGGTAAAAACTTGATTGCTTATGAATTGGCAAGTTTAGTTATGACTGGCTCGTTATACGAGATTCGATTATTAACAACAGATATTGCACCTTGTTTGGTGAGTTCTTTTATAATCATTTCTGAGGTAAGCGTGTCGTCTTTAAATCCACTTTTAATATGATTAAGTAAAGTCTCCGGTTTTACGTGTCGGTTCTTATTATTTTTCAGGAGATAAACGCAATATGATTTTATAGGGGAAGTTGATATGGAAGGAACAACTGATGTTGGAATTTCTACTTTTTTACTGTTTATACGTTCAGCGGTTCTGCCTTGGCTTTTAAGAAAATTAATCACATGATCCAAGTCCGTGTCTTCAGATACCACCGTGAAATGCGTGTTCTGCGGCAATTGCTGCATCAACACCCCAGCCCAGAAAGTAATGCCAAAATCTGCGGCATTTTTGCCTGCACCTGGGGTTTTAAATATCTTAAGCTTGTTGCTATTGACTGTGCTGGTCAAAGGCAGTATCCAGTCGATAGGCACTTTGGCCCCGCTTTGCGCGTAGCAAATTACCACCTGCGAGAATTGTTCCAGATTTTTCATCAATTGATTGATTTGGCTGGGGCAGTTTTCCAAATCAATTAGTAATACCCGGTTTGATTCTGGATTGGCTGGAGTAGTGTCGGTTTCGATGTCCATTTAGATATCCACTAACTGTGAGTCATGATATAGCCAAGCCCCGGAGCATATCCATCCATCCACGAAAATGAGTACACTCGCGTTCCATCACGGCAAGAGTGATACGTTCAGCCGCTAGAGGGCCGTGGCGGGTTTTGTGATATTTGGGATGTAGCAGATTTTCTAGGCGTTTCGAGGGTTTTGTTTCGTAGCCATCGTTAATATGTTCAGGGGATTCAAACTTACTGCGAACTATATTCAGCCCGCTTAAACAGGTATTCCATGAAGGTTCAACGCAAGTCAGTGCTTCAACATCGGAAAACAACAATCCTTCAAATTCATAGGGTTGGATGTGCGGTAGAAAACGGTCAGGTCGGCAACTGATTTGTTCGATCAAGGCACTATGCAAGGCTTCTTCGAGACACTTCACCCTGCTATAAACATCCATCTTCTTCTCGGCTTCGTCAAACTCAGGGAAATCTGTATCTAATGCGTATAAATCAATGAAGGTTGTCAAGAACACATTGGATTTGCTATTCAAGGTATTTCGAGCATTAAATTTGAGTCGACCAAAGCTTATGGCTCCCCCTTTGCTGTCCTTGGAAGTCTTCAATAACTGGGGTTTCACGTAGACCTGTAAATGCCGCAACGCAGGCGCAACCAGCCGTTTGATGAATTGCTCTTCTGTTTGTCCCTCAGCAATGACGATGACCTCCATCGCCTAAGGTCTCCCGCCTAGTATGTTGCGCTTCCATAGTTCACCCATCGAATATTCTTCCAACCAACCGGAAAGTTCATCTTGGCTGAAACGGCGAAAAATGGAAGCATCATCCTCATAATCAACGACGATCACATCCTCAGGTGACAATTCGTTGACCAGTTCGACCGATTGAGTGGAGACGATCAATTGTCGAGAATTTGATCTTGTAGGGTCTAAAAATTTTGATAACTTCTGAGAATGCGGATGCAGAGAATTCACCGAATTGGAGGCTAAAGTCACTTGTTTGAAAATGTCGGCTAGTATCGAAATGGCGTAGGGATGTAAACCTAATTCCGGCTCATCAATCAGTATAGTCTTAGGTATTAGTCCTATTGGCTGAAGCAAGAGAGTAGCCAAACAAATGAAACGTAATGTTCCGTCTGAAAGCAAGTGTGCTTTGAATGGGGTATCAGGTCTTCCTCGCTGTGTCCATTCAAGTTCAATGTAATCCGGTTCGCCGGGACGATGGACGAAATCACCGAATAATGGAGCAACAAGGCGAATTGTATCCACAATGCGCTGATACTCTGCAAAGTGTTTATTCTTGAGCATCCGCAAGTATGCTGCGAGATTAGCTGCATCGGTTTTAAGCAGCAGATTATCATTGACATGATGCAATTGCTTTACCTTGGCTGTATGGCTGGTGTCATGGAAATGATATACCCGCCACCGTTGGATTGCCGGGCGAACATACTCTGCAAATGTGTCATTAGTTTCTTTTAGCTTGGATTCATTATTGCCGCTCCCAATTACATGGGAATTTCCTCCCTTGATTTTTACTGGTCTGTTCATCGAGCCACCACCAAACCAAGTATCTTCGTTCTTAAAAATAAGCCGATTATCCGCTGTGGGTATCAGGTCGAACTGGTAGCCATTCAAGCCAAAATAAAACTCAGCATGAAGTTGTTCAGTTGTATTCCGCCCAAAATGCAACAAGGCATCTGGCCCGCCTTGCGTTTGCACATATATCTGCAAGTTCTGTTCATACATTTCATTCAGCAGGCGGAACAGGCTAATGAAATTGCTCTTACCCGCGCCATTGGCTCCGATCAGCACATTCAAGTCGTTGAGCTTGAAATCGCTCAGATCACGAATGGACTTGTAGCCGACGATGGTGAGGGAGCTAACGGCGGTCATGGCTTAAAAAATGAAATCGTTTATAGTGATCTGTTACATTTAAGCATTCGCTGGAATAAACCTCTTCAAAGTCCGTGTAGGACACAAAATAGGTATTTATCTTCAATCATCCAGCTCAATCTTAGTAATCTTCCCACTGGCATCAATATCCAATTCCACTTCCTTGCCTTTCTCCTTCAGTTCGATTTCATAGCCTGACAGATTACCATCGACCATCATTTTCTTTTTGACTGCCTTGATTTTCGCTTTCGGATAAGAGGTTTTGATGGCTTGCTTTAACTCCGCTGGCAATCTGTAAATTTGGATTTCTTCGCTCGTTTCCAGCAGGGTTCCATCCGCCGCGTAATAATATTCATGCTCTAGCCCATTCTCCTTGTATTCAAGCTCATAAAAGGATTGTCCATCATGGGTTTTCAATTCATATTCCTTGACCTTGGCATGAGGCTTGGCAATTGCGAAGGCATCCAAAACCGCTTGGGGGACATCGGCTTGTTTAACCTCTTTGTCCTCCGCCCGCACGTTGGTGGCTAACAATCCGGCGGTGGCAATTAAGGCAATGGTCAGTTTGCTGGTTTTCATGCGTTACTCCGATTGGGTTAATATTTCTCAGTTGGGATTATTCTAACATGGACAGCCTAGTGGCTAGATTTGAATTTAGTTTACCTAGGCGTATTAGCCACAATATATGCCTTCAAAGCCTCCACATTCGCATCCATCACAACACACTGTTGCGGCATATTTTCAATGCCCAACATGCCAGCCGGGCGCTCCGGTTCACGCCCCAAGGCTTCGCGTATCGTTTCCTCGAATTTGGCGGGCAAGGCGGTTTCCAGGCAGATCAGCGGCAGGCCGGGGCGGCGTTGTTCGATGCCGACTTTGAGACCGTCGGCGGTGTGAGTGTCGATCATCATACCGTATTTTTCCCATGTCGAGCGGATGGTGGCAAGGCGGTCGGCATGGGTGCTTTTGCCAGAGACGAAGCCGAATCCGGGCAGCGCATCCCAATAGGGGGTTCCCTTGATGTCGAAAGCCCCGCCAGCTTCCACTTGCCCCCAAAACGCCCTTAACTTTACCGAGTCGCGCCCGACTAGATCGAAGATAAAACGCTCGAAATTCGACGCTTTGGAAATGTCCATGGAAGGACTGCTGGTCTGGAAGGTCTGCGCCGTGCCACGCGGGCGGTAGACGCCCGTGCGGAAAAACTCATCCAGCACGTCGTTTTCATTGGTGGCAAGGATCAATTGGGCGATGGGTAGCCCCATCCTGCGGGCGATGTGGCCGGCGCAGATGTTGCCGAAATTGCCCGATGGCACCGAGAATGCCACTTGTTCATCGTTGGACTGCGTCGCGGCGAAATAGCCTTTGAAATAGTAGACGACTTGCGCGGAAATGCGCCCCCAGTTGATGGAATTGACTGTGCCTATTTTGTATTGCGCCTTGTATGCAAGGTCGTTGGAGACGGCTTTCACCAAGTCTTGGGCATCGTCGAACACGCCACGCACGGCGATGTTGAAGATGTTCGGGTCTTGCAGCGAGTACATTTGCGCAGTTTGGAAGGCGGACATTTTGCCGCGAGGGGACAACATGAACACACGGATACCGCGTTTTCCCCGCATCGCGTACTCCGCCGCCGAGCCGGTGTCGCCGGAGGTCGCTCCCAAGATATTCAATGCGTCATGCTGTTGATCCAAGGCGTATTCAAACAGATTGCCCAGTAACTGCATTGCCATGTCTTTGAACGCCAGCGTCGGGCCGTTGGACAATTCCAGAATATGCAAGCCCGGTTCCAAGGTGCGCAACGGCGCAATTTGGCGAGTGTCCGAATCGGTGCGGGCGTTGCAATATACTTCGGCGGTGTAGGTTTTGTCAGTGATGGCTTTAAGGTCTGCGGCGGGAATGTCAGGGGCAAATTTGGACATGACCGCGAAGGCCAAGTCGGCATAGGACAGAGTGCGCCAATCGTCCAATTCTTTGCGGGTTACTTGCGGATATTCCTCAGGAAGGTAAAGCCCGCCGTCGGGGGCGAGGCCACCAAGCAGAATTTCGGTGAAGGATTTGGGCGTTGCAAGGCCGCGAGTTGAGAGGTATTTCATATATTGTTCAAATGTTATTCAAAATTGATAATTAGCCATGTGTTTAATGCATCTTTATATTAGATTGGCTGGTAGTTTATCTGCTAATTCTTGGAGGTCTTTTGTATCTAAAAATGTCTTGTCATTTTTTGCCCATTTTTGTACTGAGCTTTTTATGGCTTTCTTCAAATCAGGCGACAATGCAAAAGGGTTTGGAAACGCTGCCCCTTCTATGCCGCATAAATACCATTTGTCATTACTTGGCATTATCAAATTGATAAAGTTAAATTGCGGATATGTTCCTTTGTCACTCAGAATAAGAACTGAATTCCTCTCATAATAATAGGGTGGTTTTCTGTAGAATACAGCGGCAAGAAAATATGTTCCATTATTATCTGTAGGGTCTAATGTGGGGACAATTTTATTTTCGAAGGTGTTTCGGTGTTCATCATCAAAATCTTGATCCCATATTAATATAGGCAACCCTTGAGATTCATCCCTAGCAAACCACTCTGTAAAGCTTGGAAGTTGTCCGCTCCGAATGTTGCGTGTTGGGATTGGTAAGCGATGTTTTTTTTCATACTCGCTTAAAAGTGTATCAAATCTGTCATCGATCAACGCAACGACATTGTTTTCATTTCTCAGGCTTGATAAAAGAGCTTGGTAGTCAGTGTAAAGATTTTCATCTTCAATACGCACAGCCGTATCGCGACTCATGGAGAGTCCTGTTTTAGTGAAATTGGCGCTGCCAATGACAACAATATTTGGCGAGATCAGGTAAACTTTCCAATGAATACTATCGGCGTATCTAAAATCAACGGCTAGATTTAGCTTGGGATTTTCTTGGGCAAGTTCTTGGCAGTGCCTGAAAAATACTGGATCAGAGAAACAATTGATCGTTCCAACTGTTAGAAAAACTTCATTCCCGTTGACGATTAAAGCGTCGATTACCTTTTCTGTCTTCGTGGCAAAGGCAACCGCAATATCCACCCTCGAATTTTTTACATCGCGAAGAAGGTTATCCAAATTGTTGTCAATTCCGATTATTTCCATAGTACAATCATCTTGTGGCATAACGGCCAGTGGTTATTTTACAAACTTGTCTTGTTCTCAAGTTCCATCGTTTCTCGATATACTCAAGTACGCAGATGCCCATGTTTTGCAACCCGTAGGGTTGCCAGCTATTAGCCGGGGGTTGAGCGAAGCGACACCCCCGGTAGGTGTCAGGTGGGGTATTCGACCCCGGAGGGGTCGTAGAAATCGGCCTATGAACCTCGGCGATCTTCCGTAAACTGTGCGAATGTTGCATTCGGCTAGTGGTGCTTGAGCAGTGAAAGCAAAGACTGCGACCCCTACGGGGTCGATGTTCTATTGTCTTGCCATCCGGGGGTGTCGCTGACGCTCAACCCCCGGCTAACGGCTTGAACCCCTTCGGGGTTCTGCTGCATCGCCTAAGCCATAAAAGTATCATACCTCATCAGAAATATGCTTAAACCACCACCCTACACCCACACTCCAATTCAATCGCCATGGGCGAAAGCCCATGCCGCACTCCGTCCCTGCGCACATGCAGCACCACTAGGGTGTAAGGATTGAACACCACCACGTCTTTCACCCCCTGGGCCAGATAGAAGTTTGGTCCGATTTCCAAATCCTAGTTCGTTTGCGCTTAGAAGTCGTGGGTTCATGGTAAGATTTTGGGAGGTGTTGTCAGGTTTGCATGATAAACATTGCCTGAAGCGTTCCGGTTGGGCGGCAACCCTTTGCCGCAGACTGACCCGAAGGCGCGATGTCCGCCCGACTCCAGCCATATTGGCAGCGGTCCCCGTTGATCACGGGGATGCCGGCCTACCTCCTTATTGGGTCGATGGCGATGCTTGCCGGGAGCCGCCGGACGGCTTGGCGGGGCTTGGCGTCGCCGCTTTCTTAGGGGGCGCTTGAGTCTTGTTCGCTGGGGCCGGCTTTACCACACTGGTATTTTTCGCAGCGTTTTTTCCTGTTGATTTCAATTCTTTCAGATCCGCCTGTGCCTGTTCGTCGTCTTGTGCAGCCGCTTTCTGCAACCATAGCACGGCTTGGGCCCGGTCTTGCTTCACGCCTTGGCCGTCCCGGTAGGCTAGCCCTAGATTATGCTGTGCCTGGGCAAACCCTTGGTCGGCAGCCTTTTGGAACCACTCAGCGGCCTGCGCGTAATCCTGTGGAGCACCTTGGCCTTGTTTGTAAAGAAAACCGAGGTTGTTTTGGGCCTGTACTATGCCTTGCTCGGCTGCCTTGCGGAACCAAACGGCAGCTTGCCCAAAATCCTGTGGCACGCCTTTGCCCTCATTGTAGGCAACGCCGAGATTGTATTGGGCCTTTGCATCACCCAAATCGGCAGCTTTGCGGAACCACTCGGCGGCTAGTTTAAAATCTTTTCGTTGATAGGCATCCTTTGCGGCTTGCATGGCCGATTGTACAGATTCTTCGGGGACTGTTTTCACCGGCTGCTGGGTACAGGCAACCAAACCCGCACCAAAAATCAATAGAACCATCCCTAAACGAATTATGGAATGCTGTTTCATCGTCATCTCTTTAAGTTTTATTTAGGAAATTCATCCAAAAATGTCACAACATCAATTGTCTGCGACGGCAGACACTCCCCAAACACTGCATAGGAAAGTGCAAGTTTCATCAATTAACGAATGCCGCCATGGGACACTGGATTGTAACCCTGCTGTATCGCCTTCATTTTCCACTCGCTGGCCAGATCGGAATTTCGCTCGATTCCTATGCCGTCTTGGTAGGCAAGGCCCAAAATATACTGCGCCTGAGGATAGCCCTGCTCGGCGGCTTTGCGTACCCAGCCTATGGATTGGCTGTCGTCTTGTGGAACGCCATTACCATTATGATATAAAACCCCAAGGTTGAACTGTGCTGGCGCAAATCCCTGTTCGGCGGCTTTGCGGAACCAAACGACGGCTTGGGCCACGTCTTTGGCTACGGCAGTGCCTTCAAGGTACGAATTGCCTAAAATGCTTTGCGCTGCCGCGACCCCTTGCTCGGCGGCTTTGCGTACCCACTGTAACGCCTGGTTATCGTCCAGTGGAACCCCCTGGCCATTATGGTACAAAATACCAAGGTTTAACTGGGCAAGCGCGTACCCTTGATCGGCGGACTTTCGATACCATTGTGCGGCTAGTTTACTATCACGAGTCATGCCTTGGCCTTCTTGGTATGCGTGGCCTAGCTCGAATTGTGCCTTTGCATCGCCCTGCTCGGCGGCTTTGCGGACATCGGAACTTTGGGAATCTTTAACCGTTTCTTGTGAGGCTTGGGCGGGCTTGTATCCCTGCACCATAGCCTTGAGTTTCCACTCGTTGGCCTTTTCTGAGCTACGATCCAAGCCTCGCCCCGCCTCATACAAAAGGCCCAAGGAATATTGCGCCTTGGCAAAGCCTTGTTCGGCCGACTTGCGGAACCATACGACGGCTTGGGAATCGTCCTGCGGGACGCCTATGCCATCTTGGTATAACGCGCCTAAACCAAATTGCGCCTGTGCATCCCCTTGCTCTGCCGCCTTCCGAAACCACAGGGCAGCCTGCTCATAGTCAGGCACTCCGTTTTTACCAAGCAGGGATTTTACACCTTCTTTAAATTGGGAAATTGCATGTCCCTGCTCGGCGGCCTTGCGATACCACAGATCCGCCTGGGTTCCATCTTTTGGGACACCTTGCCCTCTTTCATAAGCCATGGCCAAGTTATATTGAGCGACTGGATAACCGTTGTCGGCGGCTCTGCGATACCACTCGGCGGCTTTGGCAAAATCCTTAGGGACACCCTGCCCCTGCTCATAAAGCATGCCAAGGTTCAGTTGCGAAGACGCATCCCCCAGTTCGGCGGCCTGACGGAACCACTTGACAGCTTGTGGGTAATCTTGGGGTACGCCCTGATGGTCCCGATACAACACACCTAGGTTACCCATTGCCGCAGTGTCCCCTTGCTCGGCGGCCTTGCGATACCACAGCGCTGCACTGGCGGAGTCTTGGGGGATGCCCTGCCCCAAATAGTAGTAGCTCCCCAAGGTCAGTTGCGCCAAGGCGAGGCCTTGTTCGGCGGCCCGGCTAATCCACTGGAAGGCTTGGGCAAAATCTTGCGGGACTCCCTGGCCGTACTGAAATTGCATCCCCAAGTTGTATTGCGCCCAGGCATCCCCTTGTTCGCCCGCCTTGCGTAGCCATTCGGCCGCATGGACAAAATCTTTGCGGTCATAGGCTTCCTTGGCGGCATCGCGTGCCTCTTGCACCGACTTCTGCATCGCCTGTAATTCAACATCTTCACTGAGGACTCGGTCTTGCGTCGAAGAAAAATTTTTCAACGGTAGTGGGAGCGCGGCATGGCTTGCCAAAACCATGCAACAAATAACAACCGGTCGCCACCTTCGCTGGTTTTTCATCTGATTCTCTCCGTGATGGTAATGTGGCAAACAGGTCGGGTAGGGATAATGAAACTATCGCCCCTTGCCTGTTGTAACGCGCCAGTTCGCTCGGCGGTCCTCAGATAATTCATGGCTAGCCTAATGTTTCCATGCGAATTAATTTCACTGGCTTGTTGATTGACGCCAATGCCTCAATCTCTGCGACTGCCGCCTTCATCTCCCGCTCCTGGGTTTTCTGGGTAAGCATGATGATGGGCAAGTAGCTTTCGCCAGTGAGAGGTTCCTTTTGGAGGATGGCTTCGATACTGATTTGGTGGTTAGCCAAGATGCGAGTGACATCGGCCAACACGCCGGGCTTGTCCTCGGCAGAAAGCCGCAAGTAATAGGCCGTCAGTACCGCGTCGATCGGCAGGATGGGTATGTCTGAAATCGACTGCGGCTGAAAGGCCAGATGCGGTACGCGGTTTTCCGGGTCGGATGTGAGCGTCCTCACCACATCGACAATGTCGGCCACCACGGCAGAGGCAGTGGGTTCGGCACCAGCCCCGGCACCGTAATAGAGCGTGGGCCCGACGGCATCGCCTTTGACCAGCACGGCGTTCATCACACCATCGACATTGGCAATCAGGCGGCGCTCGGGAATCAGCGTTGGATGGACCCGCAGCTCCACGCCTTGTTCAGTCCGGCGGGCAAGCCCTAGCAATTTGATGCGATAATGCAGTTCTTCGGCATATTCGACATCCATGCGGGTGACACCGCCAATCCCTTCAATGTAAATCTTGTCGAATTGCAACGGGATGCCAAAGGCAATGGATGCCAGTATGGTCAGCTTGTGGGCGGAATCGATTCCTTCCACGTCAAAGGTCGGATTGGCCTCGGCGTAGCCTTTGGCCTGGGCTTCTTGTAGCACAGCGTCGAAATCGCGACCCTTGTCGCGCATTTCGGTGAGAATAAAGTTGCAGGTGCCGTTGATGATGCCCGCCACCCATTCGATCTTGTTCCCGGTGAGCCCCTCGCGCAACGCCTTGATAATGGGTATGCCGCCCGCCACGGCAGGCTCAAAGGCAACCATCAAGCCCATCTCGCTGGCTTTCGCAAATATCTCATTGCCATGCTTGGCAATCAATGCCTTATTGGCGGTCACCACATGCTTGCCGTTGGCAAGGGCGGTGAGGATTAATTGCTTGGCCGGTTCCTCGCCGCCGATGAGTTCGACCACAATATCGACTTCCGGATCGTTGACAACCTCAAAGCCGTCTTCCGTCACTGGAATGTCGGTGGTGTCGCATGCCCATGTGCCGCGGGCGGCGGCACGGTAAATCAGTATTTCCCGGCCAGCCCTGCGGCTGATTTCCAAGGCGTTCCTGCGCAATACATTGACGGTGCCGGCACCGACAGTGCCTAGTCCTAGCAGACCAATTTTTACGGGCTTCAAGTCGCTGTCCTCTTGAGTATGGGGTTTGCCATGGCTTATGCCGAGTTGTCTTTGTGGAACATATGGCGGATGCCGCGAATGGCCTGGCGGGTGCGGTGTTCGTTCTCAATGAGGCTGAAACGCACATGGTCATCGCCGTATTCGCCGAAGCCGATGCCGGGTGATATTGCCACTTTGGCATCAAGCATCAGTTTCTTGGCGAAATCCAAGGAACCCAGTTCGCGGTATTGTTCAGGGATGGGAACCCAGACGAACATGGTGGCTTTGGGTTTTTCCACCGCCCAGCCAATATCGTTCAGACCTTTGCACAGGGTATCCCGCCGATGGCGGTAAAGTTCACGGATTTCCGCCACACAATCCTGCGGGCCTTCGAGCGCGGTGATGGCCGCGACTTGGATGGGTGTGAACGTCCCGTAATCCAAGTAGGATTTCATGCGCCCCAGGGCCGCAACCAGTTCACGGTTCCCACACATGAAGCCGACGCGCCAGCCGGGCATGTTATAGCTCTTTGACAGGGTGAAGAACTCGACCGCGACATCCATGGACCCCGGCACTTGCAAAATGGAGGGGGCGACATAACCGTCGAAGACCAAGTCGGCATAGGCCAAATCATGCACCACCCAAATCTTGTATTCGCGGGCCATCTCCACCACTTTCTCGAAGAAATCCAATTCCACGCATTGGGTGGTGGGATTGCCGGGGAAGTTGAGGACCAGCATCTTCGGCTTGGGCGAGGACAATTTGATCGCCTTTTCCAACTCGGCGAAGAAGTCCACCCCTGCAACCAATGGCACATGGCGGACATCGGCCCCGGCTATGATGCCGCCGTAGGGGTGTATCGGATAAGCCGGATTGGGCACCAGCACGGTGTCACCCGGTCCCAAGGTGGCGAACATCAGGTGCGCCAGCCCTTCCTTGGAGCCGATAGTGGAGATTGCCTGGGTGTCCGGGTCCAGTTCGATGCCATAGCGGGTCAAGTACCAATTGCAAATCGCCTTGCGCAGGCGAAGAATGCCTTTGGAAACCGAATAGCGATGTGCCGTGGGTTTTTGGGCAACCTCAATCAACTTGTCAACGATGTGTTGCGGGGTCGGCCGGTCGGGGTTGCCCATGCCAAAGTCGATGATGTCATCGCCTTGGGCACGTTGCTTGGCCTTCAAGTCGTTGACGATATTGAAAACATAGGGGGGCAGGCGTTTTATGCGTTGAAACTCTTCCATCCTGGGCTCTTGTTGTTAAGAATAATAATTTTGGGGCTAGGGCTCGCGTAATCGTTAAATGCCTTTGCCAAGGCGGCAACCTTTCCAAGGAAGCCGGACTAAATTAAGCAATAAAGCGTATAAACATACTGTTGTAACGGTCAACTGTCAACGGATGAGTGTCGATGCCGTCTAAAGGCCGAGCAAATGACGCCTGTGTCCGGCAAGGTTTGTCGTTCCCAATCGCACAATTTGCAGAGCCTGAAAGCCGCCAGGATGCCTTGTCCGTTCCCGCTTCCCCGAACAGTGCTTGTCCTCCGCTTAACCTCGTCCAAGCCTGGCCGGTGCGGTAAACGAACCAGAACACTGTCGGAGCCAAGATGAAAAGCCCAATCGGCGAAGCCGGTAAAGGCATGTCAACGGGCAACCCCCTCGGACTATACCAGAAATATAAATTTGCCAGCGCACCTGCGACTCTATTGAAGACACAAGAAACCCGTCACCACCCCGGCCACCGGAACCCATATCCTGCTGGGAGGGATAACCGCTGCCCAGACCTACTGGTTCCGAATCCGCGCCATTGGCAGCGGCGGCGAGGGGGTTTGGACTGATCCGGTGAGTGTGATTGTGACTTGAGGGTGTTATTATTGGGAAAACTGGGTGCGGTGAGCTTGCCCTGCGCGACTCGGATTGAGCATAATCGAAGGAGCGCAAAGTGCTTGCAAACCGCATCATTGGGACAACACAACAACGACTCTAAAGGGGTAATAACATGGCTGCTGCTGTTCGTTGGACTGTACAAGTTTCACCCGATACCGATCTAGCTTTGCGTGACTTTCTTGATACACCAAACTTGGA
>CAIODU010000172.1 GCA_903857165.1 uncultured Methylococcaceae bacterium | reverse complement strand
TGGGCTGGCAAGTATTTCGTCAACTCCAAAACCGGCAGCGACCGGTTGGAATTATCTTGCCGTGACTGGGATGCCTTGCTGGATCAACTCGCGGCGGTGGCTTAAAAAGGCCAAAGTCGAGGATATAGAAAACGCTGTAATTTGAAATATCATCCCCCAATGTCATCTGATTCGCTCCCAAAGCGATCACGTCCATACTATGTTCTGATGCTTAGAATTCTGGGATTGGCCGCAGCCTATTGCATAACCGGAAAACTCGGTATTCTTCTGGCCGTCACCTCAGGCCATGCAACAGCCATTTGGCTCCCTTCTGGAATTGCCTTGGCGGGCATATTAATCTGTGGATACCGTGTCTGGCCGGGGGTTATTTTAGGATCGTTTCTGATCAATTTCCCGATCACATTGGCTAATTCCCCTTCTGAAACCCTGAATTCAGTCATAATTTCATTGATTATCAGCTGCGGGGCAAGCTTGCAATCAGTCGTGGGCGCTTATTGGGTCAGGCGCTTTGCAGGGTTTCCAAATCTTCTCGCCAAGGTGAAGGATGTCTTATTGTTCTTGCTCTTTGGTGGCATCTTAAGTTCCTTAATCAACTCGACTATCTCTGTCCCGACCTTACTGCTCGCTGGTCGGGTTTCGGCGGTGGATTTCTGGATCACTTGGGCTACTTGGTCGATGGGAGATGCCGGAGGGCTGTTTGTCTTCACGCCGATTGTTTTTGCTTGGTTGCTTCGCCCTAGCGATAATTGGCGAAAAAGGCGATTGGCGATTACCCTTCCGATTACTTCCGCATTTTTCTTGACAGTAGGCTTAAATTGGTATAATTCACACCAAGACAGGCAGCGCATAAAGCTTCAGTTCGATCAAGATTCCAGAGACTTGAGCACTGCATTCAAGGTGTCAATCCAGACCTATATAAATGCCTTGCAATCCATCGAAAGTTTATACTCGGTTTCGAAAATCGTGGAAAGGCAAGAATTTCAAACCTTTGTCACCCACATATTAGCCAATCACACGGGTTTTCAGGCAATTGAATGGTGCCCCCGCATTCTTTTCCCCGAGCGAAAGGCATTCGAAAGCAGCGTACAACGTGAGGGTTACCCCGATTTTCAGATCACTGAACGTGATGCCAGGAATCGGATTCTAAGGGCCGGGGAGCGATCAGAATATGTCCCAGTGGATTTCATCCAACCCTACAAAGGGAACGAAAGCGCATTCGGTTACGACCTGTATTCCGATGGGGTACGCCGAGAGGCCATCGAGCGGGCAAGGGATACTGGGGAAGTCGCGGCGACAGGCCGAATTACTTTGGTCCAGGAGCATGGTAATCAATTTGGCTTTCTCGCCTTTGCGCCCCTCTATCGCAGCGGTCTCCCCCACGCGACCTTGGATGAACGGCGCAGTAACATCTCAGGTTACGCGCTTGCGGTATTCCGGGTGGAGGATATTGTTGCGGTGGCACTCCGCGATCAATATCAAGAGGGGCTTTCATACCGGCTTGTAGACGAAACCGCGCATGAAGATTTGAAGATACTCTTTGCCAACTATCAGAAAGAATTCAACCCATTAAATTTTCAAGATAAAGGGCTTTTCGGCAAAAAAGTTTCTTTTATACGAGATACGTCAATTCCCATGGGAGGCCGGCAATGGCGGTTTCAGGTAACGCCCACGCAGGACTATTTCACGTTTCATCGCTCAGATCACCCTTGGCTCATTCAGCTTCTCGGTCTGTTTCTAACTGGCATGGTGGGTGCGTTCGTGATGGTTCTGTCAGGTCGCGAAACCATACTCCGCCAACTTGTGGAAGAACGGACAACGGCACTGGCAAACAGCGAGGAGCGTTTTCGGTCAACCTTTGAACACGCACCCATTGGCGTTGCAATTGTTGCTCTGGATGGGCGCTTTCTGTCGGTGAATCAAGGATATTGTAATATCGTCGGCTACGCCCGTGACGAGTTGCTGGCAATGACTTTCAAACAATTAACCCATCCCGGCTATCACGAATCCGATGCCGAAATGATCGGGCAGGCGTTGGCAGGGGAAGTCACCGAATTCAGAAAGGAGAAACAATATGTAAGCAAAGACGGAAAGCTCGTCTGGGGCAATTTGTCAGTCAAGCTGATCCGCCGTCCAGATGGCACGCCGGATCACTTCGTCGCGGCTGTCGAAAACATCAATCGCCGCAAGCTGGCTGAAGAATCATTGCTCAAGCTTTCCCTGGCAGTGGAGCAAAGCCCCACATCAATTTTAATCACCGATCTTGACGCACGGATCGAATACGTCAACGAAGCATTCGTCCGCAACACTGGCTACAGTCGCGACGAATTGATCGGCAAAAATCCGCGTATCCTTCGTTCCGGCAAGACCCCCAAGGCAACCCATGAAGAAATGTGGTCCACTTTGACACTAGGCGAATCGTGGCAAGGCGAATTCATCAATCGGCGTAAAAGCGGCGAGGAATATATAGTCGCATCTCTAATTTCCCCCGTTCGCCGAGCTGACGGGAAGATCACTCATTTCGTAGGCACGAGAGAGGACGTCACCGAACGCAGGCGAACGGAAGCCCTATTGCAGGAATCGGAAAAGCGTTTCCGGGTGGTGGCCGATGCTGCGCCCGTGCTGATTTGGATGGCTGGAACCGACCAGCTCTGCAACTGGTTCAACCAGGTTTGGCTTGATTTCAGTGGTCGAACGATGGAGCAGGAAATGGGCAACGGTTGGGCTGAAGGTGTCCATCCTGATGATTTGCAGGGATGTCTCGATACCTATATCGGTGCCTTCGATGCGCGGCAAGCCTTTGATATGGATTACCGTCTGCGCCGACATGATGGCGAATACCGCTGGATAGCCGATTCCGGAAGACCGCGTCATGATGCAACCGGACAGTTTCTGGGCTACATCGGTTCCTGTGTCGATATAACCGACCGTAAACAAGCCTTGGCCGAATTGGAATCTGCCCGGACTGCTGCGGAAGCCGCCAATCTTGCCAAGAGCTTCTTCCTAGCCAACATGAGCCATGAGATTCGCACGCCGATGAATGCCATCATTGGCCTGACTCACTTGCTGCAACGCGACATCACCAACCCCGAACAGGCTAAGAAACTGGAAAAAGTGGATGCCTCCGCCAAACATTTGCTGGGCATCCTCGACGACATACTCGACTTGTCGAAGATCGAGTCGGGAAGACTCTTGCTGGAAGAGTTACCGATCAATGTCAACGTGATCGTCGATTACGTTTACAGCATGATCTCCGGGCGTTCCGCCCTTAAGCATTTGGAATTGGCAAAGGAAATCGACCCGCGTTTCACCTCGCTGCCGTTAATGGGCGACCCGTTGCGCATAAGACAGATACTCATCAATTTTCTCGGCAACGCGATCAAGTTCACCGAGCAGGGCGGCATTACCCTGCGCGCACTATTGCTGGCTGATGAGGGCGAACTTGTCGATCTTCGCTTTGAGGTGCAGGACACCGGCATCGGCATCGGCGATGAGCAACAGTCGCGGATATTCGATGCATTCGAACAGGCACAAAGTTCGACGACACGCCAGTACGGCGGGACGGGTCTGGGGCTGTCCATTTCCAAACGGCTGGCGCAGGTGATGGGCGGCGATACCGGTGTCGTCAGCACGCCAGGCCAAGGCAGCACATTTTGGTTTACGGTAAGCCTGAAGCGCGGCAGTACCCGAGAACCAGAAACAAGCTTCGACGAAAATGCCCCCATTCGAGTGGGTTCACGCGTCTTGCTGGTGGAAGACAACGAGATCAACCAAGACGTGGCATTGGAACTGCTGGAAAGCGTCGGCTTGGTGGTGGACATCGCCAACCATGGCGGCGAGGCACTGGAAAAATTTCGGGCGGGGGCTTACGACCTGATTCTGATGGACATACAGATGCCGGTCATGGACGGGCTGGAGGCGACCCGCAAAATCAGGGCAATGGACAACGGAAAGACTGTCCCAATCCTCGCTATGACGGCCAATGCCTTCAAGGAAGATCGAGAACATTGCGCCTTGGCCGGCATGAACGGACATGTGTCCAAGCCAGTCGATGTTAAGTACCTTTACGCAACGCTGGCGCGTTGGTTGCCTGTAAACGGCAAAGGGAATTCGGCCGAAACACTCCCGGTTGTGGGTTACGACGCAGTGGAGCATTCTGTCGCCGGACCTAAAAACCCTGCTGGAACCATTCCCGCATACCCCATCGACATGGAGGCTGGATTGAAATACTTCGGTGGCAAGCTACCCACCTATCAACGCATGTTAAATAAATTTGCCGACCAAAACAGCGCCGACATTGCCAAGTTGCAAGCTGCCCTGGAAAGAGGGGACCGCGCCACGGCGGAGCGCACCGCCCACTCACTTAAGGGATTATCCGCCATGCTCGGGGCGAAAGTGCTGAGCGATATGGCATGCGGCCTGGAGGACAATATCCGTAACGGTGTAACCGCCTCTGAACTGACAGATGCGGTGGTCGCGCTGGACGGAATGCTGGCGAAGGTATGCGCTGAAATTACCATGCCAAGGACTGGCGGGGGCATTTGAAAAGAATGCTTTACAGTGTACGGTGATATATCGTACATTATCGGTTTATTTTTGGAGTTCTTCATTATGGCTCAATCCACTCTCCGCACGGCAAGGCTTGAAGCCCGTATCGCCCCGGACATGCTGGCCATCGTGAAGCGCGCCGCCGAAATCCAAGGCAGGAGCGTGAGTGATTTTGTGGTGTCAGCCGCCCAAGATGCAGCCCGCCAAGCCATTGAAAATACGGAAATACTTCGCTTGTCGGTTGAAGATCAACGGCTTTTCGCCGATGCCATCCTCAATCCCCCTGAGCCTGCGCTTGCGCTTCGCCGCGCATTCGGGAAACACCGCGAACTGTTCGGCGAAGGGTGAACCCACCGTTTTGCCTTGAGCGGTTAGGGGTTCAGCATGACCGTGCCTCCTTCACTTGCGGTGTGGACGCACTGGACGGGTACTTTAAAGCCCAAGTCACCCAAGATATTCGCCGCCGCGTGGCGAACTGCTTCGTGGCCGTCGAGTCCGCGAATCGCCTCGTGGTGGCTTATTACACTATAGCCTCGGCCAGCATTCCAACTTCCAGCCTCCCCCCTGAACTGGCCAAGCGCTTGCCCCGCTACCCTACGCTGCCCGCTGTCCGCATAGGACGCCTGGCCGTTGACCTCCGGTACCGCGGGCGTGGCTTCGGAACAGCCTTGTTGGCGGATGCTGCGTTGAAATCTTTGAACGCGGCTCCCGCTACTTTTGCGTTGTTGGTCGATGCCAAGGATGAACAAGCGGTGGCCTTCTACCGTTATCATGGCTTCCAGCCCTTTGCCAGTCTTCCGGGGACATTATTCCTGCCACTCGCGACGGCTGAAAAATCCTTGCTTGACCTTGGTGCATTGAATGTTTTGACATAAAAAATTACCGCCCATGCCAGGGGCGGTAATTTTTTATTGGTACAACCGGCAAGCTGCAATCCGATCTTCGATTTTCTTCTTCAACTCAAGAAACTGCGGGGTATCCGTGTCGCCATATTGGCCGGCGAAGTCCTCCGCACTCAAATTTTCCGGCAAATCCTTGATAGTCGGCATAAAAGTCGATTCGTCCGAGTTTTCGCTTAGCGTTGCTTGGACCTTGCGGGCGGATTCTTCCGAATCGACGGCTATTTTGCCAAACGATGCACCGGCCCGGTCAGCCGCCAAATCGGTGAAACTGAAACCACTGCCGCCATGCGTGTCATTGAATTCTTTGGCGAGGCCGACCATGTCTGCAAACGCCCGCTGCCCGGAAATCACTAAAACTGCCGAAGCGGTGAAATGCTGCGCCGCGTCAATGCGCCGGCTCAACAATACGCCACGCCGGGCCAGATCGGGCGTTTCCATGCCGGGGTAAATGGCCGACGCGAGATTTTTCCCGTTCGCATAGGCCGCCAGCACTAGGATAAGCGCCCGGTTCTCCTCGCGCGCGTCCCCTCCCTCCGCCTCGGAGCGTTCCTTGGCTAGGGTGAAAAGCGGGCGGAGCAGGGCAGACAAGCCGATGAAACGGCGCGACTGGGATTGCCCCACGCATTCGGCCAACTTTGCGTAATAGACCCGCAAACGCTCCTTGTCAGCCAGTTCGGCAACCAAATCCTGGGCCTGACCCATGACTTCGCGATCCCAATTCAGTGAAACCCGCAATCGACCGTCGCCGATACGCACCTGTTCAAGCAAAGGCAAGGTCATTTCGACGTAACGGCCAAGCCGGGTGGTATGTGTCAGCCACCAAAACAACACCCGCACCACTGGCTTTGGCAATGCAATGAACCCCGCCTTCACCTGCTTGACGAAGGCCCTTGGCTCGGCATCGTCGGCGATCAATTTCAAATTGAGATAATAGTCGGCGTAGCGGAACGGCATCTTTAAAGACACCAAGATGACCATCCGCTTGTCGAATATCGTGGCTAGGGCGAAACCTTCCAGTTTTTTTCTCGTCATCGCATAGTTGACCACCGCCGTCAAATCCTCCCCGGTAAGTGCGATGTTGCGCACCTTGTCCGTCGCCTGGTCTGGAGGCTTCGCTGTCGAGTGTAAAATATTCCGTGTCGTCGCCAAAAAATGCTGGGGAGTGGCGGCTTTATGCCAAGCCCATGGCTCCTTGTCAATAAACAAGATGGCCAGGATCGCCACTAAAAGGACAAGCGTCCCTGCCGCGTAGCCTAGACGACGGAACGCCTTGCCCATGACACCGAATTTGTCTGTTGGATAACCTTGTAAATACATGAGCTTAAGTTTGCCAGAAAAATGGGCAAGTTTAGGGTTTACAGTTCATTTCCAATCCAGTGCATCCAAAAAAAACTTCGTTCACAATTATTGTTGACTGTTTCGGTTGGACATAGGTATAGTAACCTTAAAAACCATCATCTAACGAGGAGATTAACGTGAGATTAACGACAAAAGGCCGTTATGCGGTCACCGCCATGCTAGACCTCGCCTACCATAGCGAGAAAAAGCCAGTCACCCTAACCGACATTGCCAAGCGGCAGAACATATCGCTTTCCTATTTGGAGCAATTGTTCGCCAAGCTGCGCCGGGCGGGCATGGTCGAAGGCGTGAGAGGCCCAGGCGGCGGCTACCAGTTGAGCCGGGAAGTCTCCCAGATCAACATTGCCGACATCATAACAGCCGTGGACGAAACCATGGATCCCACACGGTGCGGCGGCAAGTCGAACTGCCAAAGTGCGCAGCCTTGCCTGACCCACGACCTGTGGATGGGGTTGAGCGATCAAATCCGCGCCTATCTTTCGACCATCAGCCTACAGGATTTGTTGCAGCGCAAAGGTTTCCGCCAGGTGGCAGAGCGTCAGGACAAACAGGCCGTCGCCCCGGACGTGGACGTTCTTGTGCGCGGAGAGCGGGACTTAAGTTCTTCAGTTGCATGATCTATTTGGATCATAACGCGACCACCCCCATGGATGATCGCGTGATCGAGGCGATGCAGCCTTACATGGGGATTTTTTTCGGCAATCCTTCCAGCCTGCATAGGCTGGGAAGGACTAGCCGCAGCGCAATCGACACGGCAAGGAGCCAAGTGGCTGCCTTGGTTGGTGTCGAGCCAGCGCAAGTGATCTTCACTTCCGGCGGCACGGAAGCCAACAATTTGGCGATAAAAGGCTTGGCTGGCACACTGGCGGCGGGGGTCATCGCCGTTGGTGCCACCGAACACCCTTCCGTTCTGGCCCCGGCTTGGCATTTGCGCAAGCAGGGTTGGGAAGTGCTGACCCTAGCCGTGGATTCGGCGGGTGCGTTGGCACCCGAAGGCATTGCCGGCTTGCCCAAACCGAATTTACGCATCGCCTCGGTGATGCTTGCCAATAACGAAACGGGCGTGATCCAGGATGTTTCGACTCTCGCAAGGTTTGTGCGCGAAACAGGGGCTTACCTGCATTGTGACGCGGTACAGGCTGCCGGAAAAACGCCGGTCAATTTTAATGCCAGCGGGGCGCATCTGCTCACCCTTTCTTCCCATAAACTATACGGTCCCAAGGGTGCGGGCGCGTTGGTCGTAGACAAGTCAGTCCCGCTTGCGCCTCTGCTTGAAGGCGGTGGGCAGGAGAGGGGTTTGCGCAGCGGCACCGAAAACGTTGCCGCCATCGTGGGCTTTGGCAAGGCTTGCGAATTGGCTTTGGCGGAACTGGAATCCCGCAATGCCCATTGCCTCCAATTGCGCCTACAATTGGAAAACCGGCTCGCCCAATTGCCCGGTGTCACCTTGTTTGCCGGACATGCCCCGCGCCTGCCCAACACCCTCCAATTCGGCTTAGGCGGCATGGACGGGGAAGCACTGCTGATGGCTCTTGACCGCAAAGGCTTCGCGGTTTCCAGTGGTTCGGCCTGTGCCAGCGGGGCGGGCGAACCCAGCCCGATTTTATTGGCGATGGGCGTGGCTGCGGACACGGCCAAAAGCGCGATTCGCGTCAGCGTGGGGAAGGACAATGGCGAGGCTGATATTGAAGCGTTTTTAGCCACGTTACAGACGATTGTGCGGGCGTTTCCGGGATAGCCATCAAAAGTTCTTTACAAAGTTAAAAACACTGCGATTAGACTGGAAGCGAGGGCATCTTGCCTGACATGCAAAGACAAGCAGTTTTCGCTATGCTATCGGCCTTACCCATGAAAAAAGTGTAAATAAACTATGAACCCCCAAGAACCTGAACCCCTGCGCATCCGCCAAATCCGCATTGATGGATTGTTCGGCTTGTACAACCATTGTATCAACCTGAACATGAAAGAACGGGTGACGATTCTGCATGGGCCGAATGGGGTGGGGAAGACGGTTACTTTGAAGTTGATCGAAGCTTTTCTCAAAGGAGATTACGCAGAGTTTGTGCTCTTTCCATTCGATATGTTTGTTGTAACATTCACGGATGGGTCTGTACTTAGCCTTTATCTTTCAACAAAACAAGGAACCTCTTATCACGGCATCAATGTGAACCTTGTCACAGCCGATGTAAATGGCTGTCACAGGGGTTACATTCGTGTTACACAAAGCGGTTCTCGGCAAACTCACTCTAATTTGCTCAGGTTACTAGGGAGAAAACCAAATGCATCTTCTACCAACAGGTTATTAGGGGATATCTTAGGAGAAAATCGACAGCAACTTAAAGCTTCCTCACAAGTTAGCGATCTTATTAACGAAATTAGTCAGTCGGCAGAAGAGGAACCTAGTTGGCTAAAAAACTTCCGGGCTAAAATAGGCTCTGGTGGTAAGGCAAGCATCCACTTTATTGCCACACAACGCTTAATAAGATTTAAAGACAGACGTAGCTTGTCTGGTGGAGCCTTGACGATCATGGAATATTCACGCAGCCTTAAATCAACCATTGAAAAAACATTAGCCCAATATAGCCTAAGTTCCCAAACTTTAGATCAATCTTTCCCTTTGCGCCTACTTTCGGCATCGGCCAATCCCTTAGAAAACGACAAGTTGAAGCAGCGTATGGAAGAGTTGGAAGCACAGCGCCTGGAATTGCAGCAAGTTGGCCTACTAGATGATGCTCCTGCTGCTCTATTCGATCCAGCCAAGCTAGATGAATTAATTTCTCAAGAAAACAAGGTGATGACGCTTTATGTCCAAGACACTGAGCAAAAGCTCGCAGTGTTTGAAGACCTAGCCCGCCGAATCAAGACTTTGCTAGACAACATCAACACCAAATTCAAAAACAAACGCCTGCGCATTGATCGGGATAAGGGGTTCGTGGTGACCACCGACGCAAAACAAAACTTGGACTTGGATTCCCTGTCTTCCGGCGAACAACACGAAATCGTCCTACTCTATGACCTGCTATTCCGCATCAAACCCAATACCTTGGTTTTGATCGACGAACCGGAACTTTCCCTGCATGTCGTCTGGCAAAAACTCTTTTTGCCCGATTTGCTAAAAATTGCGGAAGTCGCCCAAATTGACGTGCTGATGGCGACTCATTCGCCCTATATAGTCGGTGACCATGCAGAGTTGATGGTCGCATTGGAGACGGGGACAAGCCGTGCCTGAGACTGAAGAAACCTTGTTAGAGGCAAAAAACCCCGGCATCATCGCCAATGAAATCATCATGAGCAGAGTGTTGTTTGAAGGGAGCTTTTTATTAGTCGAAGGGCCGGATGATTACAAGTTTTGGCAGACGCGAATTTGCGACGGACGATGTGAGCTTATCGTTACCGAAGGGAAATCTAACTTGCTCGGTGCTATAGATAATCTCAATGCCCGCAATTTTATTGGTGCGCTTGGTATTATTGATGACGACGGAGACAGCTTGGAAAATAGCCGTATGCTTTCAGCCAACATCATTGCCACCGACGGTCATGACCTTGAATGTCTGCTCCTGCAATCCCCTGCCTTGGAGCGCGGTGTGCTGGCCGAACTTGGTAACTCGATGAAGATTGAAAGATTTCAACAACAATCTGGTCTAACCGTCAGGGATAGACTGCTTGAAAACGGCTTGTTTTTTGGGCGTCTGCGCTGGCTGTCCAAACGCATGGGTTGGCAACTGAAATTCGAAGCTCTGAAACCTGAGCGTTTCATGGACAGGGAAGCTTGGCTCGTCAATGTGGAAAATCTCAACAAGGTGGCGGCTACACAACTGACCAGAACAAACACGGAGGAAATATCAGACTTGCTTGAAACGCTTCCCAACGCCGACCCTTGGCTAGTTTGCCAAGGGCACGATTTGTTGGAAATTTTGCGACTGGGTTTGCAAAAGGTGCTAGGTGAAATGAAAACTTCCCAAGGTAAATCGCATATTGCAGCCCTGCTACGCGCTGCCTTCCACGACACCCATCTAGCCGCCACCCGGCTTTACCAAAACATCCGCGTTTGGGAACGAGCCAACGCGCCTTATCAAGTTTTACCCGCACACTAGAAGAGAGGCACAACCATGTCCATCACACTCACCGAAAAAGCGGCGAAACAAATCGCCAAACAACTGGAAAAACGCGGCAGGGGCTTAGGGCTTGGCTTGGGGATAAAGAAAGCTGGCTGTTCCGGCTTCGCCTATGTGGTCGATTATGCCGACGCGGTGACCGACAATGACCGGATTTTCGAGCAACACGGGGTCAAAGTGATCGTCAAAGCCGACGCGCTGGAGTTTTTGGATGGCGTGGAAGTCGATTACAGCCGCGAAGGTCTGAACGAGGCTTTCCGCTTCAACAACCCTAAAGCCACCGGAACCTGCGGCTGCGGAGAAAGTTTCACCGTCTGATTCCAATTCTTTGCTTAGCTGTAGGGGCGGCTTTAGCCGCCAAAGGCGAATGAATTCGCCCCTACAATCTTTCATTTCTAATTTGGAAATGGAATAAGGCATTACCTTACAGCGAAAAATCCAGTAGAATTAAGCGTTTTGGTTCCAACCCTGAAATGGGGTGGAATTCAACGGATTTTCCTATCCTTTTATCCTTCATGACCAAACAATTAAGGAGTTCCAATGGCGGTTGAACGCACCATTTCCATCATCAAACCCGACGCGGTAAGCAAAGACGTGATCGGTGAAATCTACAGTCGTTTCGAGAAAGGCGGCTTACAGATCGTTGCCGCTAAAATGGCCCACCTCAGCCGGGAAGATGCCGAAGGTTTCTATGCCGTCCACAAAGAACGCCCTTTTTTCAGGGATTTGGTCACCTTTATGATCTCGGGTCCGGTCATGATACAAGTCCTTGAGGGCGAAGATGCCGTTGCCAAAAATCGCGAGCTGATGGGGGCCACCAATCCAGCCCAGGCCGCCCCCGGCACGATACGCGCCGACTTCGCCGTCAGCATTGACGAGAATGCGGTGCATGGCTCCGACAGCTTGGAAAACGCCGAACTGGAAATCGCCTATTTCTTCGAGGCTAATGAACTTTGCCCTCGGACCCGGTAACGTGGAAGACTTGCCACCCGCATTGGATGCCACTACCCGGCAACCGCCGCAAACCGACTCGGTTGCGGAAACCGAGTCGGTTTTCAGGGAACGGGACGATGGTTTGAAAACCAATCTCCTCGGGCTGAACCGAAAGGCGATGGAGGACTATTTCCGCTCAATCGGCGACAAGCCGTTCCGGGCGGCTCAATTGCTGCAATGGATTCACCAGCGGGGCATTGATGACTTCGCTGCCATGACCAATCTGGGCAAACCCCTGCGCGCCTATTTGGCCGAACATTGCGAGATCCGCCCGCCGGAGATTGTCCAGTCACAACTGGCCGCCGACGGGGTGCGCAAATGGGTGCTGCAAGTCGATGCCAACAACCGCATCGAAACCGTTTTCATCCCCGAGGAAGGCCGCGGCACGCTCTGCGTGTCTTCCCAAGTTGGCTGCGCACTGGGTTGCCCGTTCTGCTCCACTGCGCAACAGGGCTTCAACCGCAACCTGAGCGTGGCCGAAATCATCGGCCAGCTTTGGGTTGCCCAACGTGAGTTGGGCGCGGAGCGGCGCATCACCAATGTGGTGTTGATGGGGATGGGCGAACCTTTACTGAACTTCGACAACGTGATCGCCGCCACCGAGTTGATGATGGACGATTTCAGCTACTGCCTGTCCAAGCGCCGGGTTACGCTAAGCACGTCTGGCGTGGTTCCCGCGCTAGACCGGTTAGCCCAAGTTAGCGATGTGAGTCTGGCGGTATCCTTGCATGCCCCGGATGACACCTTGCGTGACGAACTGGTGCCAATCAACCGCAAATATCCCATCAAAGAACTGCTGGCCGCCTGCAAACGCTACATTGGCAAAGATGCACGGCGCAAAGTCACCATCGAATACGTGCTGCTTGAAGGCATCAACGACAGCCCGGCCCATGCCAGGGCCTTGGCAAAACTGTTGGCCAACGTGCCATCCAAGGTCAATTTGATTCCCTTCAACCCCTTTCCAAATTCGCGCTACCGCTGCTCCAGCTTGGAGACAATCGCACGCTTTAGTGAAATAGTCCAACTCGCCGGGATCATCACCACGACGCGCAAAACGCGCGGCGTTGACATTGACGCTGCTTGCGGGCAATTGGTGGGAAGGGTAAGCGACAAAAGCAAGCGTCATTTCAGGCTCCAGGCGACAGCGTGATGAGACGGTTCGGCTTAGGGCTTGTATTGTTGGCCAGCATGGCATTGCTTGCTTGCTCCGATGACCCGCCGAAAGACACAGACATGCGAAGCACCACCGAATTGTATGTATTGAAAGGGGTCAAATACATGGAAAGCGGTCGTCTTGACGTGGCCCGACAGGACTTGGAACGTGCCGTCGAACTGGACGACAAAAACGCCGAGGCGCACAACGCGCTGGGTGTGCTATTCGAACGCCTGAATCGTCCTGAAGATGCGGAAAAGGAATATAAGCGGGTATTGACATTGGACGAAGGCAATTACGCAGCAATGAATAATTACGGACGCCTGGAATGTTCCCAAGGTAAATACGATCTAGCCATGAGGCGTTTTCAAATCCTCATCGACTCCAAGTTGTACCCAACGCCTTGGCTGGCTTTGACCAATGCCGGTCTTTGCGCCAAAAGCAAGGGTTCGGCTGTGGATGCCGAAACCTACCTGCGCAAGGCTTTGGAGATCAACCCCAATTTCCCCCCCGCCCTTTTGGAGTTGGCCAAACTCACTCTGGAGAACGGCAACTATCTTTCAGCCCGTGCCTTCCTGCAGCGTTACGAGACCCTGATCCAGCCCACGCCGGAATCGCTGCTTATCGGAGTGCAAACCGAACAAGCCCTTGGCAATTCCAAAGAGGCCGATGCCTATCGCAAGAAATTGCAAATGGTGTTTCCAGACAGCAAGGAAGCTTTGCGCTCCCGCAAAAGCCACGTCGCCCATTAACCAATATCAACCACCACAAAATAGATTAAATGTCGGATAAAATTCAAGCGATTCGGGGCATGCACGATATTCTCCCCGATCAGACCCCGCGTTGGCAGGGTGTCGAACGGGCCTTCCGCCAGGTGTTGGCAGCCTATGGCTATCAGGAAATCCGCCTTCCCATCGTCGAAAAAACCGAACTCTTCAAACGCTCCATCGGTGAGGTCACCGACATTGTCGAGAAGGAAATGTACACCTTCGACGACCGTAACGGCGATTCCCTCACCTTGCGCCCGGAAGGCACGGCGGGCTGTCTGCGCGCATGCTTGGAACATGGGTTGTTGCATCAGCCGTCACAACGGTTGTGGTACATGGGCCCGATGTTCAGGCACGAACGCCCGCAAAAGGGCCGGTACCGTCAATTTCAGCAGGTGGGCGTTGAAGCCTACGGCATGGCAGGGCCGGACATTGACGCCGAACTTATCCTGCTTGGCCGCCGGCTATGGAAGACGCTGGGCATCGAACATAAACTGGAATTGCAACTCAACTCGCTAGGCACATTGGAAGAACGCCTAGTGTATCGGGAAAAACTGGTCGGCTATTTCCGCGCCCATGTTGATGAGTTGGATGACGACAGCAGACGGCGGCTGGAAACCAATCCGTTGCGAATACTCGACAGCAAAAATCCGAATTTAGCCGGGGTGATGCAGGGCGCCCCTGCGCTGGACGAATACCTAGGCGAAGAGTCCCTGACCCATTTTCAGGAGTTGACCCGGACACTGGACGATGCCGGCGTGGCTTACACGCTCAATCCCCGCCTGGTCAGGGGCCTGGACTATTATTCCCGCACTGTGTTCGAATGGGTCACCACCGAACTGGGCGCACAGGGAACGGTCTGCGCGGGCGGGCGCTACGACGGCTTGATCGCCCAACTGGGCGGCAAAGCCTCCCATGCCATTGGGTTTGCTTTGGGCGTGGAGCGCTTGATTGATCTGCTCGCCGATCCCGAAAGCTTCGACGGGGCCGTTTGCCCCCATGCCTATTTCATCCGGGTGGGTAGCCTTGCCGAACGCAGCGGCGGATTGCTGGCAGAGCAACTCCGCGATGCCTTGCCGGAACTGAGGCTTATCGTCCATTGCGACGGCGGCAGCTTTAAAAACCAGTTCAAGCGGGCTGACAAGAGCGGTGCCGGCTTGGCACTGATCTTGGGCGAAGACGAGGCTAGGGAATTGACCGTCGGCGTCAAAAACCTGCGCAAGGCCGGCGAACAGGCCACCCTTAAGCAGTCCGAACTGATACCCTATCTTCAATCATTAATTTAACGAGGCGGCGAATGGACGATTATATTTCCGAAGAACAGAGCGTCGAAGCGCTCAAAAAATGGTGGCAAGAAAACTACACATCGATTTTATGGGGGCTGGTCTTAGGGTTTGCAGTCCTAACTAGCTGGAACATTTGGCAAAGCACAAAACAGCGCAAGGCAGATGAAGCCTCCGGACTCTACCAACAATTACTCAAGGCAGTGGATGCCAAACAGGCAGAACCAGCGATCAAGCTCAGCGAGCGCATCATCGAACAATTTCAAGGAAGCACTTACGCCACTTACGCCACCTTGTTCGCCGCAAAACTGAAAGCCGAAGCCGGCGATCTGGCTGGGGCCAAGAAAGCACTCAGCGACCTGTTGGCGGCAAGCAAGGATGGCGACATCAAGCATCTGGCTAGGTTGCGCCTCGGTGAGGTCTTGTTGGCCTTGGGCGAAAACGAAGCCGCGCTGAAACTATTCGAACCTTTGAAACCGCGTGACATGGGCAAGTACGAAAGCCTTTACGAAGAACTGAAAGGGGATGTCTATGCCACCTTGGATCGCACCAGCGAAGCCTTGGCCGCTTATGAACTTGCCAAGGAAAAAGGCGATGCCACGCCTTTACTGGAATTGAAGATCAATAACCTGGCCGTCGATTCGGCAAGCACCCCGGCCCCTGCCCAGTGAAGCGTCTCCTACTCCTCCTCTTTGTTGTCGCCCTGCTCACGGGTTGTGCGGGACTGGAAGCCGCCAAGGATGCCTATGACAGTTTGACCGAATCCGTTTTTGGCAAAGACAATGCGGAACCCCCGCATGCACTGGCCGAAGACTTCGAGCCGAAAATGCTGGTGACGGTCCGGTGGAAAGAAGGCATCGGTGATGGTTCCGGCGGGCAGAATATCAACCTAGTGCCGGCGGTGACCGAGGACAGTGTCTTGGTTGCCGACTACAAGGGTTTGCTTGAGTCGCGCAACCGCCTGACGGGTGAAAAACGCTGGGAGGTTGAAACTGAACTGAAACTCTCATCCGGGCCCGTGCTGCACAAGGATAAAATCATACTAGGCACCAAAGATGCCGAAGTTGCCGCGTTTGCCGTGGCGGACGGTACTTTGCTGTGGAAATCCATGGTCACCAGTGAAGTCGTTGCCCTGCCCGCCGTCGCCAACGGCATTGTGGCGGTGCGTGGCAGCGATGGCCGCATCACCGGTTTGGACGAAAAAGACGGAACCACCCTCTGGACCCATGAACGGACTGCCCCGCCCTTGGCAGTCAGAAGCAAAGGCGGGCCGGCCATTGCGGGCACTTTGGTGGTCGATGGTTTTGGCGGGGGTAAACTGCTCGCGTTGCGCCTCAAGGATGGCCAAACGGAATGGGAGGCGGTTGTCGCCTTGGCCAAGGGGCGCTCCGAGATTGAGCGATTGGTGGATATTAACGCAACCCCGGTGGTCAAGGGGGACACCTTATACGTTTCCGGCTACCAAGGCGGGGTCGCCGCCGTTTCCCAGAGTGACGGCGAAGTGCAATGGAGGCAGGAAAAACTTTTTTCCCATTCTGGCCTAACCGGCAACAAACGTTCGCTGTTCCTCTCCGACGCATCCAGCGATGTCTGGCGGTTGGACATGCGCAATGGCAATGATATGTGGAAACAAAACGAGCTCCATCAACGCCGCCTGACCCCGCCGGTTCCGGTGAAGGATAAGCTGGTGGTGGGTGATTTTGAAGGTTACGTGCATGTGTTGTCGCAAGATGACGGCAGCTTGCTTGCTCGCGTCGAGTTGGATGGCAGTCCGATTGAAGCCACTCCTGTTGTGTTTGAAGATATCGTTTACGTGTATACCACTGGCGGCAACCTCGCCGCCTTATCCTTGGAATAATTATGCTGCCTGTCGTCGCCCTAGTCGGACGCCCCAATGTGGGCAAATCGACCCTGTTCAATTTTCTCACCCAGACCCGTAATGCCTTGGTGGCCGATTTTCCCGGACTGACCCGCGACCGCCAATACGGGCAAGTGCGGCGGGGTGAGCGGCCCTTTTTGGTGGTGGACACGGGTGGCATCATCGAGCAGGCGGAAGGCATCGAAGACCACGCCATGCGCCAAGTCTGGGCCGCGCTGGATGAAGCCGACCTCGTTCTGTTCATGGTCGATGCCAGGGCCGGGATTAATTCAGCCGATGAGGCCATTGCCCGGAAGCTGCGCAAGAACGGCAAGCCCGTGCTGCTGGTCGCCAACAAAATCGACGGGCTTAACAATTCGGAAGAAAAATTGGCAGAATTTTTCCAGATGGGGCTGGTCGGCCAACCGTTCGGCATAGCCTCCTCCCACGGCATCGGCATCCCGGAATTGCTTGCCGAAATTTACCAGCGGCTACCGCCGCCGGAAACCGAGGCTGAAGACGACGAAACCGCCCCCGGCATCCGTGTCGCCATCATCGGACGGCCCAATGTCGGCAAATCAACCTTGGTCAACCGTTTGCTCGGCGAGGAGCGGGTGGTGGTGTTCGACCAGCCCGGCACCACCCGGGACAGCATCTTCATACCCTTCGAGCGCGACGGCAAGCAATACACCCTGATTGACACTGCCGGCATACGCAGGCGCTCGCGGGTGGAGGAGTCCGTCGAGATATTCAGCATCATCAAAGCCATGCAAGCCATGGAAAAGGCCCATGTCGTCGTCTACTTGATCGACGCCAGCGAAGGCGTGACCGACCAGGATGCCAATTTGTTGGGTCAGGTGGTGGAATCCGGGCGCGGCCTGATTATCGGCCTGAACAAATGGGATGGCTTGACACCCGACCACCGCGAGCAGATCAAACGCCAAATCGACATCAAATTGCCTTTCCTCGATTTCGCCTCCAAGCATAACCTTTCCGCCCTGCACGGGACTGGCGTGGGCAAGCTATTGGAGCAGGTTGACCGCATCTACCGCTCCGCCGGCCAGACCGTCACCCCCAACAGACTCACCGAAATCCTGCAACACGCCCAAGACACCCACCAACCCCCGTTGGTTCGAGGCCGGCGCATCCGCCTCAAATATGCCCACCAAGGCGGCCACAACCCGCCTACCATCGTCATCCACGGCAATCAAACCGAAAACGTCCCCCCGTCCTATAAGCGTTTTTTGATTGCCACTTTCCGCAAAGCCTTGAGTATAGAAGGTTCGCCGATCAAGCTGGAATTCAAGACGGGCGACAATCCCTACAAAGAAAAGAAGAACGAACTCAATCCAAGGCAGCTTGCCAAGCGCAAGCGGATGATGAAGCATGTGAAAAAATAATAAAATCGCTACGCGATTTTATTATGTTGAACAAGGTGCAATGCCTAATTCGCGAACACGGAAGCTGATTGGCAAGATTCTAAGCTAGTGGAAAAGACATCGTCATACCGGCAGGGATGCCGGTATCCAGCGTCCATGGATGGCAATCCTAGCCATCGTTTAGCATCCTTTCGGTTTTACATTGGGACAAAAATAGCCTAGACTGCTCTCCTGATTGTATATACAAAAGAGCATTTCAGTGGCGTTAATTATCTCCCAAAAGATCAGGATCAAACTGGCAAACAAAGTGCCAGCCGTTAGCCAGACGGAGATAGAGCAATGCTTTGCCACCCGAGACAGAAATTTTCTTGATGAACGCTGAAACCGTTAAGAACGTGATTGAAGCCGTCGATAACGATGACTGCTGGGATAACGGTGAACTAGGCAGGGATGAACAGTTCGCTAGAGAAGCCAAGAAAACCTCAGAGCAACAAGCTGCCTTGGATGAAGCCTTGGATCTTCAGATGATTTCCATCAGGTTGCCAAAAGCCATGATCGGGGACTTTAAATTCATCGCCGAAGTCAATGGACTCAAATACCAAACCTTAAGGTGATTTCTGAGAAAGAGCATCCCATGAAGAATCTGATCCGTAGAAAAAAAATAGAGTCCACGAAAGACACGAAAAGCACGAACAAAAGCAAGATTCGTTCGTGCCTTTCGTGCCTTTCGTGTTTTTCGTGGACGATTCTTTTGGTGGATTCATTATTGGAAATCACCTAATACGCCAAGTATTGGCTCGTTTCGCGGACATGGAAAAGAAAAACATGCAGAAGAAAGCGGCGAACCGGCAGAAACAATTTTGATTGACCCGACTTGAACAGATATACACTGGAGAAAGCAATAATGAAGACATTAACATTAAGAGTCAACGACACTGTCAGTGACAAGTTTGCTTGGCTTCTTGAGCATTTCTCCCCAGACGAAATAAAAATTCTTGAACAAGACGAGTACGTTGATGACGATACTTATCTACGCACTATTGATGGTATGATAAAAAGTATCCTTGATGCTAGAAATGAGCCAGCGGCAAATGGTGTCACACTCGACAACTTGGAGTGGTGATGTATACAGTTATATTCATGACGCAAGCACAGAAAGATGCGAAAAAACTTAGTGCCAGCGGCTTGAAGAAAAAGGCTTTAAATTTAATAACCATTATTCAGAAAGACCCGTATCAATATCCGCCCGAATATGAATACCTCAAAGGCGACATGCAAGGATTAATCAGCAGAAGAATCAATAAACAGCACCGGCTAGTCTACGAGGTCATTGAGAAAGATAAGGCAATCAAAGTATATCGCATGTGGACCCATTATAAATAATAGCCGGGTAGGTCTGGCAACGCCTTTTTGTTGCCCGACATCGAAACTTTTGCTCGTTTGCTCGTTTGCTCGTTTGCTCGTTTGCTCGTTCCCAAGCTCCAGCTTGGGAATGCGGCCTTAGAAGCTCCTGCTTCCAGAAACATCTCAAGCTGGAGCTTGAAAACAATGGGTTCCCAAGCTGGAGCTTGGGAACCAGCCAAGATGCCAGTGTGATTGCGATCCATTCCCGCCGAGGGGAAAACCAGCGAGGATTTGATTCGATTGGTTTTGCAGGGGAAGGGGAAGAAGTGACAGGATGCCCATTAAAAAATTCAATTGTCATTTTTTCTATGCTTGCACATATTTTTGATTTATACTTGCACTCTGTAAGCATTTAATTTAGGAGTATGCAAGCATGGCAAAAGATGAAACCAAAGTACCGGGCGCACTGGCTAGGGCGAAAAAACTTTCCCCTGACCAGCGTAGCGAGATTGCTAAAACAGCCGCTGCTGCCAGATGGGGGCTTCCAAAGGCTTCTCATTTTGGAACCATTGCAGTCGGTAATGTTGAAATACCTTGTTTTGTCCTTGAAGATGGGAGACGCGTTATATCAGGCCGGGGTCTTACAAGCTCGACTTTGGCCTTTTTTTGAGGCAGAGAGATCGTTCTCGTAGCACAATACCCGACTGTTGATGGCTTACGAGAGATGACAGACATTGCTGATGCTTCCCGATGTGGCGTTGATGGTTTTGAGTTCCTTCGCGCCG
>CAIODU010000171.1 GCA_903857165.1 uncultured Methylococcaceae bacterium | reverse complement strand
GCGCGAAGGAACTCAAAACCATCAACGCCACATCGGGAAGCATCAGCAATGTCTGTCATCTCTCGTAAGCCATCAACAGTCGGGTATTGTGCTACGAGAACGATCTCTCTGCCTCAAAAAAAGGCCAAAGTCGAGCTTAACGGATTAACTGTAATTTTTTGTATAGGTAATAATAGTGGGGAAAATACGTTAAACCATGGTTTTATTTACTACTTGTCCAGCAGTGCGGATTGACGAGATGACAGTAGTTATTAAAGTATCGTGTTTACGAGTATTTTATGCATCTGTGTTACTATACTAATGATGTGCAGTTGCATGTTATATAGAAATAAAAGTCTGTGGTTCTTTTTATATTGTTTGGTACTTTATGGACACTCGTAAAAGTATAACGGATGCCATGTGGCTGACTTTCCAACCGCTATTTTTGAGCGCGGTTGGTTTGCCCGCAACGGCTTATATTATTCGCTCTATGGGTGCCCTAGGCTATGGTCAGTGGGCTATTGGAACAACTCTGGTTGGCACGGTCTCCGTACTGGCAAGTCTTGGACTACGTCCACTGTTTGTACGCCGTGTCGCACAGGAACTGGACGTAGCCCGTAAGCAGATGCCCTATCAATTTGGCTTAAGGGGCCTACTCGCTATGGGGGCAATATCTGTCGCACTGATACTCTGCGTTGTACTTCAATACTCGTCCGTTGTCCTGCTCTGCACGGCGATAACAGCGTGCGGATTGTTGCTGACTACGCTTGGTGGCGTAATAGATGATGTCCTATCCGGCTTGCAGCGATTTAGGACGGTGGCGATGATAAATTTGACTTCGGGCATCGTGCTGACATTGCTATCAGTTGTAGCGGCATGGTATGGGTATGGTCCAATTGGTATTGCGTTGGCCTATTTTACTGGCCCCTTTACATCAATAACAATCCTTATAGTCATAGCTAAACGCTACAATTTACCTATCGAAATAAGATGGAGTATACGTCATTTCCGTGATTTATTGATGGATTCCAGGATGGTAGGTTTTGGATTTATCATTGCAACTATCCGGGATCGTGTCGAGCATTTGCTTGTGCCAAAGCTGGTAGGAATAACAGAGTTCGGCTATTTTGTCGCCGGCACCATTCTAGCCGATCGCCTGACAATTATCCCCTCTGGATTATACGGTGCTTTTTTTCCATTAATAGCTCGGACACACAAAAATACACCAAAGATAGCATCTGTTCATGTTTCTCATTTGATTATAACAACACTAATAGTATGTATTCCAATATCTTTACTCATTATATCTCTTGCGAGGCCAATCTCTATAATACTATTTAATAAAAACTATGATATTTGTCGTGAAATAATTCAGATAACTATGTTGTCATTGCCTTTCTATGGTTTTATGGTTTGTATGGGTACTTCTCTTCAAGCCATTAACGCACATAATGTTTGGGCACGAATAAGTATTATATCATCACTAGTGAGCTTACTCGTATCAATCACATTAATACAGCAATATGGTCTTACTGGTGCATGTATTTCCTGGGTAATGCGTCCTGTGATTGGCGTTTTTTTGTTTTTACCAGTGTTTCGGCGTATGATGCCATCCGTACTGTCCCAAATACCAATTTTTCGTATCATAATATGTACTCTGATCACGGCAGCATCTTTATGGGCTGCTCCGTTATGGGTTTCTTCAAAAATGACATTAAACGTACCGCTGACGATAACTTTCAATAGCTTTTTAGCTTTAGTGGTTTACATATCCGTTCTTTTTTCTCTTCAGTTAATCAATGTTTCGCAATTGAAAAGCTTAATAGGGCGTCATTAAACTGTACCAATAGAATAATAGGTTATATTTATGAAGCACGCTGTAATTCGAGGTTATTATGGACAACATAATGCTGGTGATGATGCATTCATGATTGTTTCCGCATGGGGGGCACGTAAATATTGTAACTGCGGAAGCGTCTATGCCGCAGCAAATACCATACCTGAAACCCATGGATATCCCATTAAACCTCTTTATATGGCACATGATTTCCGTGGCTCTACAAGGTTGAACCGTATTTGGGACCATTGGATTTGCAGGCATTCTGCCAATATTATTTTCGGAGGTGGATCCAATTTCCATACGAGTAAAGAGATGCAATATTGCTCTAAGTTGCTTGGTTTGTCTCGGCATGGCAAACATTTCGCGATAGGCGTATCTATTGGGCCTTTCAAAGACACGGATGCCGAGGATGCATGCGCAAAACTTTTAAGCCAATTTTCTTTTGTAGGCGTTCGCGACAGGTACAGTTATGATAGGGCAAGAACATTAGTATCTGATGAACGCGTTGAATTAACATTTGACATTGCTCCCTTGCTTTTAACCGCGACAGGTATGTCTATTTCTGATAATTCCATATCGCGCCGTGGATTTGGCGTATCACTTTGCAATTATGAACGATTTGTCGGTCATGATAAGATGCTGGAGAGTAAACGGCTACAAAATGTGGCTGACGCTATCCGGTACTGTGCTATCAAAGGTTTTCTTGATGAAATTGTCCTTATCGATTTTAATAGCCACCCGGTGAAAGGCGATCACTCCGTTCATCAGGAGCTTCGAACCAGGATTGAAGATTGTGTAAAGGTCCGCCATATTCCTTACGCTGGGGATCCTGTCACGACGATGCAGGACATTGCAAACTTGCAAGGCATCCTCGCCATGCGTTTACACGCTGCGGTATTCGCTTTTTGCGTCAAAACACCTGTTTTAATGCTGGCTTATCATGAGAAATGTCGTGGATGGGCCGATATGGTTGGAATGCCTTCATGGATGGTGAAGAGCGCTACGCAATCTGACTTTGAAGAGATAGCGCATGGCATCGAACAATTACTTTGTTCAGCACCACAATTGCCAAGCCTTACCCCCGATGATGCAATCGACCAAGCATTTCGAAATTGGCATGGTATCCAAATTAATAATTAAGAATTGTTAGAATTCTATGTCACATTTACTCCCCTATCACTCCAATGACCGCTTTGTATGAATTTGACGCCTCTTGTTGATATTGAATGATATTTATACGCCAAGGACTGGCTAATTTTTGAGTGATATGGGTGCAGTAACGGTCATTATTCCTGCTTTCAATTACGGTCGCTTTCTTAGTAAAGCGATAGATAGTGCCTTAACCCAGACCTATGAGTCAATTGAATGCATCGTTGTAGACAGCGGATCTACAGACGAAACACCAGATATACTGAATCGTTATGAAGGGCAAGTAAAAGTTATCACGCTGGAAAATAGGGGGCCTTCTGTTGCTCGGAACGCCGGAATTATTTCTGCGAATGGCGAGTATATTGCCTTTCTGGATGCGGATGACTGGTGGGAACCTAAGAAGATAGAAGTACAGATGCAGTATTTTACAGAATTCCCTTCAATCAGTGCCGTCGGCTGCGGCGAAAGGCAAGTGAGTCTAGATAATTGTGTCATTGGAACGATAATACCGAAGCAGTTCACGGAAAACTTGGTAGACAATCTTCGCGCTGTGGCAATTCGACGATTATTGGTTGCAGGCAGTACCTCCGGAGTAATGATACGCAAAGATGTCTTCGACAATATTGGTATGTTTGATGAAAGTTTAATCGGTGCTGAGGACTGGGATATGTGATTACGGCTGGTATCCAGTTATTCTGTTCACAATTTGCCATATATACTTCTTAACAGACTCGTACATAATCAAGGTTTTGCAAGAAATGCCGCGATGCTGGAAGCCAGAGCCTGGCAAGTGTATGAGATGGCTATGGAGCGTTGGCCTGATGCGTTTGACTGGAAGCTGCGCCGGCAAATCCGTGGATTGATCTTGGCAGATGCAGGCGACGAGTATATAGGCTCAGGTAATCAGGCTATGGCCTTGCTTCGCTACGGAAACTCACTACTTGAATGGCCGTTTAATTCTCACCAATGGAAAACTATGGTCAGGATTTGTATAAAAGCGTCGTTAAAGTGCTTAAAAATTAGATTGTAAATCATAAATAGAGGAGAATATTGAAGTGCCCACAAGAATTAAACAGTTCATAAAACGCGTTGTTGAAAAATATAAGAGCCCCATGATTCCAATACATTGGATCAAGACAGATCAAAATTCGTGGCTATCGCAACAGTTTAATTTCGCATTCATCAAGCCAGAAAAAAGCATTTATAGCAGCAGAATAGAAAAACTTTCAGAACAAACAAATCAGCTTGGTGTACAGCCACTTTGGGAAGGATATGCGGGAAACAACGTCGGCGGTCTAACCCGTGCACCTGACGATGTTAGAACAGTAGCGTCTATGGGAAACCTATATACATTTTTAGTACAAAAATGTAAACCAAACATTATAGTAGAGTTCGGTACTGCATTCGGGGTTTCAGGAATGTATTTCCTTGCTGGAATAGAATCTAATGGTACAGGAAAACTACTAACTTTTGAACCAAATGATGTTTGGGCAAAGCTGGCGAAAAATAACCTATATCAAATAAGTGATCGATTCGATTGTATACTTGGTACATTTGAAGTAAATATAGATAGTTCATTGCCACAGGGTCAATGTATAGATATGGCATTTATTGATGCTATTCACACGAAGGAATTTGTTATCCCCCAACTAGAAATTGTTGTTGCCAAGAGTAGCAGCGGGGCAATCATTATTCTTGATGATATAAACTTTTCGGACAACATGCGTGAATGTTGGAAAGAAGTATCAACTGATAGTCGTTTTTCAGCAAGTGCTGAATTAGGTGAGAGAGTAGGTATACTTGAATTAAAAAGGTTAGGCTGAAGGAGTAAACGTGCTATTCTTTTTCTAAGTGCAACCGGTTGAGGGGGTTGTTGAACATAATCAATCACCTCACATTGAAAACCTTCGCGCTCTATTGCTGTTTGCAATGCAAAAAGTTGTAACTGACTACCATAGTTGTATAGTTGTAGTACCTTGGTAGAGATATTAATCCAATCTTCATAATGTCATCACTAGTTCAAATTTTACGATTACTATTTACCTCCCTGAGTGCATAGCACCTTTGCTTAACCCGTTTAACGAGAAATATCAGCCAAGCAAGTGGAATCTTGATTAGTGTCCAAATTGTTCTCTTTGGTTTATAGCCATGCATCAATGCTCTCAAAAAGAATGGCAAGCAACGGACAAACTGGTCTGCACAATATAAGTTCACTCCAACATCAAAATTGCGACTACCGAGGATTTCTCGAACTTCTTGAGTTGTCAACCTGTTAAGGTTCGCCATCACATGCCTTTCAATCATTGGCAAAAGATAGTCACCCTCTGATATAAATTCTCGCTTAGTCAAGCTATTCTCTGTATCGTTGTATTCGACTAAAACCTTGTTTATATAATTAACATTGCCTATTAAAGCTAGTTTTATAAATAAATCTTGGTCTTCTGCTAAGACCAATGACTCATCAAAACCGCCAATTTTTGTCAGGGCATCTTTTCTGGCAACCACGCTTGATGGGCAAATCATAGGATATCTTAGTAGAAGTTTCCAGGTGTTAGCAAGGTCGTTAGGTGATATAAAATACTCAAAAGGATGCCCAACCTGCACACCGTCCCGACAAGTAATGTAATCACTCCAAACAAGAACAAGGCTAACATCGCTTTTAAGCAAATCGACTTGACAAGAAAGTTTTTCTGGTCGCCACCTGTCGTCTGCATCAAGAAATGCAATATAGTCACCTTTAGAGTACTCAATGCCTATATTTCTGGCACCGGACGCACCAACATTGCACTCCAATCGGATGAACGTTATCTCTTTCAATCCTAATGATTCGACGACTGATGAGGTATTATCTGTACTCGCATCGTCAACTATAATAATTTCAATCGGTCGATAGTTTTGGTCAATTACCGAGCATATGGTCTGAGTTATGAACTTAGATGCGTTGTACGCTGGTATGACCACCGAAACCAATGACTTCATTTGGTTGCCTCATTGTATGGATTTAATGCCGACATATATATAATTTGTAAGGTATATCACTGAGTTTAAGAAATAACGTCTGAAAAATATAAATTAAAACAGAATAAGTTTACAAATTCACTGAAAAAAAAAGGCTAGGCGCTGAAAATAATTAAGCAATCTTCTAGGTATCATACCTTAACTTCAATACCTTAGTAAAAATTCATGATGTCCTTTTCCACTGTACCTGCTTGTCGTGAAATTCCGCCATTGTCATTCCGACAAAGCTGTCTCGCACATATGCAAATAGGGTTTCCAAGTGGGCATAAAGATTCTCGATATCCGCTTCGGTCTTGAAAGCAGGACTTCCACCGGGCATCAACTCAGAGGAATGGAGCATGAACTCGGCGTAAAGCCGGTTTTCAGACAGGGATTGAGCCACCACCTGGAGAAGATTGCTCAAATTCCGGCCATCCGGCCTCAACCAGACAGCGGGAGGGAACGACCTGCGCAAAACACGCTGTATTGGACTCAGCGAGTTTCGCAGCACCGGAGGACTTTCATCGATCAAACGGTTGGTGTGCGTCACCCATGCTGGCTCGCGCGACAGTATTGTCATAGGCACTTCAAGCAACGGCATGTCACCCGCAAGAGATATGTCGCGAGAGTCGAGCCAATAGGCATAATCGGGGAAATTGCGGTAATCGGAACCGCCCGTGCGCGAGGGATCGCCGACGCTAGATCGCCATGAGACCTTAGGGGTTACTGAACAGTCTGTTTGGTAGCCCTCAGCCACAAGCATATGGGCGTATCGATGGTCGAAACTCCACCGCCCGGCCCGGTGGGTTAACATCTTGACGCCGAAGGTGTCTTCAAGAATGTCGGTCATCACATGGATTTTCTCACGCATGACCTGATCAGAATACTCGATCAGGTGCGGATGGTATTCCATGTCGTCTGCTGTCAGGGGTAGAATCGGCGGACTATCCCACGCATGGAGATGCATGCCCACTTCGGCAACCCCACGCGCAAGTGCGTCGCGCATGAACTCCTGGAACACGGGCGCCCCTGCCATCTCGTAATTTGTAAGGTATGTCGGACGCAGCCCGTGGGCCTCACAGAGCGACTGGAAGCGAGGGAGAAAGCCTGCGTTTTTGGTGGTCGCATGGCTGGCGTTCGACCAAAGGTTGTCGCCTTCAGTGTCGATGGTTATCAGGAACGCCGGTTTCATGTTGGAAGCAAACTGTAATTAATGGTTAGTTATGCGTATGGCGGAATCACTGCACACCCAGCCAGAAATGACCGGCGTACCTGCGCTGGATGTTCAAGCATACTGTTCGGGAAAGCGGCAACGACCACGACCAAGTATCTGGCTCGGCGTAGTCAATAACCTGCAGTCCCGCTTCCCGGAATGACGAAAGCCACTCTTTCTTCGACAGGAAACACACGCCCACACCGGCTGTGTTCGCGCCGAGTCTGCGGGTGAGTCCACTGAGCGCCCGGCTTGAAGTCATACGATAGATGATCCGTCCGGGCAGGTTGTCGATCAACAAACCATCGTATAAGTTCTCGAACACGGATATTCTGCCACCCGCAGTCAAATGCTCCCCGGCAGCGTTTAGCGTCCATATTTGGTTTCGACGAGTGTGCGCATATGAATCACTGACGACGTGATGGAGTAGCCAATGCAAAAAAACGATGTCGTAACGTGCATCAATGCGCCCAAAGTTCTCGACAGAGTCAAGTATGACCGTTTTTCGCTCACTCGGCTGGTTTCTCGAAATCAGTACCTCGGAACTGTCTAACACCGTACCCTTGGAATTTGGGTACGCCGCCAACACACGGTCGGCAAACCTTCCGTTCCCCCCCCCCAAATCTAGGAATGTGAATTTCCCTGCGGGGAAGCCTTGATCAATGCCGGCTTTGATAGTCTCCCAGCGCACATCATCGACGTATTCCGTATCAAAAGCCTCAACTTGCGAGTCTTCAAGCTTCTTCATTACTCTTTCAACCGTTTCAGAAGTTAGTTACAATTTGGCAGGTTCGCAGTGGGGCCGCAAGGGGTCTGCGGGGGAGTTCGCCGTCCCAAGTGAATGCAGTGGAAATAAGCCAAGCGAGGCTGGATGGATGTCGCCACAAGCGCAGTGCGCTACGTTTTATGCGGGCGTTCGCTGATCAATGTCAAAATCAGCCCTGATATCCCAGCCCAATTCCTACTCCGATTTTCATTATACTCAATTTTTAAGATTTTATCTCTGTGAAACGCTACACATCAGCAATTCTCATTATGGCTCCATTGCCGTCATTCCGGCATCCATGCCGGAATGACGAGTTGTCTATCAGCACTTTGGCTCATAATGAGAATTGCTGGCTACACATTGCCCTCAACGTTGGAGCATTAGAGTTGTTCCCGATGACTTTTTATATAAATCAAATAGATAGGCTAATTCTTTAATACTGGCAAATACTATTTCCCCGGAATTTTTGCAAAATAGCGATCTATGTGACTGATTTTATTGGTATTCCATCGGGAAAAAGTCTATTACCCACGAGTTCACATTGTACTACATTCGATATTTCACACCCCAAATTTCAACAAAATGCTTTTGCATCATTTTTGGGCGTTGGTGCATAAATCGAAATATTGTTTTGTAATCAGTGAGTTGAAAATTTAAGCTGTTTCACGAGAATCCTTATAAATCAGCATGTTGATCCGATTTATGCACCAACGCCTCATTTTTGTTTCCTTACCGGATTTGGCTTGAGAACTAATCTTTAAAATATCAGACTGTTATTCTGATAGTGCGAAATACCGGCTATAATGCACCTCGTAAGTCTCCTAGAGTTTGCCTCCTACATGAAAAAGGTTCATACCGATGAAACTTGTCTGGATTACACCAAAATGGCCTTTCCCCATCGAAGACGGGGCTAGGCAGGCGACAACCCAGCTTTTGAAACACCTGGCTCTGCTGGGGGCTGAGATTCACCTTTGCTCAATCATCCCACAGGGCGAGTCTCCCAATTTTGCGCAAGTCATCCAAGAACTCGGGATCCGTTCCGTGCAGCCGGTTTACCGAAAAAATAGCAGCAAATGGAGGCATTTGAAGGACTTGCTCCTCCACCCGAACATCCCTGTGACGATCGCGCCTTACTCTGCAAAAGCGGTTTCACAAGGCGTGAAGGTTTTCGTCGAATCCCATCGCGATGCCATTATCGTCTATGACGGGCTCCATCCGGCAGGATGGATCATCAATGCAGGAATCCCACAGCGACAGTCCGTCTATCGGGCGCACAATGTCGAGCGGGATATCTGGGTGCGTGCCGCAAAGGAAGCTAGGAATCCTGTAATACATGCATTTCTAGCTTACCAATCCTTCTTGATGGCCATTTTTGAGAAAAAAATCTGTGCAAGCTGCTGTGTCGTATTCCCCGTCTCGTCAGTGGACGGGGATATTTTCAAGGGGATGGTGAAGGGGATGGTGAAGGGTCCAGAGATTGCCACCCTGCCCATCGGCATCGCCCCCCCGACCGGAATCCAGCAGGTGGAGTTCACCCAGGGAAGTCCTCGCCGGATTCTTTTCGTGGGACGGTTGGATTGGCCCCCGAACCGTGACGGGCTGCGCTGGCTGCTGGAAAAGGTCTGGCCCATGGCGATACTGCAAGCGCCCGACTTGGAGTTGACGATCATCGGTTCGGGTGACGGGGAATGGCTCAAACCCTATTTGCAGTTGCCCGGCGTCCGCTTCCTGGGCCGCGCGGAAAGCGTCGCGCCTTACTACGCGCAGTCCCTGGCATCGATCGTCCCGATCTTTTATGGCAGCGGAACCCGCGTCAAAGCGATAGAATCCAGCCTGCATTACCGCCCGTGCATCAGCACTGCGATCGGGGTCGAGGGCATCGGGGTGGAGCCTGGTGTGCATTATTTCCAAGCGGAAACTGAAGGCGAGTGGGCTGATGCCCTGGTGAATCTCCGTCCGGCACAAGCGAGGGAATTTGGGCTATGTGCCTTCGAACTGGCAAGGGCGCACTTCGATCCACTTCGAATTGCGGAGAAGTTCCTAGCAACGACACAAAACCTGTGCGATGGCCCGCGATGACTGAAAGATGAATTTCCTCTTTTTCATACTTGTCACCGCGACAATATTCATCCGTCCGGGGGAAATCTTCCCAGCGTCGCGCGGATTTGAATTTTTCTTCTATCTTATTTTGCCTTGCCTCGTGCTGTCATTCCAAGCTATGCTGGAACAGTTATCCAAGCGGAATTTGCAGGCGCAGCCCATTACGCTGTGTGTCCTCGGATTGCTGGTGACTGTGTGGACGTCGAATCTGGCGCACCTCGACATCAATGCTGCGGTGACCCAAGGATGGATGTTCCTCAAGCACGTAATTTACTACACTTTGCTTGTTAGCTTGGTGAACACGCCCAGCCGTTTCAGACGGTTTCTTTTTTGGCTATGGGTTTTCGCCATGGCTTTTATTGTCTTGGTATTGCTCCAACACCATGGCTTAATTAAGTTGAGCATGAAAGAAACCTTAAATGAAGGTTATCTCTCTGCGACGGGCGAACGAATAGAGGTGGCACGGATGACTGGCAGTGGCATGTTCGCCGATCCAAACGACATGTCCGTGGTGATTCTCATAGGTATTATCCTAGGCATTTACTGGACGGGGGATCGTCTTTTTCCGTTGCCACGAATACTATACTTGGCATCGTCGCTTATCTCCATCTACGCACTGACGCAAACGCAATCCCGTGGCGGCTTCATTGCCTTAATAGGTGCTTGTGGCGTGGCACTGCTGGCTCGCTACGGATGGAAAAAAGCCGCCATCCTGGGGACAGCGGGACTGCCTTTGCTGTTGCCCATTGTCAAAGGTCGCCTCACCACCATTTCGACCGGGGGCACGGCACACTTGCGAATATCACTTTGGAATGAGGGTCTCGTGTTTTTAAAAAGTGCCCCGCTATTCGGAATCGGCGCAGAGAAATTCCGTGAGTCCACCGACTCTGGACAACCTGCCCATAGCTCCTATGTGCAAGCATATGCCGAACTTGGATTTTTTGGCGGAACATTCTTCGTCGGTGCCTTTTTTTTGGCCCTTTGGGCAATTTACCGCATGGGCGTTTCCCGTTCGGAAATTGTGGATACCCATCTCCAGTGGGCGCAGCCCTTTTTGATGGCAATCACCGCGGGCATTGCAACATTGATCCTGACGCTCAGCCAAACCTACTACATATCAACGTACATGGTTCTGGGGCTGGCGACCGCCTATTTGCGCGTGACCAATGCACCGAAGATATTGACAGGTTATCGGGTGAACTTATCACTTATGATGCGTTTGGCACGGGTCAGCCTACTCTTCCTGGTAGGTCTTTACATTTTCGTTCGGTTATTCAATTGATCGGCCTGAAAAGACTGCGTGGCGGCACTTTGTGGCACGGAACTTAGCCAGATGAATGTTCGGCTGCTCTGGCCGTTCCGCCTTTAGTGGTTCTCTCCGAAGATAATCCGGCCCTTGGGAACGCGGGAGACGACCCAACCAGCGGCAATCGCGCCTAATAAACTCGCCGCTGTGACCGCTAGATGCAGATATAAGGGATTGGCAACAACCCGCCCCGCGACTAGAGCAACGCCAAATATTAGCACTGGCGCATGCAAAAGATATATTTCCATCGTGCGCTGGCCCAGCCCCACCAGAACTCCTACGCGTCGAACCACGAATAGATACAGTGCGTAGTTTGCCGTCATTGCAACAAGCTTTGTCAATATCCCCGCTGAGACGGGTAGCAGACACTGAGCCTCCGAGGCCACCATGATCCCGTATCCGAGCAGACATAATAGGGCAATAAGCGGCGCTCGACGGCGAAAGATGCCATCGAGGTGGAAATATAGGATACCTAACAAATAATATTGGAAGCCCGCAATGGCACTGGTGATCGGGTCAAACCCGAGCTTAAAACCGCTGAATTTCAGGAGAAGGATGTAAGCGACGGTTGCGAACAGCGCTATACGCCATCCCCCGATCGCCAGATGCCTGGCAAGGGGGGAGAGCGCACGGATTAAAAATAGTGACATCAGAAAATACATCTGCGGGGCAACAGACGAATTGAATAGCGTGTAGAGGATTTCAGCGAACGAATGCCCGATCAGCAGATAAGTGGTAAAAAAACCTGCGGACTCGAAACCCGCCCGCAGTAGGCCATACGCTGTGGTGAAGATCAGCCAAGGCAGAAGCAGCCGCCATGCGCTTTTGCGCATATAGTCAACATACTGAAATCCTTGATGGCGGCATATGTGGCGCGCGAAGAGAAACCCATCGGCCAGGAAGAAAAACGCCACACCGGGATCGACGAGACGAAGAAAAAAACGTGCGGCGGGCAGGGTGACTTCATGATGCGCATAAGCGCCCGCATGGAGCCAGACTACGAAGACAATCGCCGTGCCCCGGAGGGCATCGAGATAGAAGAGTCGATCCGGCGGGCTTCTTTTTTGCGTCACGTCGGTTGGATTTGCTAGGCTAGTCATGTTAATGGCTACTGAATAAGTTTATGAATGTTAAGAATAAACCTTGTCTTGCTTTAAGCATGGAACATAACGGAAGTGAATCTTTTTTCCTGAAAAATGTAAAAAAACATGCCCCGGCACTTATATGCCATCCAAGGCATCTGGTATTATGGCGGACTATACTTGCAAGGTGCGCTTTTAGCTTGATGGTTACATATGCCTTCGATGTGCCATTCTACAAGGTTTTGTGCAAAAAATGTTTAACGGGTTTTGTCGAGGGTCTTTTGTGCCGTGCGAAAACTTCCGGGCAAAGATGATGAGTCTTTCTCATGCTTTTTAATTCGCTAGAGTTTTTACTGTTTCTTCCAACAGTACTGATCGTCTACCTGCTGCTGCCTTGGCGGGGGCAGAACCGATTTCTGTTGGCGGCGAGCATCTTTTTTTACGCGAGCTGGAATTGGAAGTTTGTTTTTCCCCTGTTATTTTCCACAACAATTGACTACTGGGTTGCGCGACGGCTGGAACAACTGGTTAGCCAGGGCAAGCCGCAAACGGATCGGCGGCCTTATCTTATTGTCAGCTTGGTATCCAACCTTGGGCTGCTCGGCTTTTTCAAATATTTTAATTTTTTTGCGGAAAATGTTCAGCAGGCCGGGGCGCTGATGGGCATGAATGTCTCCCTGCCGACGCTCCAAGTCATCCTGCCAGTCGGAATTTCGTTCTATACCTTCCAGGCGCTCGCCTACACCATCGACGTGTACCGCGGGCAAACCCATGCGACACAAAGCTTCTGGGATTTTTTCCTGGCGGTGCTTTATTTCCCCCATCTTGTAGCCGGGCCTATTCAACGCGCAAGCAACCTGCTTGGACAAGTCAATGCCCCACGGACGATCACCCGGGAAAAATGGGCTGACGGCATCCACCTGATCTTTTGCGGGTATCTTAAAAAGGTTTTCATCGCAGACAACCTTGCCCCTTTCGTGAACCATGTCTATGATCTGCCCACCGCGAGCGGGTTTGAAGTGGTCGCCGCAACGGTTGCCTTCGCCGTGCAGATTTACTGCGATTTTTCCGGCTACACGGACATCGCGAGGGGTGTTGCGAAACTGATGGGTTTTGAGTTCATGCTCAACTTCAACCTTCCCTATTTTGCCCGCAACCCGCAGGATTTTTGGCGGCGCTGGCACATCAGCCTTTCAACGTGGCTGCGTGACTATCTCTACTTCTCGCTCGGGGGGGGGCGTGGGTCGGCCCCGGTGGTGTATCGTAACCTGATGCTGACCATGGTGATCGGGGGGTTTTGGCACGGCGCGGCCTGGAATTTCGTGCTATGGGGGGGGTATCATGGCCTGTTGCTTGCCATGCACCGTGCGACCGGACCCTGGCTGGCCACTTTTTTTGCCTGGCCGGGAAAGATCGGGGCGTTAGCATCCGCAAGCTTCTGCACACTGGCGATGTTCATTCTGACTTGCTACGGGTGGCTACTATTCAGAGCCGACTCGCTGGATGAGGTGCTGCGCATGACTGCAAAGCTAAGCTCACCGCTTGAGGGGTTTGATCTGGCTACCTTAAATACCGTGGCGGTTTATGCCGTGCCCATTTTTGTCGTGCAGGCAGTGGAATTTCGCGCCGGCCAACTCGATCTTTTTAGCGCCTGGCGGATACCGGCGGAGCTTAGGGCGGTATGTTATGGGGTGATCACGTATCTGGTGCTGTTCCGGGGCGGGCTTCCCCAGGGTTTTATTTATTTTCAGTTTTAATATGCCAACAAATATATGGAACTTAAGTTGACGCGAACCCAAGGCATCATGCGATCGGCACGTTATGTCCTTTGGCTTGTCCTGTTCGCCGTGAGCATTGAGGTGGCGGTTCGGGTTGACGATTGGATTACGTTCAGAGCCCCAATTTTCAAGAATTTCAATCAGGAAAGCCTCGTTGAGACTGACGCACTCGGAAAGCGCGGCAAGCCCTATGCGCACTACCTTAAGTGGAAGCTCAACTCGCTGGGTTTCCGGGGGCCTGAGCTCCGGCCGGACGGATTGCGTATCGGCACAGTGGGGTCATCCGAGACTTTTGGCCTCTATGAGAGCATCGACCATGAATGGCCCCGCGAACTTGAGCAAAGCCTAAATTCACGCCCTGGCCCGGTTCGCATTGAAGTGGTGAATTTTGCCTTTGCAGGCATGTTGGTTTCGACTTTCGAGAAGCGCCTGCCGGAATTTATCCAACTAACCTCGCCACAGGTGGTCATTATTTACCCGTCCATAGTAGGGGAACTTTACCGGACTGGGAATTTCGGTCCAAAGCCCAAGGCGAATGGCAAAACACCAACGCCCCCGGCATCTGAGTTGAGGATCAAATACCGCGCCGAAACCATTTTCAAAAATAACGCGCCGCACTGGCTGATCGACTGGTTGCGCGAACGGCGGGCGCTCCGAGTGTTTGCGGACACGCCGCTAGTCATGGAACGGGCGCCCGACTCATTGCTGGACACTTTTCGTGAAGATATTAAGAGGGTCATTTTTGGTCTCCGTGCAGATGGCGTTGTCCCCGTGCTAGTGACCCATGCAACCTACTTTGGGCCTCGCCTGGATTCGCACGAGACCCCGATGATGATCAACTGGCGTCAATTTTATCCGATGCTTAAGGAGGAAGGTTTCTTAGATATGGAGGCGCGTGCGAACGCAATCCTCAAGGAGATTGCGCTATCCGAACACCTCATTTTGATTGACGCGGCAGCGAAAATGCCTGAAGGCGGGGAGTTTTTCGCCGACTTTGTGCATTTCACTGATCGTGGCTCACGCCTTTTTTCCGAACTAATCGCTGGGCGTCTGCAATGCCTCAGGCAACAAGGCACCGAATGCCTTGCAGATGCACGGACACAGCCTAGTCAGCCAAAAAGTCCCCATTCCTTCCAATAAGTGAGTACAATATTAGTCAACCCATGGAGATTGTCTGCGGCGATTCTCAGTTTGAGCCAAAATGATGAAATATGGCCCGTCATTCCGGCGTGGATGCGGCATCCAGCGTCCAAGGATGGCAACCTTCACGCTACAGCGAGCCTTGTCGTAAGCTTGCAGCTTCATGCAACATCAGTTCACGTTTATCTTGGTAGACTTAAAATTGCTACAGCGCAAACATAACATGCAACGTCCTATTCGTGTTGTTCACCTGACACACGGCCTTGAGATTGGTGGCTTGGAAAAATTGCTGGTAGAGTTCGCCCGCCACACCGACCGGAGCAAATTCGAGTTAAAGTTTGTATCATTCAGCGGTCGAGGCGCACTGGCAGATGACATCGAAGCCGCAGGCTGGCCTGTAATCACCCTAAACCAACCGGAAGGCTTGCGACCGGGTGTCGTGTTGCGGATCGCGGCCCTGCTGCGCACATGGCAGGCCGATATTTTGCACACGCACGACCCCAAAACCCTCATCTATGGAGCACCGGCAGCCCGGCTGGCTAGGGTACATGCCGTCCATACCTGCCACGGAAACGCCTTGGCCCCATTTCCACGCGCAACCCGTGCGTTTCGAATGGCATTTTGGTTTGCCGATGCGATGGTTTGTGTGAGCGGTGACATGACCCGGCAGATGGTGGAAACCGGCATCGATCCCCGCAAAATACACACGATCTTGAACGGCATTGATACATCGTTTTTCAGTTTCGCCCGTCCCAATCCGGGAACGAACGCAGTGACGGTCGCACGCCTTAGCCCGGAAAAGGACATCGGCACACTTATCCGGGCAGTGGCAATCATCCGCGAGACATGCCCCTCGTTCCAACTGGAAATCGCGGGAGACGGGGTCTGCATGGCAGAACTCCAAACAATGGTTCGTGAACTCGGGCTTGAGGATCAGGTTCGGTTTCTTGGTCAAGTCTGCGATGTCCGGGCTGTTCTGGAAAGGTCTAGCCTTTTCATCCTGCCCTCCCTGCGTGAAGGGGTTTCGCTCACGCTCCTTGAAGCAATGGCTTGCGGGTTGCCAGTCGTGGCGACGCGGGTTGGCGGAACGCCGGAAGTCGTGGTAGACGGTGAAACGGGCCTATTGGTGCTTTCCGGTTCGCATGAAGAACTGGCGCGGGCGGTACTGAGTCTGCTACAAGACCCGGACGGCAGTCGGCGCATGGGGGAAGCCGCGCGTCGGCGTATTGAACAGTATTTCGATATCAGCCGCATGATCGCGAAATACGAAGATATATATATCTCGACTTTGGCCTTTTTTTGAGGCAGAGAGATCGTTCTCGTAGCACAATACCCGACTGTTGATGGCTTACGAGAGATGACAGACATTGCTGATGCTTCCCGATGTGGCGTTGATGGTTTTGAGTTCCTTCGCG